>NZ_JQKV01000005.1 GCF_000746205.1 Halorubrum sp. BV1
CGGGCTCGTTCTGTGACGTGGCGAGCAACTAGTGACTTCCCGGTTCCCGTTTTGCCGTAAATAATCACGTTGTTGGGCGGATCGCCACGAACGATTGGCCTGAGTTCAGCAGCCACGGCCTTGATCTCGCCATCTCGGCCGACGATACGTCCGCTTTCAGGGACGTGACCAACCTTCAGCAGCTCCTTGCGAGCGAAAATGTTGGCTCGGTCGGGGTCGTCTTCATCAAAGTCGAAGAGGGGATCGTCAGCGGGATCCTCGTAGCGGCCGTCGAAGTCAGAGAGTTGGGACGGTTCCTCAGCCATCAATATCAGACATCGCGGATGGGACCTACTTAATGATTTGGCTACCTCGACCAGAGTGTAAATCGGGCTATGGTCGTCTTCTGATGTTTTGTCGCTGCCGTATCATCCTCACAAAGGGTCGAGTCGGTCCCGAGTGAAATCGGATTCGAAGCGTTCGTTACCGTCGCAGACCGGCACCCCTAATCCAGAGTGAAAACGCCGGACTGGAGCGGGTTTGACACACCCCTGATCAAGAGTGAATAGCCCTCCACCCGGTGAGCAGCGTAGTTGGTTGAGACGACACCCCCCGTCCAGAGTGTATCTCCCGAGCCGGGTAATCAATCATCTCTATGAGAGGACACAACGGCACTGGGTGTCTGACGCACGGCAGACACCCCTCGTCCAGAGTGAAACACCGGTGTGACGAGCTGGGGTGGAAAGTGAACCTCGAGTGATGGTGACGAGCGTTCGTCGGCACCCCAGTCAAGAGTGAAGACGCTGACCAGATCTCCAACCGAAGCAAAGCAGGGTACAACCGGAACTGTCGGGATTGGGTATCTTGATTCCGGTTGACGAGGAAGAACGAGAGATACCAATCCCGATTTCGGCTTTGATGCCGCTTAGCTGGTTAGCGAATAGTCAGAATGACGATTGTTCCTTCAACGTCTCATAATACACTGACGACGGAATCGAACCCCCACACCCCTCGTCCAGAGTGAAACGCTACGAGAGTCCCTCGGTTGACCGGGCGGAAACCACACGACGAGTCGGCTGGGAAGTGCCGAAATCACAGGGCATGAGACGTTTATCCCTCTAACAGCAGTCGTCACACAGCCAAGGATCCTCTAAACATACCAATCTACTTAGTATTACCTAGAAGTTTTATTACTACCTGCTCCTTACCACTCTCCAAGTGCATTCAGCACACAAATGAGGACGAAGGCGGCATTCGTCCGGGTGGTTTCGAACCGCTGCTCGTGTTCGCTGTTCCATTTCTTCCGTGTTCTCTCTTCTCAAGCAGTCTTTCCGTGATTCTTGCTGATCTTCTCTCACGAGAACCCCTATTTCCCGTGGACCTTACCCCACACCTCTGATTGTTTTTCACTCTGGACGAGGGGTGTGTGGGTGAGGTATTCTCTCCAGCTCCCTTCCGCGTCTCCACTCAGCATTAACCAACAAATCTCCCGATACCTCGATAGTGTTGGTTAACCTCTCTCAATCTCGGTGAAGGCGGCCAAGTCCGTTTCCCGAGTTTCCGCGATCTCGCGTTGAATCTCCGTCCGATCGCAGCCAAGCGGTGCCAGCACACTCTCGACAGCTCTGACGAGTTGCGTCTCGTAGTACGACGCATCGTACGACTCTATCTCTTCGTGGGCTAACGCGACTCGCTCTCGCGAGCTCTTCTCGTCGTCGATGACTACGTACTCGATGTCCTGTCCCGGGTGGACGGCGAGGTCCTGCTCTCGAGCCCGCTTCAGCGCCGCCACGTTCTGTGTGTTCTGCGTATATCCCTCCAGCGGCTTGGAGACACGATTCCGTTCGACGAGCTGCTCGACCGGCACCGTTCCAGCGTGGAGGCGCTTGATAGCATCCTGGAGACAGTCGAGTACGGCGTCTGGAGATCGAGTCGCGTCGAGCCGGCCGAGACAGTCCCGCTGGATGTCCTCGATGAACGGCGGGGTTGAGCGCTGCCGGGCTTCGATACCTCTGATCTTGAAGTCGTCGTCGCCGGCGACCTTCCCGAAGTACTTCGTCAACGCGCCGGCGTCGCTCTCGCGCTGCGGGACGAATGCCACCCAGTCGTAGTGAGCCTCGTGTTCGAGCCGAATCTCGACGCGTTCCGTGATCTCCGTCGTGAGCGTCTCGAGGTCCTCGCGGTCCTTGTCGTCGATGTCGGGGTCCGGCGTCACCCAGATGGAGTCGACGATGCCGTGGACGACCCGCCAGCCGCCAGTTTCCAGTCGCTGTTTCGCCGTCAGCAGAATCTCGCGAGCGAACGCGTTGATCGCCTCGTGGCACTCGATGCGGCCGAACTTCGCGTTGCTGAACCCCTGATAGCCGAAGCACGCGACGAGGATCCACTTCAGCGCTCCCGACCGTCCCTCGAGTTCCGCCAGTCGGTCCTCGTCGGGGTCGTCCCGTTCCTTCTCGCGACGGATGGCCGCCTTGATCTCGTCGCGAGCGTCGATGATCGGCTGTAGCACGTCGACGAGGTAGCCCCGGTCGTCGCAGATCGAGTATCCGAGGCCGGGGACGTCGTCGCGATCGCTGTGGCAGTCACACCGGATGACGTCCGGCGAGACGTTCCGGGTACAGATGATGTTCGGGTACAACGAGGAGAAGTCGAGTTCGTGGACGTTCTCGTGAAGCCCGACCTTGGGTGCGAAGATGAAGCCGCCGCGGTCGGCGTCGTGGAGCGTCCCCATCGGTTTGTAGAACTCGTGGCGCCAGGAGTTCCACGGGACGAGGACACCGCGGTCGTGGGCCTCGCAGATCTGAATCGCCGTGAGGACGTTCCCGATCGACGCCCACGCAAGTTCCTGGACGGGCTTTTTCGAGCGCGACACGAGGTCGAGGACGCCGTCGAGGTTCGTCTCCCCGTAGAAGAACGTGTTCGACTCGTCGATGATCGCCCGGCCGGGGATGTTGTACCGCGCCGGCGAGTGGCCGACGCGGCCGTAACTCGAGTACGTCGACCGGCTCGCGAGCTGCTGGTAGTCGACGTCCGGCCACCGACTCAGCGAGAAGTCGTCGACGCCGGCAGCCGTCGCCATTTCGTACAGGGTCGGGACGATCTCGCTCGTCGAGCAGACCAGGACATCCGGATCGTGCGCTTCGAGTGCCCCTTGGACGGCGGTCAGGATATCCGTCGGCGAGCCGGTGACGGTGTCGCCGGCGACGGACAGTTTCTCGTAGACATCGTTGCTCGTTTCGGTCACCGGGACGCTGAGCCGGAGCGTCGACAGCTCGCTCGCCGGCGTCGGATCGGCGCCGGTCTCCAGACAGTACCGGAACTCTCGCGAGAAGTCGACGTTGAAACAGGCGAGATCCCCGACTGGATAGTCCGACAGCTGGCGTGCCTGCCGGGCGAGTGGGGTGACGCGGTCGATGTGGGCGACGTCGACGGCGAGGACTGATTCCTCGTCCCGTCGAAAGCCCGGCCGTCGCGTAACCATCTCGGTCGCGACGACGTCCGGGTGCTGGTCGTACACCGACTGGAGTGTCGTGAGGTCGAGGTCGGTCTCTGGGTCGCGAGCGGCGACGTAGAAGCGCGGGGTGTACTTGTCTCGTTCTGTTGCGACGGCGCCGTCGGCTGTTGTCTCCCACTCCAGGACGCGGCCGTCGTCCAGAAAGTCGATGGTAAATGGCATTTTCCAACCCTCTCTCCGGAAACACGGCGCTGTCTCATAGCCGATGGCGTGTCGATTCCGGATTTCGGAGAAGGGAGGGATTAGTCCGTATGCCGCCGAAGTTGGTGGTTAGCGTCTGTCGGACTGATTTCCAGCTTGTTTCCGAGATGCCGGTTTGGCGTGATGCTACTAGTCGCCGGTATAAGCTAATCCGCACTGCGATCTGTCTCTCTTTGGCCGGTGACAAGCAAAGGCCTATATATACTTACTAGGTTGTCATATGGTGAATGGAACGGGCGACTCGGGAACGTGAAAAGGAACAGCGTGAGCAAGCACAAACGAACGACGAGGCACAGCAGTGCCCGGAGTGCAACTCATCCAACGTGATCACCGATCAGAGCGAACGAGTCTGTGAGGATTGCGGGCTCGTTCTTGAGGACGACCAAATCGATCACGGCCCGGAGTGGCGGGCGTTCAACTCCTCAGAGCGCGACCAGAAATCACGCGTGGGCGCGCCGACGACGAAAACGATGCACGATAAGGGGTTGACGACCCAGATCGACTGGAAGGACAAGGACGCCTACGGTCGCTCACTTGACGCGAAGAAACGCAACCAGATGCACCGCCTCCGCAAATGGCAGGAGCGCATCCGGACGAAGGACGCGGGCGAACGCAACCTCCAGTTCGCGCTCTCGGAGACCGATCGGATGGCGTCCGCGCTTGGCGTCCCACGTAGTGTTCGCGAGGTTGCCTCGGTCATCTATCGGCGCGCGCTCAACGAGGACCTCATCCGTGGGCGCTCCATCGAGGGCGTCGCAACTGCCTGCCTCTACGCCGCCTGCCGCCAGGAGGGCATCCCGCGAACCCTCGAAGAAGTGACGGAAGTCGCCCGCATCGACCAGAAGGAAATCGGACGAACGTATCGCTACGTCGCCCACGAACTCTCCCTCGAAATTCAGCCAACCGACCCCAAGGAATACCTCCCCCGCTTCGCAAGCGACCTCAACCTTTCCGAGGAAACCATCGCGAAGGCCCGCGAAATCATCGACACCTCCGCCGAACAAGGATTACTCTCCGGGAAATCACCATCCGGATTTGCGGCCGCCGCCATCTACGCGGCAAGCCTCCTCTGCAACGAGAAGAAAACCCAGCGCGAAGTCGCCGACGTCGCGAACGTCACCGAAGTCACCATCCGCAACCGCTACCAGGAACAGATCGAAGCGATGGGCTTGGGAGTGTAATCTTCTATTCGCATCCACCCGAGAGACGTTACCTTGTGTTCAAGCGCGTCGTGGATCTCCTGGCCCAAACCTCGATCAACCTCTAGTCCGTATTGCCCGCGATCGGCAACGCCGAGTAGTTCGTCGATAGCGACTCTCGCTCGATTGACGATGCGATCCTGCCTGAGCAATACATCGAACCCCTCCCCAAGGCCGACGGCGATTCCGCACTAGCTTCGTTTCATCTGTGGAACTAGGGACATTCCAACCTAAATGGCGAGTTTACGTCGAAGAGCGAATCGAAACGCTGTGGGAACGGCAGTAGGCAGCCAAGAGAACAAAATATTGTCCCACAGATTATTATGCTGCCCTCTCGTTGTTTGGTATATCATGTCCGAGGAGATGGCCCCAGCCAATCGAATGATTCCGGATGGCGGGACCGAACACCGCGACGTAAACGATGTCGTCGAAGAAGACTGGATTGAGGAGACGACGCCGTTTGAACGAGTGTACGAAATCATCCGCACTACCTACGACCCTGCGTCCGCCGGAGAGATCGCCGACCGCGCCCGCGTCTCGGCAACCACGGCACGGAAGCACTTGCGAACGCTCGAAAGCGCTGGCGAAGTAACAACCTCCCAAGACGGGCAGACGACGTGCTATCGACGATCGGAAACAGCGATTGTCACCGAACATGCACAGTCGCTGCTCGCGGAACTGTCCCCCGAAGAGATCGCGTCCGGTGTTGCGGATATGAAGGCACAGATACAGGAATGGCGTGAGGAGTATGATGTCGATTCACCCGAAGAATTCGCCCGCGAACGAGACGTCGACGACGTCGATAGCGACTACGGTGCCCTCCTCACGGAATGGCAAACGACGCGACGCAACCTCGCACTCGCACAAGCAACACTCGCAATCGGTGAAGCAAGCAATACGGGCCACCTGACTGGCACAGATCCCGACGATGAGGGCGATAGCGATACCTCCATCGTCGTATGACCAGCGACGAGACCCCCTCTCAACAGTCTCAGCCGGTCGAGCAATCCGAGGTATTTGGGCCTATTGACCCCGGGGCGTTGCGTGAGATTCGAGACCTGATCATGGAGCAGGAGCCGCTGGCCGAGACAGCGTCACTAGACGATCCGTTGAATCCACAGACGCTCTCGGTCGAACTGTCCGATGGAGTCGGTGCAGCGTCAACCGCTCGGATCGACATCCGGTGGAGTCTAACCGAAAACTATGCGGTCCACTACACGGACGACCGGAATCAGAATTTCCGGTTCGATTGCCACCCGAAACCGGACGCGCCGAGACGACACTTCCATCCACCACCCGACGCTCCGAGTCGTCCCGTCGAGGAATCCTGTATTGCTGTGTCTGAGACCGGCCTTGTGACACGAGCGATTCTCCAACGATGGCGATACGCCTATACCAACGAGACGTTCGAAGGGATCAACGATGCTGAGAACCCGCCATAGCTTGATTCTTAGACGATAGGCGTGTCCGCCTTGTCCTACTGGCGGGGGACTCGTGTTTTCGGAACGGGTACAACTAGCCCTCAGACGATTGGTTCGAGCGATTTCATCGAGAAATCCGACTTCGAGCAGTACTGTTCTGCAAGTTCCATCAACGCTCGAGTTCGTCGGATATCGGCGACGTTGTGGATGATGAGTGGCTCGTAGGCGCCCTCCTCCCACGCAGTGACTGCCTCACTACTGTCGGTAAATGGATCGACCTCGTTCATTCCGGCGCCGATCAGTTCCTCGTAGACGCCACTCAGCGTATCCTCACTCGTATTGAAGCGTGTCTCGAAGACATCCATCACGTCGACGTATGGCAGCGTTCCAAAGGGCCACTCGAGCCCGTGGGTACAGAGACGAGTCCGGAGAAACGGCAAGTCAAATCCCCCGTTCCACCGTTCACCGTTGTACGCGACGAGCTTTGCATCGCGTTGGGTGAGTGTCGACGTGACGAACGTCGCCAGTTCGTTCAGGAGTTCCTGTTCGCTGTCGTGGAGTGAGAGCTGTATGGGTGTCTGGAGGGTGTCGTTGAGCCGATCTGTGAAGCCTGCTTGTGGTGTCGTTCCGTCTATATTGAGAAACACTCGCGACGAGACCGTCGAGTCGAACCCAACTACTGTGAGTTCGTCATCGGTCTCGAACCCCGTTGTTTCGATGTCGAAGGCGATTGTCGTCAACTCAGTCATTCTGCACCTCCAGTGTCACCTTCGGCAGGCGATTGCTGCTGTTTTCCTCCAGTTTCCGAAAGCCGTTCCTCAAGCTCTGTCAGGCGTTCCTCGTGGTCGTCGAGGCGGGCCTCCTGTTCGAGATCGATGCTAAGCAGCGACGGCAGCAGCGGATTCTGGTGGTTCAACAGCCCGCTCGCGTCGGCGTGCTCGCGGGCGTACTCGAACAGCCGGTCAAGGCGCGGCTGGTCGCGACGCCGCAGTGCCCGCCGGAACTCCGCCCACCGCTCTTCGATGGCCCGCAGTGCATCCCGGTACGTCGGGTTTGTGCGCCCCATCGCTATCGGCCTCCTGTCCCGGTCGCGGTCCACGCATCGAGCAAGGGGTCCGCGGTGGCCGCCACCGTCTTACCGTCAGCTGTGACGCCCTCCGGAGTCGGCGTCGACGGCGTCGGCGTCGTCGGTTCCACGCCGACCTGCGTGGCGCGTGCCGCGAGCAGCTGCCGCCAGTACGCGAATGTCGTCTGGTAGTACGCGCCGTCATCGACGGGATAGACGAGTGTCTCGAAGTTCTCGCCGACGACCCGTGGCCCCATCCGAGTTTGCTCGCACTCGAGGTGCTGGTCGGCGACCGTCGCGATTGACTCGGTGAATTCGTTTCGTTCGTTACGCGTAACGAGCACCGGGATGTCGTACCCCTCGGCGTAGGTCGCTAACCGGGCAAGGGTGCGGGCTTGGAGGGTTTTCGCGTGTGTTTCGCCGAGGGTATCGTCGGTGCGATACTGGGCGTCGACGGCCGGGGCGACGATGAGGGCGGGTGTGTGGGACGACGTGTCCTCGTCACGACTCGGTTCCCCTCGACCGGCTGCCCGGGCGTCGGCGGTGGATGTCTGGATTACCTTATTCACTGCCGTCGGGAGATCACAGACGGCGCCGTAGTGTTGGTAGGCGGTAAATCCACGGGCGACGTGAATTCGGTTGAGCAACCGTTGACTAGGGGCGATTTGGGCGAGTGTCGTCGTCGTCGCGTGTCCGTTTGTGTCGACCCAGAAGGCGGGCCCGTCGTGTAGGAGGAGATGGTCGAGCACGAGCGACTGCAGGATCGGGACGCCGCGGCCTCCTTCGACGTCGAGCAGGGTGATGCCGTTGTCGAGCTGCGGCAGCAGCATCTCGTCCGTAGCCGGATCGGCCTGGTCAGCGAGGGACCGATTGCGGTCAGCTCCTCGTGTCGGCTGGTCCACCGCTAATCGGTTCGACGTTGAGTGTTCTCTCATACTCGACTAGTTGTCTACGTTCCCGATAAGCCGCGGCGTGGCGCTTCCGCGTTTCAGGGAAGGCACGAGACAGGTGGGAAACTTGTTCCCAGTCGTCGGGTTTCTGTGGATAGCTAATGGTTTCCGAGAACGTTTCCAGAACTGAGTTCCCCCGTATTGGAGAGTTAACCAACAAAACGAGTTTTCGTGTATTCTGTTGGTTAATACGTCACAGCTGGTTTCGCTGCTCGGCTAGGAACGAAACGAGGTTGTCAACCGCGTCTGCTGGCAGTTCCTCTTGTCGGAAGACGCCCTTGAACGAGTCTTCGAACCCATCTTCTTCAAGTCGATTCAGGACCATCTCGATCTGTTTATCGAGCTTCTCCGGGTCGCCACGGTGGACGTGTCGCTCGATGCGGTCGAAATCCGCACGCAAGCTAATCACGACGAGGTCGCGGGTATCGGCCTTTCGCCCGCTGTGGAGTTTCATCGCGAACAGCAGGGCCGGTTCCGGGATTCGCCCGTCCAGGTCGTCGGCGACGTCAAGTGATTCGATGGTACTGTGTTCGTGAAGATAGCGGTACGACCACTCCGCGTCCGTCTGTCGACATCCCATCGCATCTACGAGTGCCTCGAATTTGACGGTGTTCGCTCCGACCCCCTTTGTGTATTGAACAATTCGCCCGTCGTACTCGTTCGAGACGTCCTGCTCGAACTGTTTCTCGTATCCGAGGTCACGAAGGAGGATATCGTAGTCGTCGAGTGCAGTGTCCGGAATCACGGTGTCGATATCGGTCGTAAACCGTGTTTGGAACGCGGACACTGCCCAGCCGCCAACGAGAACATACGGCAGTTCGGCATCCTGGACCGCGCGATGCGTGTCAATCAGCTCGGATTGTCGCTCGGGAAGACTCATTCCATCTGTTCGTTCGCACTTATGGCACTGTGATGTGATGCATCGATGTCCCTGTTGTACTCGTTGGCGATGATCTCCAAGGCGGGCTCGTATGCTGGCCGATTCTCCATCATCTGGCTGACGGTATCGTCCAACGGGATGACGGGGTTACCGTCGACCCACTCGGCGTCGATCTCGCCGGTCTTGGGGAACAACACGTAGTGAACGTTTCCGTCGACGTCGTTGGCATCCGGGCGCTCGTTGATCGTCGTGTCGACGCCAAACTGCTGGAAGAACGCAATCCACCGTTCGACGTCACGGTCGTGCACTTCGATGAACACCGGATAGTCGTCGTGGCTCCGCGCGATCTGGAAGCCGCCGTGTGTCCAGACGTATGCCGCGTCAATTTCCGTGTACGCGAACTCCATTCCGGCGAAGTGTGGAATGACGTACGCGTCTTCCTGAGAGATGGTGTCGCGGCTGTGCAACGCAGCCATCATCTCGGCGTACTGCTGGCGCATCTCGTGATCGACGACCTGGATTCCATTATCAGTATTAGCGATAACTTCTGCGTCATCTAACCGCTCAACCCAGTCGTACACCCACGAGTATGAGACGTCGATCTTGCTCGCGATACGGTTGATAGAATCGCCACGCTGGATGGCTAACACAATTTTCGCAGCGGTGGCATCCATTAACTCGTTCATTATTGAAATCACCTCCTGCTTGCGCTGTCGCTTTCCGCTTCTAGATATCTCTATCGAGATACCAATACATAGAACTTCCGCCTAAATCGGCTACCTGCGGGACGTGCGTACGCGACCCTTCCCGATTACTGCATCGGCGATGCAGCTGCCGAGTCAACGAGCGAGTACTCTCGGTCTCGACTTGTGCCCTCTGCCTCGAGGAGGTTGTACTGTTCCATCTTGGAGAGGTACGTCCGAACGGTTCGTTTCGTCCGTGGGTCGTCAACCGCCTCTGTGTAGCGGTCGTGAATCTCGCTTGGTCCGAGCGGGCCGTGCTCACGAACGATGTCGTAGACAGCCCGCTGATGGGGCGTGAGCGAATCGAGACTTCGTTGTTTAATCTGAGCACGGGCGTCGTCAGCCGAGTCGCGGAGGATGTCGTCAGTAATCTGTTCTTGATTTTCGCGGTCGGCCGTGCTGGCTGCCGTCCGGAGGATGCCGATTGCGAGGCGGGCGTCGCCGGCGGCCGCGTCGGCGATTCGGTAAAGCTGGTCGTCGGTGATGACGTCCTCGTTGAGGCCCCACTTGGCGCGAGCACGCAGAATGTCGTACAGCTGCTCGTCGTGGTACTTGTCCATCCGGACGTGTTCGCTGGAGCGCAGGCGACTCACGAGGCGGTCGTCGACGCGGCTGAACAGCTCCTCTTCCTTGTTCGCGATGCAGATGATCGCGAACTGTGGGAGGCTGTGGAGGTCGTAGATGACGCTGGGGTCTTCGAGCTGGTCGACCTCATCGAGGATGACGACGGTTCGTGCGCCGTCGTGCTGTTGGAGGCGGTCGACGAGTTCGTCGTGGGGCGTCGACTGGCGGTGGATGTCGATGGTCGCGCCGAGGTCGTCGAGGATTTGGTAGAGCGTGCGGAACCGAGTGTAGTTGCGCCAGCAGTTGACGTAGATGGCCTCAACGTCGAGAACTTCTTCCCGAAGTCGTTCCGTGACGAATTTCGAGATACAGGTTTTCCCCGTTCCGCTGGGTCCGGTGACGATAGCTGTGTCGGCTGGTTCTCCGTTCGTGATGGGCTCGAGAACGCTGGAGAGGTGGTTGACTTCGGCGTCGCGATGCTCGACTTCTCGAGGGACGAACCCGGCGCGGAGGACGCGAGCATCGCGGATCATCTGTCTGTGGTCGTCTCATTTTTCGTCTACCCCTAAAAGCGTGACCGGGTCGTTTCCGGAAACGACCCAAGTAACACCACAAGAGCAATCTCAATTCCTACGCTGTCACTCGATTCCTGTTTACGGAAAACTAGGGCTTCCGGGAATTTCCGGAATCGGATCTCAGCCAATAAGCATCTCATCAGATGGGGAAGAACGCGTTACATCAGGGGCCCTAGTCGGCGGCTTTGTACCCGATAGTGTGGCTAAGGCCACCAATTCAAAACACTCCCCACGCCCCGCTCAGCCTCCAGCCGAAACCGGCCCCAGACACGCAGTCCCCTCGGAAATCCTGCTGAAAGAAGCACGAAATAGAGAACCTAACTCCATAGGGTGGACGTTTTTCCACGGCCGTATATTGTCCGTGGATAATGGCGTTTGCGACCTGTCCAAACTGCGGGTATCGGCTGGTGAAGGCGAAACGCCGAGAGATTATTGAGCAGGAACCGAGCTATATTTTCGAGTGCTCCGAATGCGGACACGAATGGTCAAAACCGATTTTGTGACCGTGAAGGCCGATACGTAACAGCACTTCTCTACAGGACTCCACGGGATTGCGCGTCGTGGCCGGCGATTTCTGGTATGTACACACGAAACCACGAATCTCGTGTGAACGAGATATCTTGTAGATCGACCCGGAGATACGCTTTCACTCTTGTTTTCAGAAATGTATGGCTGTGGTAGTTCTGCTGTTCACACGACGGGCAATCCACGAGTAATTTGAAGCTATTGAGGTAAACCGAACTTAACCAACAAACTGAGTGAACTACACCAGATGTTGGTTAAACTCTCTATGGGTATCTAACGGCTTCGTGCTCCCTATCACTTACCCGTCCGGCGTGGCAATCGACGATCTCAGATGGACCTCGGAGACTCGCTGCACCACGACTCAGCTGTAAACCAGGATCTTCCCCCGATGCAGTGCGATGCGTGCGAGTCAGCCCTCCAGTCCCCAGACCGGCATATGCTGTCATTCCTGCTTCTCGACCAGCTTACAGCTCCACTTATCGGCTGTGACGACCACCTACAGCAGTTCGCTTCGACCTGTGGATACACGTCGGAGGCATCCGCTGACCTCCTCAACCACCGGCCTGCTGGCGGCGTGAGCTGTCCCAGTTGCGGCCTCGCAGCACATACGCCACACCAGCCGCTCGTCCCGGTTGGGGACGGTGCTGTCGCGATTCTCACCTGCCCGAAGCATCAAACCGAGATTATCAACCGATTCCATACTGGTCTCGACACACAGCAGCAACTGACAGCCCAAATTAACACGGCTGCCCACCATGACGTTTCATAGCGAGGTTGTTCACTCGTCTGCTAGCATTTCTAGGTCTTCAGACATGTCCGCAGAGCTCCGCCACTGATGCATAGTCCTCGTCATCAAGTGCTAGCAGAAATGCGAGAAGGTCATCTCAAAGAGAAGGCTCACGTTGTCAATGTTTTCCAAATCTATCGATGCGATTTTCGTGAGTTCATCGATTTGGACGAGTGGTGCAGAATCTTTGTCAGCCATTTTGTTCAGGGCTACCGTCACACTGACCCGCGGTAGTCTATCCGCTATTCCCCCCCTCTATATCGAGCGACTGTTTTAGGTTGAACTCTGAATAAAACCTCAGCAGTCCCGGGGTGAAAGTGAAAGACGCCGGTGCTAATCGAGTTCGCCGTACCCGTCCTCACGCATCAATTCTGCCACCTCTTCGACGTTGTTGAACGCCGCGAGAAGCGCATACTCGCGAGCATCCGTCTTCGCGATGTCATCGGCCCCCAATTCCGACGCGAGTTGACTCCGAAACTCCGATTCCTGGGAGACGACCTCGTCGCGTGCGAACAATTCCAGACGGTTGTCTCGCTCGTCTCCGACGTTGCTCCGACGCACGAAGTATGGGTACCTCGACGAACCCTCGCTGGAATTTGACTTCGTTTCCTCCGTGGCCGTCGATGCACCCGGTCGTCCTGCATCATCTCCATTCGGGCCATCGACCGTCACGTCGGTCTCCTCCTCGGTGCTGGTTGCTTCGGACTCTTCGTGTTCCTCGCTAGACTCGGGTTCTGGACTCTTGTCCGAGTCGTCGTCCTCTTCTCCGAAATCGAGGTTGCCAGACCCCTTCTTCATACCCCCCATCAGTTAGTCACCTCAGGCTCTTCACCGAATGAGGGGCGGAGAGTCACATTCTCGTGGTCCTGAATCTCTAGCGTGAGCTCTTCTGGGATGTCCGCATCGAACGTCTCTGTCCCGATGAAGTACGCCAGCGTCCAGAGATCTTCCAGGGTATCTATCTCACGGTCAGGAACGCGGCGCTGGCCCGGTTCAGAAACCATCTTGCCGTCGACCTCGTGGGTCTTCCAGCGTTCTTCGACTACCTTGAACGCCGACCCACGTGCTTCCCACATCTCGTCCATCATACTCTCGCGGTCAGCTATCGAGACTGGCGTCGCGAACTCTTCAGTCCCCTCGAACTTTTGCTGATACTGTTGGTGGGCGTTCGTCTGCCCGACGCCGCTCGGAACCACACAGGAGAGTCCGACTTGGATATCCAGTTTGTCCTCCATGCCAGTGACCAGCTGTTCTAGGCCGTCGAGACTCAGGTTCCCCTTCCCGGCTGGTTTGACAGGCGCAACGAGAGTTCGAAGGGCGTAGATCGCGTTGTAGAGGAGGTCTTCTGCACGCGCGTTCGGGTCGATGAGAACAGCATCATACTCCTTTTGGAGTTCCTCTTGTTCCCAGAGGAGGTTGTAGAGAAGCTCGAACCGCGGGTAGTCCTCTTTGTCCATCCCCTCCATCTGAGCCTCGTAGGATATCTTCTGTTCGAGATTGCTTGTGAAGTCACCGAGCATATCGTGACTCGGGACGACGTCGACGCCTTCACTGCTCGTCTTGATCAGGTCCTTGAATGGCCCCTTTGGTCGCTCCAGAATGTGACGAACGATGTTGTCTGCGTCGGGGTCGCTACGGTCTTCACCGACGTCGAAGAGGGTGGTGAGGTTCCCCTCTTGGGGGTCCAGGTCGATGACGAGAGTATCAAGACCTGCGCGCTGGAACGCATCTGCGAGGTTTCCGGTCGTAGTGGTCTTGTACGTGCCTCCTGATTCGGAGTAGACGACGAGGGATATCATACACTCCTTCTATTTGGGTGCCTGTTACATATATCTGTGTCAGACAATCGGGCCAGCAATCTGCAACAGCAGTCTGTATCAGCCATCTGTAATAGAGGTAATTTATGCTATAGTACGTCCGAGCGGCCCATATGAGTGCATTTCCCGAATATTGGAAATTAAACCCTCTGTCTGGAATTGTTGACTGTAATGGTAGTCTGTAATTTGTCTCTGGGGCCTATTGCTGTAATCTGGCACGCGACCGCGGGACGAGCTGTCTGATACAGATGGGCGTTACAGATATCTGTAACAGCCAGTAGTTACAGCCGTCCGTTACGAACATTCGGTGACGATAGCCAGCTGGGTTCTCTGTGCGGGGCAAGACGGGACAGAGGCCTGTTACAGAAATTCGGTACAGACGCTCGTCTGGAACTTCACGTCCACGGGGCCGGGGCTGACGCTGGATAGAGGCGAGATGCAGAAACCCCTTACAGACGCCTGTAACAGGCAACGTATTCTGGATTGGTTCTGAAGATGTGGATCGGTCTGCTTCAATTCTCGAGAGTTCTAATGCCGAGCAAGGGTTCAACGCCGGCGGTCGAGAGTCACTTTCGAGGGCGAGGCCTCTGTACCCGCTCTTCGTCCATCTCCAGTGGGAAAACGCCGGAGTAGGCTGTTGTAGCCGCTCAAGACCAGCTTTCTCGGGATTTCGCCGTATCTGACGCTACCAACAGAAGTTGAGACTGGTTGTCTCAATGCATACGGCTTTGAGGCGGATCAATCCCAGAATCTATCAATTCCTCTGGGTCCGTCGTAGGCGCTATTCAGGTAATACACTCGGCGGAAGGTTTTCCTTTACCGCTGTCACCGCTTCGCCCGGCGTGTCTAGGTCGAGTCCCGGCACTGTGTACACAGGCAGGTCGACCATCGATTCGAGTACGTCGGGGTTCGTCCGCTCGGCGAGCGTTTCGCCAGCGTAATCGTTGAGGACGACACCGCACACGTCAAGACCGCGCCGTTCGAGAGCCTTGACGGTCAGCGCGCTATGATTGAGCGTGCCGAGTCCCGAGCGTGCGACTACGAGCGTCGGTAACCCGAGATCGGCGGCTAGGTCGACGACCTCCATCCCCTCAGCGAGCGGCACCCGGAGACCGCCAATCCCTTCGACGATACCCGGGTCAGCAGCCTCTAGTTCGCGCCGACAACCCTGTAGGATCTCGTCGTAAGAGAGGGCGACATCTTCTACATCTGCGGCAACTGCCGGGGCAAGCGCGGGTTCGAGATAGCGCAGGCAGACACTGGCGTCCTCGCTTCCCGCGGCTTCGGCGACGAAGCCAGCGTCGTCGTCCGGTGGAAAGCCAGTCTGTGCGGGCTTGATACCGACTGCATCGCGGCCGCGGTCGCGGAGCCAGCCCACGAGGCCGGCAGTGATGACAGTCTTGCCGACACCTGTCCCGGTGCCAAGCACGAAGAAACTCATCGCAGCCCCACCTCCTCGCCGGCGGCCTCGAACGCGTCGAGACAGCGGTTGAGTTGCTCGCGCGTGTGTGCGGCTGTGGGAGCGACGCGCAGCCGTGACATCCCCACCGGAACGGTCGGCGGGCGGATGGCAGGGGCGAGCACCCCGCGGTCGCGGAGCGCTTCATCGAGCGCGACCGCATCCTCCCGGTCTCCGACCAGCACGGGCAGGATGTGGGTCTCACCGAGCACCTCGAAGCCGAGGTCCTCAAACCCCGACCGGAGGTAATCGGCGTGATTCTGGAGCGTCTGGGGCCGGTCCGTCTCCCGTGCGATACGTAGCGCCTCCTGTGCGGCACCCGCCGCAGGCGGGGAGAGCCCGGTCGAGAAGACGAACGAACGGGCCGCATTCGCCAGGTACTCGATGAGCATCTCATTCCCGGCGACGAACCCGCCCTGGGCACCGAGCGCCTTCGAGAGGGTCCCCAACTGGACATGAACCCGATCTTCGAGTCCCAGCTGACCGACCATGCCGCCGTCGTACACGCCCGTCGCGTGGGCTTCGTCGACCATCACCCACGCGCCGTGGCGCTCGGCGGCCGAACATATCATTCTGAGTGGAGCGATGTCGCCATCCATGCTGAATACCGAATCTGTCACGACCAGCCAGGATTCCTCCCCATCTGCTTCGCGGGCACGGCGATCCATGGTCGCCCGGAGGTCGCTGGCGTCACAGTGGTCGTACACCTCGATATCGGCGCCGGAGAGCCGACAGCCGTCGATGATGGAGGCATGGTTGAGTTCGTCGGAGAAGATCGCGTCGGGGGCGAGCGCCGTAATCGTCCCAATGTTGGCGGCGTACCCCGAGGAGAACGCCAGCGCACGCTCGGTTTCTTTCGATTTGACGAGTGCGTGTTCGAGCTTGCGGTGAGCGGATGTATCGCCCACGACGAGCCGGCTGGCGCCCGCGCCAGTGCCGACTTCATGGGCTGTCCGGGCGGCTGCCTCGGCCAGTCTGGCGTCTCCCGCGAGCCCGAGGTAGTCGTTGGCTGCGAACACCAGCATTTCCTCGGCATCGGCGTCGAAGGCCGGTACGTCGGCACCGGGGTCGGGCACCCGGCGAGCCCTCGGCTCGACACGGTCGACAGGAGCGAGGTCGCGACGGAGCCCACGCTCTTCCCGGGACTGGAGGCGTGCTTCGAGGTCGAACCCTCGATCCATCTGCTGCTGCACGGTTCAGAACCCGGGCATGAGCTCGGCAGGCCCGTAGACGCCGTAATCGCCGGTCCAGTTGCGGCGGACGGCAGCCTTCAGGTAGCCGAGTGCAGGGCCGTTCACGTTGGCTTCCATGCTCGTGTCGTCGTCGAGTTCGAACGTGTTGGTACCGACCTCGCCATCGAACGTGCGACCGGTGACTTTGACGGTCGTCGTTGTGGGCTTCTCGTCGTTGCGAAGGTCAAGGACGCCGCCGACGGTCACGTCCTCAGCGTCGCAGATACCCGCCCGTTCGAGAAGCACGTCGTCGGCGTGCTCCATGTCGTTGAACTCGATGACGCCGTCGTGAGCGTCGACGATTTCCTCGATCTCCTCGTCCGAAAGGGCGCGTGCCGATTCGATGTCGTAGTCGGGGAGGTGGGCGATGTCCTCGCGGACGGTGCCGCGGTTGTCCTCGTAGCCGGATTTGAGGCCGACGCCCCACCAGATTTCGACCTCCTCGATCTCGATGAACGACTGGGCGGCGAGTGCCGCCGCGCCCGTGAGGAGGCCGGGTGTCGCGCCCGCACCGCAGACAAATGTGATGCCTGATTCTTCCAGTTGTTCCTCGCGGTCGTCGAGCATGACGATGACACGTGAACGCTTGAGCACGTCGACGAGGACGCCCTCGTAGCCTGCGTTCGCGAAGCGCTCGGCGACAGTCGGAATGAAGTCGTGTTCGAGGTTCGGAAGCGCGATGAGTACCGCGTCGATGGCCTCGTGTTCGGCGATGATGTCCTCGATGGGCGTCTCCGTCGGCTCGGCCTGTGCGGAGGCGACGACGCCCTTGTCGTCGCCGTGTTCCTTGATGTCGTCACCGCCGGATTCAACGGTAGTCCCGCCGTCGGAAGCGATGTTCCCCTCCGTTGCGGCCAGCAGTTCGTCCACATCAAGGCCGTCGTGGTTGACGGCAACTCCATGGCGGTCGCAGGCTGCGATAGGGGTGAGTTCGTCTTTGTCCGCGGAGACTTCGAGTGCGCGACGGCCGATACCACCAGTGCCGAGAACGGCGAAGTTGATGTCGTTCATAGCTGTTGCTGTATCTCTGTGTTAGTCATCAGACAGTTCCGCCTTGCTCGTGGCTGTCCCGACCGCCGTACCCGCGGGGTCGGCCGAGTCGCCATCACGGGATTTCACTTCTTCCGGGTCGAAATCGTTGACCTCGGTATTGGGCTCCATGCCGGCCTGCTCCATCATCTCGATGTCGTCGCCGGGGGACTGGCCCTCGGTTGTGAGGTAGTTCCCGGTGAGGATGCCATCCGCGCCGGCCTCGAAGGGAAGGTGTTGCTCGTCCTCAGCGAAGTTGACCTCGCGACCGCCGGTGAGCCGCACTCGCGCGTGCGGGTGGAGCAGTCGGTAGACCGCGATGGTCTTGATGGTCTCCGCCGTGGAGATGAGTGCTTCCTCTCGGTCGTCGAACATCGTCCCGGCGACCGGATTGAGGATGTTGACGGGGAGCGAGGAGACCCCGATGTCCTGGAGCGCGATGGCCGCGTCCACGCGGTCGGTAGGCGATTCGCCCATGCCCAGGATAACGCCGGCACAGAGGTCCATACCGGCTTCCTTGGCGACTTCGAGCGTCTTCACGCGGTCTTCGAAGTCATGGGTCCCGACGATTTCGGGGAAGAAACGCGGCGAGGTTTCGATGTTGTGGTTGTAGTGATTGAGCCCTTCGTCCGCGAGAATCGCGGCCTCTTCTTCGGTGAGGATCCCGAGGGAGGCGTCGACTTCGACGTCGGTTTCGTCTCGTACTAAGCGGATTGCGCGGATGACGTCGTCCCACTCGTCGGGGCGTTTTTCCTTGGAGACGCCTTTCTCGGCGACGACGACGCCAAAGCGCTGGGCGCCGTCGCGTTCGGCTTGCTTGGCCGCCTTGAGAATTTGTTCGGGGTCGAGAAAGCCGTAGGTGTCGATACCAGTGTCGAAGTGGACTGACTGCGCACAGAACCCACAGTCCTCTGCGCAGTTGCCCGCCTTCGCGTTCACGATGGAACACGCGTCGACAGTGTCGTCGCCGAGCTGGGAGCGGACGTAGTCCGCTCCCTCGGCGAGGGGCTCGACCGTCTGGGCAATCAGTGCGAGTCCATCCCGGCGGTCGAGTGTCTCGCCGTCGAGTACGCGGGCGACAGCGTCGTCGACGGTGCGATTTCCTGTCTCGTAAACCACGCTAGCCAAGCCAGTTGACGAAGATATAATTCTTGGGTTTCCATTCACGGCAGTGCTCAGATAAGGATGGAGGGTGAGGCGGAGCGAGGTCGAGGCGATTGATCTTGCGGAGACAGTGAGTGCTGGCAGACCATTCCAACAGCCGATACGACGCTGGTCACCGACACAGAGCAAACAATTCAGGCTGATGCGAGTCGGCTCCGGCAAGGGTGGAGAATTTGATTTGGAATGCGGTCGAATACGGGATTGCGGACGTGCCTATGACGATTGGTGAGTTGGAGGACGGCTTCTACGTGGCAGCCGCTGGGCCGGGTATCTCTGAAGACGTAGGTGAGCAGGTGTTTGAATTGGAGGACTCAACCAACGGTGAGGGCCTGGGCTGTATATCGTCAAGCAGTTCGTTGACGCTCACGGGTGGGAGATCACCGTGACCGACAGCGACGAGGAAGGCGCACGATTCGAAATCACTAGTGTCCAGACTGATAGATAGACGCTCTGAGTCGGTCACGCTACAATGGTTGAAATAGACCGAGAGGAATCGGTAAGTACAGGATACATAGTCAGCACAGGTTTCGAAGTCGCGATCACTCGTATTGAGTGGCCCAAAAATAAATTTCAGAACTGTTGAAGGTTAATCGTCTGCGTGTGATTCTGCAGGAGTAAATGTGACACCATTGATTTCGACTTCATCAGGAACGCGACTCGTGTCATGGGTTCCAACCGGCGGGAGATTCACATCCGCAGCAGGCGAAGCGTCAAGGTTAGTCTCGTCATCAATCGAAGACATCTCACCGTCGGCATCCCGTGCGTCCTGATCAATTCGCATCGAGCAGAACTCGACACCACACATCGAGCAGAAACGAGCTTCCTTGTAGTTGTCGCCAGGCAATGTCTGATCGTGGTATTCTTGGGCACGCTCGGGATCCAGTGCGAGTTCGAATTGCCTGCGCCAATCGAACTCGTAGCGCGCTTCGGAAAGTGCATCATCCCAGTCACGTGCACCCGGAAGATCATTCGCGACGTCAGCAGCGTGGGCTGCAATCCGATAGGCTGCGAGACCGTCTCTCACGTCCTCTTCGTCAGGGAGACCGAGATGTTCCTTCGGTGTAACATAACACAACATCGCCGCTCCTGCACGAGCAGCCTCGGTCGCCCCAATCGCGCTTGTGATATGATCGTAGCCCGGCGCGACATCGGTGACTAGCGGGCCGAGGACGTAGAATGGTGCACCGTCACAGACGTCTTGTTGGCGTTCGACGTTATCGGCGATCTCGTCTATTGGGACGTGTCCGGGGCCTTCAACCATGACTTGAACGCCGTGGTCCCATGCGGTCCGAGTCAGTTCGCCGAGTGTGTCGAGTTCGGCGAACTGGGCTTCGTCGCTCGCATCTGCGAGACAACCGGGACGGAGGCCATCGCCCAATGAGAACGTCACGTCGTGTTCCGCGAAGATTTCGCAGATTTCCTCGAATTTCGTGTACAGCGGGTTCTGCATCCCATTCTCTTCGATCCACTGGGCTAATATAGACCCCCCTCGCGAGACGATTCCAGTCTTTCGGCCGTCTGTCAGTGGAAGATGTTCCATCAGCACGCCTGCATGGATAGTCATATAATCGACGCCCTGCCTGGCTTGCTTCTCGATAATGTCGAGCAGCAGTTCGTGGGTGATCTCGGCGGGACTGTCAACACGCTTGACAGCCTCGTAAATCGGGACGGTTCCGACCGGCACGGGTGAATGCTCGATATTAGCGCTACGGATGTCATCAAGATCCTCGCCGGTTGAAAGGTCCATCACAGTGTCGGCACCATAGTGGACCGCAGTGTGGAGTTTCTGGAGTTCGCCTTCGATACCACTAGTCGTGTCGCTATTGCCAATGTTCGCGTTGACCTTTGTAGAAAATTCCCGTCCGATAATCATCGGGTCAAGCGATTCGTGCGCATGATTGTTCGGAATGACGGCTTGTCCGTCGGCAACCTGCTGTCGAACAAAGTCCGGATCACAGTTTTCGCGCTCGGCAACTCGTTTCATAGCAGATGTGATTTCGCCTGCTTTGGCCAGCTGGATCTGAGTCTTTGCCATCAATAACCAAGTTATACTACTAAGTAATATAGCCTATGGGAAGGACGACTTGTATTCGCCACTCTGTAGCGGAGTGAGATTTGAGTAAAACTACTTTCTGCGAGCGTGTCATAGAAAAGTTCACGCACAGTTTCTTTCGGGGTAGTAACTAGCGAATCTCCTGCTAAACTCTCCCGCACACCGACCTCTTGCTGCAGTCGCTCGCGTTGCTCGCTCCTTGGAAAAAGCTCGACCAAAAGCCTGCGAGCCTCCCGATGGTCGGCTCTTGGCCTCGCCTTCGGCGAGCGAACCGGCGACCTTCCGGGTCCTCCGGACCGCTCGGTCGCCGGACAGCTGCGGTAACTAGATCCTCTATACTGATCAGTTAGACGGATTCTTGGCCGGGTCGTGGCCAGTATCTCGTAGTGGTTGCGACCTGGGAGTCACAGCGCACGGTCTTTCGACGAATCGCTCAACAGCCGTACGTCCAGTGGCCAGTCTATGATTTGACGCCGTTGTACGATCAAACCTCACTCGCCGGATTAGAATCGGATATTCAAATCGTCTCGGAAGTCTGGTTTACTCACCACGAACACGACTCACTGGAGCAGTTCATCTGCACACTCCCAATAGCCTACTTCAGATTCGAGGCCCACGACCGCTACAGAAGATCGACATGCTACGAGATGGATACCCTCTTTCGTGTGTTCATGCTGAAAGAACTCCACGGATGGAAGAACGAAACAGCACTCCTCGAGTACCTTGATAGCCATCCCGAACTTTGTGAACGCCTAGAGTTGGGGACGGTTCCCGATCAATCGACACTGTGGCGCACATGGAACGAGCGCTTCACGCGAGATCTTCGGGACACTGTCCAGAAAGCGGCTCGAACAATCCTGATCAAAGCACAGAACGCAGGTGTCGCGGTACCACGCGAACCAGAACGAAACCTCCCGGGGCGAGGCGACGACGCTACTGAATCGGACCCAAACGACCAAGCCATCCTCGACAAGGCAGGGAAGATCACCGACCACATCAGTCGCGTCGTGTTCCCCGCGTTCTCGCTCAACCGGGGCGAGGGCTGTGAGATTCCTGAGAACGCCTACTGGGGCTTACAGACCTATCTGGGGCTCCGTGAGAACTTGGCCGCCAACGAGGGCGCTCAGAGCTTCATCCACGAGTCGACGCGTGATCGAACACCACTCGGACACGGCCACCGCGACCAGATTCGTGACCTCCCTATCGAGCAGATCCGCGAGATGTACCGACAGGCCGTCCAGCAACTCACCAACGAACTTGCGGGGACGGAGGAGTTCTTCCGAGCTGGAATCGTCGCGATCGACATCACTGAGGACGATCCCTTCACGGGCGACCGAACCGGCCACGAGGACGAGATAATCGGAACGAAGGAGAAGAACGACGAGTACGCCTACCAATGGGCGACCGTCCAGCTGGTCGGCAACGCTGTTCCGCTCGTGCTTGATGCCCGCCCAGTTCGACGAGGCGAGTCACGAAAGGAGATCGTCAAGGACCTGCTCAACTCCGCTGAAGAGCTCGTTCACGTCGATAACGTGCTAATGGACCGAGAGTTCGATAGTCAGCACCTCTTGGAGATGATTAGCCAGCGGGGACTCTCCTCTGTTGTCCCAAAGCGGATGCAGGCTAGCGAGAAAGCCCAGGCAAAACGACTCCTCCAACGGGGGCAAGACCGGTACGAGACCGACCGGAAGCTCCATCTCGGGAAGAATGAGTGGCACGAGACGACGCTGATCTACCGACGTAAAGAGAACTCTGAACACGACGATCACCGGCAGTACTCGGTGTTCATGTCCAACCGAGGTGGCGGCTTTCTCAGTGAGTACGGCCATCGGTGGGAGATTGAGAGTGGCTATCGGTCGATCAAGCGATTCATGGCTGCCACGACGTCGACGAATTTCGGACTGCGGTTCTTCTACTTCGCGTTCGCCTGTTTATTGTACTCGATTTGGCGAGCAGTCGACCTACTCGTCCAAGTCGAGTTGACGGGTGAGTACGAACACTCACCCATTGTGACGGCCGACAATACGCTGACGCTGCTGAAGAAGGAGACTGGAATTGGATAGGGCGGTACTCGGTCCGGGGCAATGCGGATTCCTGAGTGGCAACGCTGTCGGGGATCTCGGAAACTCACCGATCTGGTCGGTAGTACGACACGAGAAGATCCTCGAAAGAGGATTCGAAGCGTCCTCCCCTCACAAATTCGCCCGAAACCACGCATTACAGCCCCGCTAAACCCGCCGTAGTCTCACCTTCCAGGGCCCGAGATTTTGTATAGCGATATACGATATACAATTTCCTGTAGTGCGGAATTCCGACGGTAAGAGACTCTAGACTCCCGAATTCTTCCGGTGAGCCGAATACAGCAAGTGGTCCTGATTACTCCAATAATCACGACCACTTTGAAGTACCCCACCGCCGTCGGTGAAGCACGAATGCTGCAATCGGCTCAGAAAGACGCTTCCCCCAGGGTAGAGCCGCCAAGAACAGGGTTCGAGATTTCTCTGACTCTTTTCAGCCGAGTCCGCGGAGATGGCGAGGGCAGTCCTCGTGATAGACTAAATGCCTGTGACCTATTTTATGACACGGCACGAACGGGGTTATATGACTGGAGGTGAATCGATTTCCGAGGGTCCGATGGAACGCCAACCCACGGGTGAAGACCGGGTGCGGATGGTCGCCCGACAGGTTTCAGACCCGCGGACAGCAAACTGGATCGCCTCCGAAGCAGACTGGTCACACGGGCCGACCAAACGCGTCCTCGAACATCTCGTCGACGACGACATCCTCCACCGTGACGACACCGGGGGCCACACGACATACTTCCCCGATTATCGCCGTCAAGCGCTCACGGAGGCCATACGCCTTCGGGACAGCGACTACACCGTCGAAGACCTCACCGAACGGCTCACCGAGATGAACGCTCAGATCCGAGGATGGAAGGTCGAGTTCGATGTCGAGTCACCGAACCAACTTCGCGAGACGATCGCTGACCAGGTACTCGACGTCACCGAAGAGGATCGTCGCCGAGAGATCGCGCGTGAGTGGGAACAGCTCCAACGGCGAATCGAAATTGTGGGTTTTGCTATCCGAGAGTGGGACTTTCTAGCCCCAGCGACCGAACGCGGTGAGACCCGGAGGTGACGGACCTCGTTCTCCGCACGTCCGTTGCTGGCAGATGAATATTTAGGCTGATTCCGACTCACATATAATGTTTTTATAGTAGTGGTCCGTGATACGGCACATGAACCGCGAGACGGATAGTACGAATTCGTCTGGAGCAGCTATTTCTCTTTCAATACCCCCTTCAGATCCGACTTTATTCAAACACAAGGCGACGAGCGACGTCCTTCTCTTTTTAACAAACCACCGATTCAGTGACTTCTCACTGCGAGAACTCGCGACACAGATCGGTCACTCACACCAGTCTGTCCGACGGGCAGTAAACGTTCTCAGCGCGAACGACTTGGTCGTCGAATCGCCCGAAAGCAACCAGCGACTCGTCCAGATCAACAGACAGCGCCTGTCGATTCCAGACGATCCGATCCTCCGGATCCCCCAACCAGAGTATCATCAACCCGTCAAAGCTGCGGTTACGGAGCTTCGTGAGAACATCAACGACGTCGTCGGCATCATCCTCTATGGGAGTGTGGCTCGAGGCGAGGCTGACCGACGGAGCGATATCGATCTCTGGGTGCTAACCCGGTCTGGGCGGGCCGAAAGCCAACGAGAAGCGAACACCATTGCCCGTGACCTCGAAGACACGGAGTTCGATGGTGACCGATACGCCTACGATATCGATGTCGAGGCCGTCCAGGCGATCCCGGCGTACACCGAAGACATCCGAGAAATCGTCGTTTCAGGGATTCCGGTCTACAAGACGAATGACTTCGAAACCGTCGAGAACCTCCTCTTGGAGGAAGGAGCCTCTGATGAGTAACGGCTCGGACCCGACCGCTGTGCTCACAGCACTCGACCGCGCACAGGATGCCTTCGAGATGGTCGGACGCGGGCGAACAGCGTTCGAGGACGGGATTAGTGCCGACGAAGACTGGAAGACACAGTTGACGAAAGCGTGCCGCCTCCTCGAGGTCGTGGACACGCTCCAATCACAGGATGGGTATTACACGGCCGTCATCGAAGTCTGTTTCGGCGCGATTGAACGGTCGATCGAGGCGTACGCGCTCGCGATGACGAACGATACGCTTCAGGACTTTCAGGACCACCAGTTCAGCTACGAGCGTGCCCACCAAATTGGGCTGTTTGAGCGGGAGACTGCAGAGGCGATGAAGGACCTCTACAGCGAGAACCGGACAGAGAGTTATTACGGCGGGGGGCGTCCAACCGAAGAGCAGGCGGAAGCAATGACTGACCTCGCCGGCGCTGTCCATCAGTTCGCAGTGAGCCAGATTCGGGAAGGCGGCGTCTGTCTGTGTGACTGACTACGTTCAACAGTTCAGGAGAGCACTATGGACCGGAATACACCGACGGAACGGACGCCATTGACCTCACTCTCCGAGTCGTTCGAGCGCTACCTCCAGGACAAGGGGAAAGGCCGTGGAGGCGACGGCGGGAATTATCGACGCAACGCCGCCCGCGAACTCGAGCGGTTCGCCGAGTGGGCCGCCGGCGACCGCGGGGGCGACGACTGGACCGGGATCGTCCCCGACGACGTCGACCGCGACCCCACTTTCGAGGACCTCGACGAACGCGTGTTCCGGGAGTACGCCCGGCATCTCGCCGGCGATCGAGGACTCAAACAGAACACGGTACAAACCTACTATCGCTATATCTCTGCGTGGTGTGGCTGGTGCGTCAACGAGGGATATCTTGAGGCCCACTACGCGCAGCGAGCGAGTGCGATGGCGCCGCTGCCGGAGGACGACGGCCGCAAGCCCGGCGACCAGCAGGCCTGGACGTCCGAACAGCGCCACGCCCTCACCCGCCACGTCGACGAACGGGCTCGCGACGCCGTCGAAGCGTACACGACACTCCTAGAGGATACTGACCCCCTCGACAAGCAGCGAGCGCGCTACGCGGCGCTGAAGGCGGCTCGTGACCGGGCGCTGGTGTTCGTCCTCGCGTACACCGCCGTTCGGGTCGGTGAACTTCTCCGGGACCCGAACGATCCGCGTCGACGTGGCGTCCGCTGGGAGGACCTCTCGCTTGACGAGGGGAGTATGGACGTCTACCGGAAGAAACAACAGTGGGACGCCGCCAGTCTCCCCGATCCGGTGATCTCGCCGCTGCGGAGCTATCGTCGGCTTATGGACCCACCAACTGAGCGCTGGCCGGTGTTCCCGACGTTCGACCAACGGACGCTTGCAGGGCTCGTCCGGGAAGAGCTAGCCGAACGAGGGGAACATCCGGAGGCAATCGCCGAACGCCGTGCGGAGTACGCTCGCGACCTCCTCCTGGCGCTTGAGGAGGACATTCGGCCGCCGTCGATCACGACGGACGGCGCACGGTCGATTCTTCAGCGGCTCTCGGAGACCGCAGAGATCGATATCGACCATCCGAAACACGATTATCTTGCTCCGCACGGTGGTCGGCGTGGGATGGGTGAAGTGCTCGTTCGAGCATTCGGATATACTGTCGCCGCCCGGTATCTCGATAATTCGGAGGAAATGGTCCGTGAGCGGTACTCGCATATCGAGGCCGGCGAACTGGGGGATGTCGCCACCGAGGCGCTCAACGAGATCGACAGTATACCCCGGTAACTCGTATTTCGAGTACGAAGGATACACCGCCGCGTTCACACCGCGTCGACGGTGAACACCGAGTCGTCGCTGAGAACGACTTGCACGCGGCGGTGCCAGGCGTCAGCGAAGGCCTCCCGTTGCTGGTCGCTTGCCGATCCGTCGAGAATCCCCTGGAGGTTCCCGATCGCGGGTCACCGCCAGGAACGTCGCTGACGTGGTAGGCCACTTCGACGGTCTCGTCCGTGTCGGTTCGCCGGAATCGGAACGTCAGCTCCGCCGTGTCCGGGTCGAATGCGTCGAAGACGAGGAGGTCGCGGCGGCCGCCGTAGCCGCCGGCGAGCCCGTTGAATCCATCATCGTCGGTCGCGCAGTCACGTACGAGATGATGCGGCTCATCACGCCGTACGCAGCATCGTCCTGCGGGCCGGCCGCCTGCACCTTGGTTTCGCTCCGAACTGGAAAGTCGTCGGGATACAGGGCGTCGAGCCCGAACCGGACGATCCGGTAGGCGTTCGAGGCAGTCGGACAGGAGTGTCCCGCCTCTTCCACTACATTTCTATAGGTGGTGACGAACGGGTCGTCCGGTTCGAGGACGCGCTCGAACGCCTCCGCGGCATCGACGGCGTGCGCGAGATCCACCTCACCACCGGCGAGTGGGACATCATCCTCCGCGTCGTCGCGGCCGACACGGACCGGCTCCGGGAGCTGATGTTCGAGCGGATCGCGGAGACCGAGGGGTTCTCGCGCTCGCAGACGATGGTGATTCTCGGCACCGACTACGAGCAGCCCGGGCCGCCGCTGTAGCGGAGCGCGTGGCGCCGCCGCCCGCGCTACGGGACCGGAACGCTCAACTCGGGACCTCCCCGAACGGTGACCATGAGCACAGGTGTGGCGGACGGGTTCGACCCGTCGCCGGAGCGCGCGTGGGCGGCGGTCGTCGGCGGCGTCACGGCGTTGTTGGCGGTCGGATCGGTCGTCTTCCCGCGCGTCGTCTACGACCAGTTCCTCTGGCGCTACTTCTGGGGGCCGGTGGTCGCGGACGGCGAGGGCGCGCAGTGCGCGGTCCGCGACGCCGGCGGGACGGAGCTGCTTGGCAGCACCGCGGCGTGTCAGGCGGCTCGGGGCGCCGGGGAGGTCGTTGCCGCCCCGGGGTACACCACCTTCTCGACGGTGAGCTACGTGGTGATCCTGCTGGCGATGCTGATCGGCGTCGTCTTCCTCCTCCGCCGGCTCGACATCGCCACGGAGCTCCGCTTCTTCTACGCGCTGTTCCCGTTCATGCTGTTCGGCGGGGCGATGCGGACGGTCGAGGACGCGGGCGTCGCCGCGACCGCGGCCGGCGTCGAACCGCTGATCGCGTTCCCGGCGAGTGCGGTGCTGATCAGCCCGTTCATCTACTTCACGGTGTTCCTGTTCACGCTCGCGTGCGTGCTCGCCGCGTTCGGGCTCGAACGCCGTGGCGTCGTCGACGACTACGCGCGGCCGCTGTTCGCGTCGGGCGCCGCGGGGCTCGCGCTCGCGGTCGGGTATCTGTCCTATCTCGCGGCCACGACCGGTTACGTCACCTTCTATCCGCAGGTGCTCGTTCCCACGCTCGTCATCGCGACGGCCGCGACCGCGGGCACGTGGGCGCTGGCGACCCGGCAGATTCCGACGATCCGACAGGGGACCGGCGCGGCCGGGATCGTGATCATCTGGGGGCACGCGATCGACGGCGTCGCGAACGTGATCGGGCTCAACTGGATGCCCGCCCTGACCGGCACCGCGAACCTCGTCCCGAAACACGTCGTCAACGCGCTGATCGTCGACTGGACCGGGCGGCTGCTGCCGGCGTCGATCGTCTCCGTCACCGGCGACGCGTGGCCGTTTCTGTTGGTGAAGCTCGCGGCCGCGACGTTCGTCGTCTGGGTGTTCAACGGGGAAATGTACGAGGAGTCGCCGCGGTACACGCTGCTGCTGTTGATCACGGTGCTCGCGGTCGGGCTCGGCCCGGGCACGCGGGACATGCTGCGCGCGACGTTCGGCGTATAAGTACCGGACTCTCGTTCCGTCGTTCGTTTATTTGGCTACTACCGGTGACGTCGTCTGAGTCGCTCTCACTTCCCGTAATTGCCTGGTAGAGGAGGTAGGCACCGCCGACGAGGGCAGGTAAAAAAGGAGCTGCATGATGATACCGGCGATAAACATCCAAGTTGGTATGGTCCCGTCTCCCCACATATGGCCGCCCATGTGCCACCCATCATCGGGCCAACTCCCATCATCCCGAAGCCCATGAAGAACATCGGGAAGAGGACGAACGCACCGATGATAATGAGAACAATCGTAATGAGTCGTGTATCGTCTGTTTTGTCAGACATATTTTCCCTCCGTGAAATGCGTCTCCAGTTCTCAATACGAGTTCCCTATTCAATGCGATTGTGTCTTACCTTCTTGTGGGCTACCTCGGGAATACTTTCGACATCCCAGCTTTGCAACAGTTCTGCGTTCGAATCCAATCTCATTCTGGGAGCCTTCGCGCTGTCACGCTGACTCATCGGGCTGGATCGTGCTAAGAGAAGGGTTCAGTAATGGGTCAAACCCCGTGCCGTGGTGCTTTTTTGTCATCATATTTTGGCGGGTAGCAGTTTGATGTAGCCGGTTTCGAATCGTATCCACAAACTCAGTGAATTACCCGCTCGTAGTATCTCATATGAGCACTCCACCCGAGCAAACCGGCGTTCGTGAGATCCCGGAATTCAGTCGGGTATCACCGGGTCTCGATCCACTTCCATTTGCTGTGGCAGCAGCTACGGTCGCAGCTGTGATCATGCTTTTACTCGGCCTCTTCGGGGCGATTGGAGTCTACGAAGGTGGGGTCGGGATGATGGAGCAGTGGCATTTGTTCTTCACGCCGACACCCGTTGGGACTATCGCTGGAATCCTTGAAGCCGTGGTCATTACTGGTGTATTCACCTACCTGTTTGCTGGGTTGTATAACCGCTTTACCAGCTCACTCTCATGAAACTCGCTGTATTCAGGGCGACTGGCGGGACAGGACGACGTTTGATAACGCAGGCGCTCGCAGCCGATTATGACGTTCGGGCCCTCACCCGAACCCAGGCTAAACTCCCGCCAGGTGAGCAGATCACAGCTATCGAGGGAAATGTCTTGGAGCCAGGGGCAGTCTCTGAAACAGTCGAGCATACAGACGCCGTGGTTTGTCTCCTTGGGCGAACGCCGAATAACCCACCGGATGTCGTGTCGCGGGGGACTCGGAACATTATCGAGGCGATGGATGACCGGCCAGTCAGCCGATTACTCGTGCTAACGTCGATGGGCCTCGGCTCGAGCTCTGAAACCGTTCCGTGGTATATCCGAATTGTAAACGCAACCGCTCTCCACGATCTGATGGCAGACAAGGCACGGCAAGAAGAACTGGTCATGCAAAGCGACCTCGACTGGACGATCGTACGGCCCGGAGGGTTGACGGACGCACCGCGAACCGGGGAATACGTCCACGGTGCCGATATTGATGCCAGTGCCCGGCCGATTTCACGGGCTGATGTCGCCGATTTTCTGCTTCAAATCGTCCAAGAGGACCTATACGTTCGAGAGACGCCGATAGTCACCAGCCAAGAGAACGCCGATCTCGGATTTTTCCTTGATCAGATTGCGACGATCGCGAAGCGACTCAGAACTAACTGAGACAACAGCTGTACGAGTCCCGCGACTGATTGCGCAAAAGCGAGTTGCTCCCCGAGCGAATTACTTAAAAAAATATCACGATACTGCCACCCCAGGACAATCACGACCAGAAGTGCCACTACACCCCCGATCAGGAACCTAAAGCCACGTCCATATATCCGTAGGGAACCGGCAGGTCGGTGGTCTGATCCAACACCAGCAACACCACAGCGAGGCCGGCGACAACGAGACCAATCACCCGACTGAGTGGGGAATCACTCTGTCTACCGGGCATAGCTGTACATAGTCGGCGAATCCTTGAAGAGCGTACTGCAAGACCGGCTGCTCCGTCTATCGCGCTGAAGGGTGGTGTGGACTGTTCTTTGCCACCCGCTTAGAATGGGAACCGATCACGCGCAGATTGAATCGCGAGGCGAGTCAGGAGTCGCGCAGGGCCACGCTTTGGGAGGTCCCGGACAGTCTCGATGTTGGTTGGCGGTTCGCTACCACCGACGTGTAACTCCCAGCCCGTCTCGTCCTCGAAGCGTTCGACAGCCTGATTTGCTCGCTGTCGCACGTCGTCCGAGTCCATTGTCTCGGGCACACCATTCCGGAGGACGACGTCGCCGTCGACGATCACTGTCTCGACGTCGGCCGGCACCGCGTTGTTCACGACCTGTGCAGGAATATTGGTCCGTGGCGTGAACTTCGGTTTGTCGGCGTCGAGGAGGATAATATCCGCGCGCTTTCCCGCTTCGATACTGCCGATCTCGTCGCCCATCCCCAGCGCGCGTGCGCCTTCAATAGTGAGCATTCGTATCAGTTCCATCGAGTCGAACTGCCCGGCTGAACGCTTGAGATTTGCCGCCAGACGGGCTTGCCGCGCTTCACCGAGCATGCTGTACGAGTCGTGCCAGTAGTGGTCGTCAATCCCTACCCCGACATCGACACCAGCGGCTCGAAGCTCGGGGACGGGCGTCCACTGCGTCTCCCCGTCCGGATTCCAGTAACAGAAGACGGACGGGCAGTGCGCAACAGCCGCGTCCGCCTCGGCGGTTCGCTGGATGTCCTCTTCGTCGGCGAGGCGGAAGTGAGCAGCGACCAGTCGATCGTCCAGGAGTCCAACATCGTCGAGTAGCCCCACCGAGTCCTCGCCGCCGTTCGCTCGTGCCATCGTGTTACTTTCCTCGAGTTCGAGCAAGTGCGTGTGGACGAGCAGGTCCGGGTACTCTGCGGCGAGGGATGCGGTCCGTTCCCACAGCTGCCTGGTACACGACCAGTCGTCGTGCGGGCAGATCGTCGCCCTGATTCGGCCCTCGTACGTGTCGTGGTATGTTTCGATGAATTCGCGAGCACGAGCGAACTGCTGATCGACTGGTTGGTCCCAGAAGAGGTCCGAGATCGCCGGGCCGAAAAATCCGCGGAGCCCTGCTTCCCCGAACGTCTCTGCACCTCCGGCAGGCCGTGCGTCCATGGAGTTCACGGTCGTGACACCGCCCAGGAGGAAATTGAGCGCTGCGAGCTCGACGCCCGCTTCGACGAGATACTCGAAGTCGCCGTTCCCTAGTCTGTTGAACAAGGTCGTCCCACTCCCAAGCATCTCTGTCAGGTTGAGTTCGCTAAACGCACCGATGAGCGGCGTCATCTCCAGGTGCGTGTGAGCATTAACCAATCCTGGCATCACTAGTTTCCCGTTCCCGTCGATAACGGTGGACGCTTCTATTTCTCCGTCTCCTGCACGTGACGGCCGGACTTCTTCGATACAGCCATCGGTGATGCATACTGTGCCGCGCTCGTACAGCCGGTTCCGCTCGTCGGCTGTGAGAACGAGTGTATCGTGGATTGCCAGATCGACAGCCATCGTAAATTAGGAAGTGGATGTGACAGTTACCATACTGGACAACCGAGCAGGCCGGCGAACGCTGGTCCTCCAGGTGGTGTCCCCCTCATTTGGGATCTCATCGGTCTCTACTGGCCCCATCAGCTTCTAATACGTCGGCGTAACTTAATCCGATTCTCCTTTTGAATCTGAGGTCGGATTCCGCGGGGCTTGTGGAGGTTTGCAAGGTTTTCCCTCTTCACGATAGATCATCTATGGCCGACGGTTAGGATACCATAGTACAGATACCCTCATAGGCAGCATATTCTAATCAAAACCGCAATAGATGATCCCTACAATGATACAACTATGCAGGCGACGATAATCGACGGAGTTCTTGAATCCCTCCGTATCGGTGTCGGATTTCTCTGGACGGCGGCGTGGGCGATCATTATGGGCCTCACGATCACGAGTCTGGTCCAGGTCTACGTCTCGAAGGAGCGGATGGCACAGGAGCTGGGTGACGGAGATCTAACTGGACTTACCAAGGCGACTGTGTTCGGAGCAGCAAGCAGTGGCTGCAGTTTCGGCGCCGTCGCCATCGGGAAGGGCCTGTTCAAGAAGGGGGCGCACGCGGTGAACTTCCTCGCGTTCATGTTCGCGTCGACCAACCTCATCGTCGAACTTGGGTTGATGATTCTGATTCTGCTTGGTTGGGAGTTCCTGGTCGCAGAGTTACTCGGTGGACTCATCCTCATCGCTGTGATGGCCGTCATCGTCCACTTCACGCTCCCCGAGAATCTCTTCGAAGAGGTCCGGGAGACGCTCAACGAGCGCGACCGTGAGGCGGGTGTCAGCGAAGACCCGACCTGCGGGATGGAAGGCAAAGACGAATACACGCTCATGACCGACGGCGGTGAGACGCTCAAATTCTGCTCGGAGGGCTGTATGGAGACCTATCGCCAGGAGACGTCGAGTCGCGGTGGGTGGCGTGACGAGTTGCTGTCGTGGGGGGGCTGGTACAAAGTCGGGAATCAGTACCGCAAGGAGTGGTCGATGATCTGGAAGGACATCGTCGCTGGCTTCCTTATTTCTGGGTTCGTCATCGTCTTCGTCCCCCAGTGGGTCTGGAACACCCTGTTCATCCAGGGCGACGGGCTGCTCGTGACCGCGGAGAACGCGATCATGGGTGTCACCATCGCCGTCCTCAGTTTCGTTGGCAGTATGGGCAACGTCCCGTTCGCGGTCGCGCTGTGGGGCGGTGGCGTCAGCTTCGCCGGGATCATCGCGTTCGTCTACGCCGACCTCATCACGATTCCCGTGCTGAACGTCTACCGGAAGTACTACGGCTGGAAGATCATGCTGTACATCCTCGGCGTCTTTTTTGTGACGATGGCGTTCACCGGCTTCCTCATGGAGGTGCTGTTCGACGCGCTGGGTATCGTTCCAGACCTGGCAGGCGGGGAGACGGCGACCGAGCAGACGTACTTCGAGCTCAACTACACGTTCTATCTCAATATTATCGCTTTCGCACTCTCTGGATTCTTTCTCTACGTTTACCGGCGCGGACTCGGCGCACCGGGTCAGTATCGTGATCCAGTGTGCGGGATGCGAACCGACGATGAGGCCCCGAGTGCATCCCATGATGGGACGACGTACTATTTTTGCTCAAAGAAATGCAAGCGTACGTTCGAAGAAGAACCCACGGAATTTGCTGATCAAAGCCCGCAGATATCGAGCCACGATCACGACCATGACCACTGATGATCGCACTGTGGTCCATCCGCTGTGAAGGGGTTCATCATCACAGTTTCAATCCGCAATTGTCACAACTACTGTACCCAAATAAACGGTATGAATAGTCAAATCTCGCAACTCGGGGCCGTCATATGAATCGCCGCCGAGCAGATACTGTCGTCGGTGTACTTGTCGGGTTCATTCTCCTGGCCGGCGGGGTACTCAGTTGGCGAGCCTATCAACAGCGTCGGGCTATCGAGCAATCGATGGGGTCGATGATGGGTTCATCTATGGGGACGATGCACGGCACAGACCCCCTCTGGTACGTGGTTGGAACCCTGCTAGTCGCTGGCGTTATCGGTACCGTCTATTACGTGGTCCGGGGAGAACTCACCGATCCAGAAGTGGCTGACACAACGACGCCTGTCGATTCCGTACAGACATCGGCAACGGCTACGTCGAGGGACGATGAAGCCTCGCCGGCGACGTCTATCAATCCTGAATCGGACCCACAAGCACGCGTTCTCGATCTCTTACCGGATGATGAACGACGCGTCCTCGAACCCGTCTTGAACTCCCCCGGAATCACGCAGATCGAACTTCGGGATCGATCTGAGTTCTCGAAGAGTAAAGTGAGCCAGACTGTGAGTTCACTCGAGGAGCGCGGGCTGCTGTATCGGGAACGACAGGGTCGGACCTATCGCGTGTATCCGAGTGATGATCTACAGAACCAACAAACCTAGAACTTCATACACACACTACCCCATCATGCCACAAGCAACACTCGAAAGCGATCATGTGAGCCGACTTCTCAAGTCAAGCACGTGGCTGAATCTCCTCCTCGCCGCACAGTTGATTGCCGGGCTGGTGTATGCATTTTTCACAGGAGATATGGGGAGTCGGTGGACCCATTTCGTCCTTCCGTTCATTTGGTTCACCGCCTCACTCTGGGTGATCTGGCACACCCGACCTGAGACGACACGTCGCGTGTATCGTCTTGGTGCCGCACTTGTCGTTGCTCTATACCTCATCGTGATGTTTTATTTTTCAGGATTACTTGGACCGAGCACCTCTCATTTCGGACAGCTCACTGGACCAAACGGCTTCGGAATAACGTGGGGTCGATCTTTGGGGTGGAGTCCGGTCTTCATCTATACAGGTGACCTGATCACGGTCTCGCTCATTCCTTATCAGGCGGTTGGCCTGTTCGCGCTGGCGTATCTCGTCTATGATGCGTTGCTTGATTTCTCGCAGTCGGCGGTCGGAGGAATTGTCGGGATTGTAGCGTGTCCTGCCTGCGTTAGTCCGTTGTTTGCTGTTCTACTTGCAGGCGGACTAAGTGGTTCTTCAACGATGCTATTGCTTGGTGCGTATGGCTACGAGATTGCGACCATTCTGTTTCTCGTGACGATTGGAATCCTCTACCATCGTCAGGCACTCACGAGGCAGTATCACCAGTTCCGAGGGAACTGACCCATCTCGTTCGTGGTTAGCAATACCTGAGCCTCCCTCGCCGCCTGAACCGTGGTTATTGTCTGGATCGCCGCAATGAGGTGAACAGTCTCGACGGATCCCCTTTGCTCTCACCATTCCTCTGATCCTCTCGAATTCGGCAGGTATGAACGATCCTGTCAGTAGAAAACGTTTAGATGGCGTTATAGACGTTCTTGAACGCTCTCCTGTTTGAGTTCATTCCCACGAAGATAACTCCGAACCCACCGTATGACTACGTGAGGCGAAAGACAATGACCAACCGAAACCTCGGACGATGGTTGCTCGTGGCGCTCGCGATTGTCGGACTCGCGTTTGCCGCCCCGGTAGTTAGCGCACACGGTGACGAACCGATCCAGGGGAACAAGACGGCAGCTGAAGGGACGCCAGCCGATGGTAGTGCAGCAGACTGGGCGGCCTGGATGGAAGGTCACATGACCGACTACATGGGCCCGAATGCCGTTGACGAGATGGAAGCGCACATGGGCGTGACCGTCGACGAGATGGCCCAAGATATGGCGGACGACAATCACACCGCGACGGGGATGAACGGACAGGGGTACGGCTGCTAACGATCCCTGTTCGGATCCTCGTCTGACACGATAGATATTCGACTTACTGACTCAACGATCACAATGACACACTACACCAACACTCTCGGGCGGACGACTCGTCGAATCGCAATACTAGCGGTTCCGCTGTTGATTGTAGCAACGGGCACCGCAGCGGCTCACGGTGGTGGAGGCTACGGCGGCGGTATGATGGGTAGCGGCGGTTGGGGGGTCTTCAGCGGTGGAATGGGCCTCTGGAGCTTCCTTTGGATGGGGCTCCTAATCGTCGTCCCGCTCTATCTCGTCTACTCACTCCTCAACAGAGATTCTGAGAGGAGTGATAGTCGGCCGCTTTCGGTTCTTCGTGAGCGTTACGCTCGCGGTGAACTCTCCGATGAAGAGTTCGAACGTCGACGAAAGCAACTCGAGTAGTGCCCATGACCGAAATAGAAGGAGCATCGTCGAGAAAAAATTCTCGTCTGCCAGTTGGGGCGACGGGACCGAACGCTTAAGTGCGTTTACAGGATACAGTATTACATGGTTTACACAATACAAACCAAGATTGATGGAGAGTTCGACGATGTCGTCGACGCAACGGATGCCGCGCTCAAAGACGAGGGATTCGGTGTTCTCTGTGACATCGACATTCAGGCGACGCTCAAGGAGAAACTCGGCGAGGAGTTCCGCCAGTATCGCATCCTCGGTGCGTGCAATCCTCCGCTGGCATACGAAGGGTTGAGTGCAGAAACTGAACTCGGTGCGCTCTTGCCCTGTAACGTCATCGTCTACGAGAACGATGACGGCGTCATCGTGGTGAGTGCGGTCGACCCGGAACAGTTAGTCGGGATCGCTGATAACGACGCGCTTGACTCCGTCGCGACCGAGGTCAGCGAACGATTCGATCGCGTACTGGCAGCCGTAACTGACGAGTTCGGATCCGCATCGGAGGCCTGATCTCTGATGGCATCATCGGATCAACTGGATACGACGACGATACTGCTCATCGTCCTCGGAGCGTTCATCCTCCTTCCCTTGCTCACAATGGGTATGGGGTTCGGTGGGATGATGGGATACGGAGGAATGATGGGCCAGTACGGTACCACAGGTGGTTGGTGGCCCCTCATCGGGATGCTCGTCCCGGTCATCTTCCTCCTTGCGCTTCTGGGCGGTGGATATCTCATCTTCCGGCGGATGAGCGAGACACAGACGTCTCATAATCCCGCGATGGAAGAGTTACGTCTGGCGTACGCTCGTGGCGATCTCACGGACGAAGAGTTCGAAGCCCGACGAGAAAAGCTCGAACAATCAGAGTGACCACTACCTAAACCGCGTTTCACCCGTTTGAACACCTGCGGATCGACTCGAGGGTATCGAAACCTACCGTTCGGCAGCATCGTTCCGTTACATCGAAATGGTGTGCTCGATTCAGCATATGGTTATGAGTAGTAATGGGAACAAACGACAAGTTCGGAGTGAGCCACGTCCGAAGTCTTCGCACCAGTATCGCGCGTAGCTACCCCCTGACGAATGATACAGACCACATGACACATCACAGCCGACGTCAATTCTTAGGCATTGTCGGTGCCAGCGCAGTCGCCAGCACCGGCTTTGCTCAGTCAGCGAACGCACAGGAGACGCCCATCGTGGAGATGGGAAACAATTACTTCGACCCAATCGGCCTACGTGTTGATCCCGGGACAACCGTTCAATTTGAACTCGCAGCGGGGGCACATTCCGCTACGGCGTACGCAGATCGTATTCCGGAGGGCGCTTCCGCCTTCGATAGTGGGACGATCTCAGACGGGAGCTTCGAATATACGTTCGAAACGCCAGGGACGTATGATTACTACTGCATCCCGCACAAGTCGATTGGGATGGTCGGACGGATCGTAGTTGGCAGTCCTGGCGGACCGGCAGAGGAGGATTCAATCCCGGATGGAGAGGTCCCATCGAGTGAGGCGATTGTTGACCAGGGTACAGTCGCCTACGGCTCAAGCAGCGATGGAAGCGGGAATACTGGTGGTGGAATGATGGGACGAGGTGGTTCTGGAATGATGAGTGGCCGCAACGGAGGTGGAGTTGGAGGGCTACCAGCTGTTGGTGGCGTACTCGGAATGCTGGGCGTTCTCGGTGGCGGGCTCTACTGGCTTGGAAACCAAAAATCTCCTCAATCGACTACCGACGACTCAGCCAGAAAAACGCTCCAGAACCGCTATGCCAGGGGCGAAATTGACGAGGAGGAGTATAGACGTCGCCGTGAGCGATTAGATGCTACTGATGAGGACATCTCCAACTGATTGCCACCGTGAGAGGGTGAACTCACCGGGGTCAAGTGATTCGGGGATTAGAGAATACCGCCCTCACCGATACCTTTGATTTCAGAACGATCCCGTGACCTGTTTTGTTTTATTTATGACTGATTTCTCTTGTGATCAACTCGCCTGTGTGGCTCGGTAGTAAACACCAATTGCGAGCACGGCTACGAGGAGAAGATATCCAGTAGCCCACACCAACGAGAGAGCCGTATCTACGTCGGTTGTGAGTCCGGTATCGACCATTACACGGACTGGCCAATAGCCCGGAAAGAGTTTCATCCACCAATCAGGTTCAGATTGAATAAACAGCGGATCCTGAAACAGTCCGATATCGAGCATCGGGAGAATCAGCATCAGCCACATCCCGGCTAGGCGGTTGAAGACGGCCCCGACGAGCATCCCGATGAGACCATACGTGACCGAGACCGAGAGGCGGTCTCCTCGGCGACGGAAGTCGTATGGCTCGCGACGCCGACGAATCCACTTATGCAGGTCGTCGATATCGCGGAGATCGCCGAAATCGCACACGAGTACGGCGCTCTCTGTACCGTGGACAACACGTTCGCGACACCGTATCTCCAGCGCCCATTAGAGTTAGGCGCAGATATCGTCGCTCATTCGTTGACGAAGTACCTCGGCGGTCACTCCGATGTCGTCGGCGGCGCCTTGGTCACGGACGACGAAGGCTTGGACGAGCAGTTGGGGTTCTACCAGAACAGCGTGGGAGCGACACCGGACCCGTTCGCGTGCTTCCTCGTCCTTCGCGGAACGAAGACGCTCCCCATCCGGATGGACCGACACAGTGGGAACGCCCGCGACCTTGCGGCGTGGCTCGACGATCATCAGTCACTCACGCTCTTGATTTGGCTCGGACGTACGATCCGACACCTCATGCCCTCTACATTGTGGATAGAGGTGCCTACGCGTCTCGTCCGGAATGGACGTGGGACAAACTGCAGCAAGTATTGGAGCAAAACGGAGAGACTGTCGTCGAAAATGTCCAGTCCCGGGCAGCTGCCGACGATGTTTTAGTCGTTGCTGAGATCACTCACGCCGTTCCTCATCAGGCAATAAGGAAATACTGGATCAACACGGGAACGACCTCGTCGTGATGGGAACACACGGACGATCCGGCCTTTCACGACGGCTCCTCGGAAGTGTGATCGAACAGGATCTCCGGAACTCAGATGAGCTCATTTTAACCATTCGAGGAGTATAGCCGTGGCTCGAGCTACCAGCGAAGTGAGATGAGAAGCACCACGAATCCGAGACCGATGGCGACCGATTCGATGATATGGACGAAAGCGAGATCGAGCCCCCCGAACTCGAACAGTACTCCTTCGATGAACACACCGAGGGTGATGATCCCGAATCCGATTGCAGCGTTTCTCATATAGTACGTCCTCGTTCGTCGATACGCCTTGAAACTGTAGTACGTGATCAGAATACCGAGGCCAAGGACAGCCAAGCGGACGGCCACGAGAACGGCTGTTGTCGTATCCACCATTAGTCAGTCCTCCAGTTTCTGCGGGTCACGTCCGTATAGAGCGTAGAGGATCGTAAGCATGCCAATCGCGACGATGGTTGTTGCCACCGTTCCCGCATTATGTAAGGTCAGGCCAACCACGTCGAACAAGATTCCTTCGACGATTGCGCCGAAGCTGATAATGGCGAACCCGACCGCGAGGTACAGCATCGATTGACTGTTGCTACGTCGGTACCCTCGATAGGCCTGATAGGCGATCACGAATCCCAGAACCATTGTGACGAGCTTTGCGACGATGAGTCCGGGGTGCATGGTTATTCGTTCCTCATTGTGTTCCACAACCGAGCAAATCTGTCGGGCGCGTCTTCTCGAAGTTCGATACGGACGTCGAATCCTGATTCGAGGAGCTGGACCTCGACGCGGTCGAGTTGGGCTTCGTATTCACTGTAATGATGACCGTCGGGATCAACGTGCGTTCGCTCGATAAGCAGATCGTACTCCAGTAACGTGTTGACCCGTCTGGAAACTGTCGAGACTGACATGTCACACTCTTCGCTGAGTTCCTTGGCGGACAGATGTTTTCGGCGAGTCGACTCGAGGATCGCGCGTGCATAGTCGTCGTCAAGGATTTCGAGAATCCTCGAGATATCTCGCTCCTCACTCACAATCCGTGTTGTTGTGGGTGGGTATATAAAGAAACGCCGATTTGCTGACCCAGCAAATCTGCTTTCCGGATTATATGCCCAGCCCGTGTAGGTTCACCTGTAAGGTGACCGATGGCATGACCGACTCAATCACGCGTCGACGGATGCTCCAGCTGACTGGCGGTGCAGCAGTCGTTGGGCTTGCCGGGTGCACTGGAACGCAGAATAACGACAGCGAGGCGGCAAACGCGTCGCCGACCGAGAGTGGCAACGACGAAGGTACGGAGAGCGGTCACAGCGACGAAGAGAGCGGCCACGATGACGAGGGCGGTCACGACGAAGCGGTCGGAGCGCCGTCCGATACGGCCGAAGTGAACATGATTACGGAGGACGGGGGCTACCACTTCGAGCCACACGTCGTGCGGGTGAACGTCGGGGGAACCGTCACCTGGAACAACGAGAGTGGGAGTCACTCGACGACCGCCTACCACTCCGACAACGATCAGCCCCAGCTCGTTCCCGACGGGGCTGCGGCCTGGGACAGCGGTATCGTCTCCGAGCAGGGCGCGACGTTCGAACACACCCTCGAGACCGAGGGCGTCTACCACTACTACTGCACGCCCCACGAGAGCCTCGGGATGCTCGGCAGCGTCATCGTCGGCGAGCCGGACCCCCACGAGCAGGTCGCCCTCGAAGAGCCGCCGGCCGATAAGCCGGAAAGCGTCCGCGAGAAGCTCGAAGAGCTGAACGGGATGATTCGGACGGCGCTCGGTGACGACCACGAAGAAGACAGCCACTGAGACACATAATTTTCCCGTCGTAGCGAGTACTTTTTATCAGGACCGAGGAGCGTCGACGAATGGGTATTTCAACACAGCAACAAGATCGACCACTCTCGCTCTGGGCACTCATCGCGACGGTTGGTGTGCTGGGCGTGTCGGGACTCGCTGGCGGAGGCCAATTCATCCTCGCTCCCTCGGGGCGTCTTATCGGTATCTCGTCGACGCTTCTGGCTGGCTCCCCGTTCGAGAGCTATCTGATTCCCGGGGTCATCCTCTTCAGTGTCCTCGGTGTGTTTCCGCTGGTCGTCGTGTACGGTCTCTACCGTCGAAAACGATGGGCGTGGCCGGCAGCCATCGCCGTCGGCGTCGCGCTCGTCGTTTGGGTCCTCGTCGAAGGGGTTGTCATCGGATTCGGGAAACGGTTGCAGTATCCCCACCTCGTCCAGGGTGTGGTGATCGTCGGTCTTGCAGTACTCCCCTCTGTTCGAGCGGCTCTCAGATGAGCACGTTGTACCCGACGTGGGCGAACGCGAGGGCGAGATACCCGAGCACGAGCGCCGCCAGGGTTCGCCGAGAGAGTGATGGGAGCCCGATGGCGTCGGAGCCGTGAATCCGCTCGCCGAGCGCGTACGCGAACCGCCCGGCGAGTAACGCGAACGGCAGGTGGACGAACACCAGCGGGAGCACGAGCGAGTCGAACCGGACTGTCGCCTCCAGCCGCGACAGATACTCGAGTTTGAGCACGAGTTCGAGGAGCGCAACGGTCAGCCCGGAGGCCACGGTCGCGAGTAACCCTTCGGTCTTCGAGAGGAGCGTCCCCCGACGGTAACTCCAGCCGTAGAAGACGAGTATCAGCGGGACGAACCGGACGAATGCCTCCTCGACGAGTCCGACCAGAAGTGACCAGGTCGCGAGGGTCGTCACTCCGAGCAAGAGAAGTTCGAACTGGTAGGCGATCCACACGCCAACCCCGGTCACAACGCTGCTCACGCCCACGAGCCCGACCAGTGACCGATACCGGAGCGTCATGAGTGGTGATGAGACTGTGTCTATACGTCAGCGCACACCGAAATAGATGTACCCGTTCGAAACGCGTACACGAAGAGCATTTATTACTGTACCCGTGTTACATAGTACCACGCAAGCCCCAGCGTAGCCACGCACCATACTGCTATGCCCACCGATGATTCCGCGTCCGTCTCTCGCCCGTCCGATACGGAAAGAGACGTTGTAGGACGGGTAGAAGAGACGATTCTGTCACGGCGAGGGTTCCTCGCAGGACTCGGCCTGGGGGGCGTCGGCGGCGCTGGGGTGGTTCTCGGTCTCACGCGAGCGGGAGACGGGTTTCAGTCGCTGGCGACGCTTGCGGGCGGGGCCACGCTTCCCGCGACAACACGCTACTATCTTCCAGCGGTCGACGGCTCCGGCGACGGCCTCGTCGTCCCGTTCGAGTTCGAGTTCACCGACGGGGACGGTGAACTGTTCGCCAACCTGAACGGAATCGAAGTCCGTCACGACCTCCAGCTCGCGCTCCGAGAGGCGAGGGAGACGGCCACAGGTCTCACCGGAAAGTCGCTCACCAACATGGCGACGCACATCACGTTCGAGCCCCCCTCCTCCGGCGTGCTTGTACTCCGCGGGAAGAGTTGGGAGGCCGGGCTTACCGTCGCACTCGTTGCTAGCCTCCACCAGCAGTCGCTCTCACAGGAGACGCTCATGACGGGGATCGTCGACGACGAGGGCGCGTTGCTTCCCGTCGGCGGGATCGAGAGGAAAGCGCGCGCGGCGCGGGCAGTCGGCGCACGGGAGCTAATCATCCCGGCAAGCGAACCGACGGACGTGGCTGTTCAAGGGCTCCGAATCGTCGAATCTCCCTCGATTACAGATACACTCGACCGGATTCTGTGACCGGAGCGTCTCACTGCTGATTGGGTCCAAGGAGCGAATCGGTCCAGCCTAGCCGATGGCTTACGGGAAACGATTCAAGAGCCGGGTCGCCGTAGCTCAGGGTATGGCCGAAACCGATCCTTTCGACGCGATACGCGAGTTCGAGTTCGACGGAGATGCCTATCGGATGGCGGATCTCACCGCCCTCGAAGAGGCGGGACTCTGTGAACTGGACCGTCTCCCGGTCAGCATCCGTGTCCTCCTCGAATCCGTCCTTCGGAACGTCGACGGCGACACGATCTCCGCCGAGGACGTTCGAAACGTCGCGTCGTGGCAACCTGACGTACCGGACGTCGAACTCCCGTTCACACCCTCGCGGGTCGTCTTGCAGGACCTCACCGGTGTCCCTGCCGTCGTCGACCTCGCTGCGCTCCGATCAGCGGTTGACCGGAAAGGCAAGGATCCCGCGATCGTCGAGCCAGAGATTCCAATTGACCTCGTGATCGATCACAGCGTCCAGGTCGACTATTTCGGCTCCGAGGATGCCTACGAGAAGAACGTCGAACTGGAGTACGAGCGCAACGGCGAGCGGTATCGAGCGCTCAAGTGGGCTCAGCAGGCCTTCGACGACTTCCGCGTCGTCCCGCCGGGAACGGGCATCGTCCACCAGGTAAACCTCGAATATCTCGGCCAAGTGGTCCACGCTCGTGAGCGTGACGGTGAGAACTGGCTGCTTCCGGACACGCTTGTCGGCACGGACAGTCACACGCCGATGATCGGCGGCATCGGCGTCGTCGGCTGGGGCGTCGGTGGCATCGAGGCCGAAGCCGCGATGCTCGGCCAGCCCATCACAATGAACCTCCCCGAAGTCGTCGGGGTCCGCCTTACCGGAGAACTCCCCGAGGGTGCAACTGCGACTGACCTCGTGCTTCACGTCACCGAACAGCTTCGCGAGGTTGGCGTCGTCGATCGCTTCGTCGAGTTCTTCGGTCCCGGCGTGGCGAACCTCACGGTCCCCGACCGGGCGACTATCGCGAACATGGCCCCCGAGCAGGGTTCGACCATCTCGATGTTCGGCGTCGACGAAGCGACGCTCGACTACCTCGAACTCACGGGTCGTGACGAGGAGCACATCGAACTCGTTCGCGAATATCTCGATGCGCAGGGGCTGTTCGGCGAACAGAATCCGGAGTACACGGAGACGGTCGAGCTCGATCTCTCGACGATCACGCCGAGTCTCGCGGGACCAAAGCGTCCCCAGGACCGTGTCCCGATGGACGATATGAAGACCCACTTCCGGGGGCTGGTCCACGGCGAGTTCGAAGACGAACTCGACGACATCGACGAGGACGCACTCACCCGCTGGCTGGGCGAGAGCAGCGTCGCCGCCGACCGCCCCGACGCCGACCTCCCGGAACCGGACGTGGGCGAACTAAACGACACGGTCGACGTCGACCTCGACGGCGAGACAACCGAAATCAGGCATGGGAGCGTCGTCGTCAGCGCCATCACCAGCTGTACGAACACGTCGAACCCCTCGGTGATGCTCGCCGCAGGCCTGCTCGCCCGCAACGCCGTCGAGTACGGCCTGGATGTCCCCGAGTACGTCAAGACTAGCCTCGCGCCCGGGAGCCGCGTCGTCACCGAATACCTCGAAGCCTCGGGATTACTGCCGTATCTCGAAGACCTCGGCTACAACGTCGTCGGCTACGGCTGTACGACCTGCATCGGGAACGCCGGGCCACTCCCCGAACCCATCGAGCGCGCCATCGACGCCGAGGACCTCTGGACGGCGAGCGTCCTCTCGGGCAATCGGAACTTCGAGGCGCGCATCCACCCGAAGGTCAGAGCGAACTACCTCGCCAGTCCGCCGCTCGTGGTCGCTTATGGCCTTGCTGGTCGCATGGATATCGACCTCGAACGAGACCCGCTCGGAACGGATGACAACGGCGAGTCGGTTTACCTCGCGGATATCTGGCCCGGCGCTGACGAGATCCACGCGGCGGTTCACGACAGCGTCGACTCGTCGATGTTCGAGGAGAAATACGCTGAGGTATTCGAGGGTGACGAGCGGTGGGAGGCGCTCGACGCGCCGACCGGTGACGTCTACGAGTGGGACGATTCTTCGACGTACATCCGAGAACCGCCATTCTTCAAGGACTTCCCGCTGGAGCAACCGGGCGTCGCGGATATCGAGGACGCTCGGACGCTCATGTTGCTCGGTGACACGGTCACGACCGACCACATCAGCCCGGCGGGCCCGTTCTCTCGTGAGCAGCCGGCCGGGGAGTGGCTCGTCGAACAGGGCGTCGAACCCCACGATTTCAACACGTACGGCGCTCGCCGGGGCAACCACGAGGTGATGATGCGCGGCACCTTCGCCAACGTCCGCATCGAGAACGAGATGCTCGACGATGTCGAGGGTGGCTACACGATCCACCAGCCTACAGACCAGCAAACGACTGTCTTCGAGGCCAGCCGTCGCTATCGCGAGGACGACACGCCGCTGGTCGTGTTCGCCGGCGAGGAACTCGGCACTGGATCGAGCCGCGACTGGGCGGCGAAGGGGACCGACCTTCTCGGCGTTCGCGCAACCATCGCGGAGAGCTACGAGCGCATCTTCCGTGACAACCTCGTCGGCATGGGTGTCCTCCCGCTCCAATTTGCCGAGGGCGACTCGTGGGAATCACTCGGTCTCGACGGTTCTGAACGGGTCGCGATTCACGGGCTTGACGATGGTCTCAACGTGAACGAGGAACTCACGGTGGTTGCCGAACGTGACGACGGATCGACCGTTGAATTCCCCGTTACTGCGCAGGTCGGGACGCCTGCAGCCGTTCGATACGTCGAGAACGGGGGCATCCTTCACCTCGTTCTTCGCCGGCTACTCACTCAGGGGTAGAATCAGTCCGTCATTGCTACATGTCCCTCGTCACCGCGTTCCCCGCCAGCCACCGAATCCTGTTTGTGGAGCCAGTAGAGGAACGCGAAGAACGCCGTCGCGAGGACGTTCAACACGAGCTTGTAGTTGAGTTCGATGGACACTTCGGCGATCTGCGCGGAGGCCCGCGACGGGATGAGGCCCAGGCCCAAGAACAGGAAGTGAACCACGAACCCGGCGATAACGGCGGTGACGAAGATCATCAGGGACAGCACCGCCGCGAACGTCGTCCCGTAGTACTCGTCGTAGGCTTTCATGATCGGCGGAACGATGAGGTCCGCGAAGATGTACGACAGCACCGACCCGAAGGGGAGCCCGCGCGTCCAGAGGACGGTCCCGAACGGGACGTTCCCGACCGAACAGACGAAGGTGACGACGCCGATGATCGCACCCAGCGCGGCCGTCCAGAGGACGTATACCGGCAAGCCGAATACGGCTCCGGAGAAGACGCTCGTCCAGACGGCTTCGGGGATGAACCCGGCGATGAGCCCGGCGAAAATGAACCCGATGGCGATCTCGTCCCACAGCATCGCCCACTCCTTCCACTGTTTGTCCGCGAGCGATTTCCACCCGGACCACGAGGTCGCCTTTTCCGGAATCGACGTGTTCGCTTCCTCGGGGTCGAAGGAGTCCTTGCAGGACTGCGAGCAGAAGTAGTACGTCTGGTCGTTGTGTTCGATGGAGTAGTCGGTTTCCTCAGGATCGACCTCCATTCCACAGACCGGGTCTTGGACAGTGATGCCCTCGTCGTCGGTGACGTTCTCGCGTGCTTCATCGAGGACCTCGTCGGGAACGACGTAGACGAAGCCGACCGACATCAGGCCGATGAGGAGCAGTCCACCGACCACATCGGCAAGCAGGAACTCCCAACCCAGCAGCAGCCAGATGACGATGCCGATCTCGATGACGAGGTTCGTCGAGGCGAACTGGAATGCCGCCAGCGCCGCCGCAGCCGACGCCCCCTTCTTGTAGAGGTTCTTCGCCGTGGCGATGGCCGAGTACGAACACGACGAGGAGACGAACCCGAAGAACGTCGCGAGGCCGATGGAGCGGGGTCCGTGGCCTTCGAGCAGCTCTGAGATCCGCTGGGTCGAGACCCACGCCTCGACGCCGCCGGCGATGGCGAAGCCGATGACGAGTGCCCACCAGGTGATCCACGCCATCGCGGCGGTCGTCGTCGCGGCCTGCCTCGCACTCTCCACGATGAACGTCCCGAGCGGTTTCGTCGTCGTGACGATGCCGATGGTGACGGTGATTACGGCGATGACCGTGAGGATCGCGTAATCTGATCTGTCCATTGTCTTGGTGGCCTACATTTAGGGGCTCCTCTCCTAATGCGGTTGTGGCTACATCTGTGGGATATATCGTTTGTGATCCTTTGGATACCAGCATCACAACCCTAGCAGAATTTAGAATCAAGGGGTATGCCACTTCGGGTGCGGAGTAATTGACTTGTGGCTGGCTGGGGAAGATAGTCGTATGCTTACGTCCTACAGCGAACTTCTCTTGACGGGTATCATTCTCGCGAGCACCGCGTACACGGTGAGCAAAACGCCCGCTATCTGGCACCAGTACGAGGGAATATATGGACACCTACTCGTTGGCGTACCGCTCGTTGGGCTACTGTTCGGGATCGCCCATCTCGGGATGCTCACACCGCTTCCGCATGGCCTGCTCGCTGCAGTGGAAACCGGAGCTCTCCTCGGTGTCATAGTCGTACTCGGCGCACTCGGATATATTCACCCGCGACTTGGGTATTCTGGGGGAGAATCCCGATGATGGCGCTCCTCTTCTCGTTACTCTCGGCAGTCGTCGCTGGTGGGCTTGCGTTCCTTTGTTACACTCTGCTCTACGGGGACTCCGTGCTGGTGATTCAGCGGCCGTTCTTTTTTAGAATCGGCGTTGGAGCGCTCTGTGCTGCCGTCCTCGGGGCAAGTGCAGTCGTGGTCGGCTGGGTTCCGACACATCTTCTTCACGCTATCTTCGCAGTATCAATCGCTGCGGCGGTCCGGACAGTCCATAACGGTCTCCATCCGGACACTGAAGCGTGGTTCTACTCGCTTTTCGGAACCTGAGCATCGAAGTAGACGATTTCTACTTCTCGGGCTGAGGTGGTTTGGATTCTAAACAACAAGAAGTCTAAAGATGGCACCCCAACGGAGAGACGATGAGCGAGAAGCTGGGCCGTCTCGGTGCAGTCTCGATTGCGCTCGGTGGTATGATCGGGGGTGGGATCTTCGCCGTACTTGGCGTCGTTGCGGAAATGTCGGGGCCTGCGGCGTGGCTCGCCTTTACCGGCGGCGGTGTCGTCGCGTTCTGCGCTGGCTACTCGTACGTTCGTCTCCAGCGGCTTGGCGACGTGTCCGGCGGTTCGGTCAGTTTCTTACAGGAGTTCGGTGAGTCGACGACGGTCGCTGGGATGGTCGGGTGGACGCTTCTGTTTGGCTATATCGGGTCGATGGGGATGTACGCGTTCGCGTTCGGTAGTTTCGCGACGAAACTTCTCGGCGTCGAAACAGCCCTCGGGGTTCCACTCCGCCCCGTCGTGTCGGTTCTCAGCGTCCTGGGGTTTGTACTGCTGAACGTCCTCGGCGCCCGGGCGAGTGGCGTGACCGAGGTGCTCCTCGTCGCGGCAAAGGTCGGGATTCTCCTCATTTTCGGTGTGTGGGGGTTCTATTTTGGAGCGCGGACAGGACAGCTGACGACCGGGTTCTCCTCCGTCGCGACGGGCGGGTTGCTCATGTCCGCTGCCCTCTCATTTGTCGCCTTTCAGGGCTGGCAGCTACTCTTTTACGACGAGGGAAATCTTCGGAACGCCCGGACGACCATCCCGCAGGCGATCTATCTCTCAATTCCCGCTTCTCTCGGGCTGTACGTCCTCGTAGCAGTCGTCACGACGGGTCTGCTTCAGCCCGAAACGATCGCCGCGAACCCCGAGGTGTCACTCGCCATCGCGGCCGAACCGTTCATGGGGCAGATGGGGTTCATCCTCATTTCCGTGGCGGCGCTGTTCTCGACTGGGAGCGCGATCAACGCCACGCTGTTCTCGGCGGCCCACTTTGCGACGGGAATGCTTGAAGACGACCTACTTCCCGACCGGATCGGAGACGCCGATGCCGACGGTGCTCCGACGCGAACACTTCTCGTCTTGGGCCTGATAACGGCCGCGTTCACCGCCTACGGTAGTCTTCAGGGAATCACGTCGTTCGCGTCGCTTGCCTTCATCACCGTCTTTGGGTCGATGAGTTTCCTCGCGTTCAGGCATCGAGCGGGGCTTCGAACAGGTATCCTCCCCGCTGTCGGCGTGGTGGGTGCAGTACTGTTCTTTCCTTCGTTAGTGTACCACCTCGCCGTGATGGAACCCGCCGTCTTCAGTGTGGTTCTCGTTGTGACGGTCGTCCTCCTGGGGCTGGAGATCCTCTACTTCGAGCGCGAGACTATTCGCTCCGAAATCGATAGCGTGTGATGCTGACGGGGCAGCAGTGCGTGAACGATTTAAATAGCCTGGACAGTGTTGTCGAGTGTGCTCTTTTGGGTCCACGCTGCAGTCGCGTATCTCGTTTACCGAGGCATTTCTGGTGGCCCTACTGACCGATGTGACGATGTCCCGATCTTCGCCCTGTTCGGAGGTGCGTTGCTCCCGGATCTCGTCGACAAACCACTCGCGTTTGTACTTCCATCGCTCCCGAGTCGGTCGGTCGCGCACTCGGTGTTCACCGCGGCACTCGTCGTCCTGATTGTCTTCTATGTCACGAAACACAGGGACCGGTGGGGGGTCGGCGCGGCGTACGCGCTCGGATATGGATCACACCTCGCTGCGGACCTCGTGGATTACCTGTTCGTCCCCGAGGAGACGCTACTGTTTCTGTTCTGGCCGGTCGTAACTGACTATCACCACGTCGAGACGGTCGGAGACCTGCTCGCGCTGTTGTCTCCGACCCCGTATGTACTCGGGCAAACCGTCGTCACGATACTGGGGCTCTGGCTATGGATGGCCGATGGAATGCCGGGATACCCATCGACCCACCGTCAGTGATCGAGTGAGGTCGACTCTCGTGGTCATTCGACGATGACACGTCCGACCATCCCGCTTTCCTCGTGTGGCAGGCAGAAATACTGGTACGTCCCCGTGACGTCGAACGTGTAACTGTAGGTTTCGCCTCGTTCGAGAAACCCTCTCGCTGACGTACTCTGCCGGACAGCCTGCTCGGACTCGTAGCCGCCGCTTGCGAAGTACGACGCCTCGTCGGGAATCCCTTCTTCGTATGCCGATGCGGTATGGGGGACTCCACTCTCGTTCACCCAGGTGACCTGCTGACCGGGGTCGATTGCGACGTCAGCCGGATCGAATCGCAGGTCGCCCGTCATCGTCACCGTCGGACCCGACGGGCCGCTACCTCCGAGACAGCCAGCAATCGCGGTTGCCCCGACTGCTAGCACACTCCGGCTCCGGCGAAGTACCGACCGTCGTGAATAGCCGTTCATCGGCGCACCCCTCGTGCGGAGGACTCCTCAGTTGTTTCGAGCTTCTTCACCCGTGTCGCTAGTGCGAGAAACGTCGCGGCGAGCGTCAGCGTCACGGCCGCGGCCGCTGCGAGGTCGTGCGCTCGCACCGAGTGATCGAGTGCGCCGTTGACGAGTTCGGCCCGCAGGAACGTGTGGTGGAACTCCCCGACGAGCGGCGCGAAGTAGTCCACGATGTCGTTGAGGCCGTACCAGACGGTGGTGACGGCGACCGCACCAACCGAGAACTCGGCGTAGCGATAGATCAGGAACGACTGCAGACTCATCGCGAGATGGCTTACGATGAGGAACCAGTAGAGCCAGGGTTCGATACCACCTGGCCCGTTGAGAACCAGCTGGACGAACGGCGTCCAGAGCCCGAGTTTGATATTGCCGAAGAAGGCGAGCATGTGGAGCCACTCGACGTCGTAGTCCAGTTTCCACGCGGCGAGACTAAGCGCGACAAACAGCGTCGCGGCGGGGCTATCGGGGACGAACGGCCACATCACTATCGGGGTTTGGGCCAGCTGGAAGCGGTAGTACCAGAACCCGAACGCAGTCCCGGCTAGATTAATCGCGACGATGACCCACGCGTACCGAAGTGCGAGGTCCTCAACGCGCCGGGGGAGTGGGGCGAGATAGCTGGGCAGTCGATTCGTGGTCGCTGTAGGTGCGGATGTCATTCGTCTCGCCGAATTACATCCCTGAGCTGTCGTTTCGTCGGTTCGTCATAATCACGCCGCTGATCAACATCAGGACTGCGAGCGCGACCATTCCGAGGTCCCAGCCCATCCCGGCAGTCATCGACGACCCCATGCCGCCGCTCATCCCGCCACCCATTCCGCCGTTCATACCGGACCCCATTCCCCAGTTCATACTCCCGGTGACGCCGACGAGCGCTTGATTGAGCAACATCACGAGCGAGTAGCCGATCATCAGCGGTCCGCTCGTGTTCCCGAGCCGATCCGCGTACGGCGTCAGCAGAACGACGCCATGCACGACTACGATGACGCCGAGGAGCACCATGAGGAGCCCGCTGTTCGATTCCATCATCCCGCTGCCGGTTACCGCCGAGAGCAGCGAGTAGACTCCCGAGACGAGTGCGATTGCCGCGCCGTACTGCCGTGTCGTACCGTTCGTGTTCATCGTCTCCATTGTTAGACTCCGAGCATCATCCGAAGCGATCCACGGACGCCCATCGGGAGCCCAATCGCCCCGATGAAGAACGTCATGAGCCACCACCAAGTGTGATTCATTTCTTCTTTCGCGTCCGCGAGGTACCACACGATACCGCCAGTCACGAGGAGTTTGAGGACGAACGTCGATCCCGAGAATCCGGTCGCCTGGTACACGAGATTCGTCACGACCAGCTTGGGTGAATAGCCGAGGAACGTGACGCCGATGAGATTCTGCGCCGCATCCCACATCTGGCCGAAGACGGCCAGCAGGGACAACGGGTGTCGGAGGTGTGCGATATCCACAAGACTCGCGCCCCAGTAGTAGAGCGCGGTCACGCCGAGGGCGATCCCCGTCGTCGCGACCGGCACCCACACGCGGAGTGGAGCCGACGTCGAGAGCCCATACCAGAGCGCCCACCCGACGGCACCGATCGCCCAGACCGTTCCAACGAGACCGACTATCGACGGGATGGATCCGATATTCCGGTTACGCGCGAGTGCGCCGACGCCGAGTGAGAGGACGGTGACGGCGGTGACGACGAAGTAGATCGACGGCGTGATGAACAGCACGGCGTAGTCACCGAGCAGGCCGATATCCTCGAGGGCGCGCATCGCTCCGCCAGCAACGATGATTGGCGCGAACCCGTACGCGAGTCGAGCGTCGTACGTGACATCGAGGGAGTCGAGATACGCTCGGAGCCCGGGGAGACTGTACACGACTGCCGCGAGGTACGTCACCGTGTTCACGGCGTTGTATCCGCGGACGGCCCGTATTCCCTCGTGCGTGACTGGCTGGCCGGCAGCGTCAGCGACGACCGGGCCCCAGAGATACTGCCAGACGAATCGGTCGTAGACGAGCGTCGGGAATGCGAGGAGTGCTGCACCGACGAGGACGACCGGGGCGAGCAGATACAGGACCCACCACTCCCGAGTTCCAGTGGCGGGGAGGGCGGTTTCGACGCGGTGAGTGACGGTGCTCACGACTCGCTCACCTCCAGTCGCCACGTCGTGCTCTTCGAGCGTCCCCACTGTTCGAGCGACACGTCGGTGAGGTCGTCCTGGAGCTGGCTCAGATACTGTGCGACGGCTTTCGGCGATCCGTCGAGGTCGCTGGCGATATCCCGAGCCCGAAGGTACGTGGGCTCAGTATCGGCCGTCTCGACGAGGTACGCGTGCACCGTGCGGCGGGAAATAGACGACATGGAGCAAGTGGATTTGGCGTTCAGCGGAGTTTCCCGAGCAGTTTGTAGTCGTGATCGGGGGTGTACCGTCGGAACAGCAGGCTGTTCGACAGCACCGACACGCTGGAGAACGCCATCGCCCCGGCAGCGAGCACCGGTTGGAGCAGGCCTAGCGACGCCAGCGGAATCATCGCGGTGTTGTACCCGAGCGCCCAGACGAGGTTCTGCTTGATCTTCGCGAGCGTCGCGTCCGAGATGCGGATGGCCTTCACGACGTCGAGCGGGTCGTCGCGCATCAGCGTGACGTCGGCGGCCTCGATGGCGACGTCCGTCCCCGAGCCGATGGCCGTCCCCACGTACGCGACGGCGAGGGCGGGCGCGTCGTTGACGCCGTCACCGACCATCATCGCCTTCCGGCCCTCGTCCTGGATGGTCTCGACGGCGTCGGACTTGTCCTCGGGGAGAACCCCCGCGCGAACGTTCTCGGGGTTGATGCCGACCTGCTCGGCGACCGCGCGGGCGGTCCGCTCGTTGTCGCCGGTGATCATCATCACGTCGACACCACGTTCCTGTAGTTGGTGTACGGCGTCCTTCGCGCTCTCTTTGATCGTGTCGGCATCAGCGACCACTCCAACCAGTTCGTTCTCGTAGGCGACGAGCATGGCTGTCTTCCCCTCGTTCTCTAGGCGTTCCATCGTCTCCTGGGCGGGCGAGGGGTCGATCCCGTTGTCGCGGAGCAGCTTCCGGTTGCCCACCAGTACCTCGCTGTCACCGACGGTCGCTTTGATGCCGTGTCCGGGGACGTTCTCGAAGTCCTCGGGGTCGGTCACGTCGATGCCACGATCCTTGGCTCCGTTGACGATAGCGCGGGCGAGCGGGTGTTCGCTCCCGCTCTCGGCCGTGGCTGCGAGCCGAAGGACGTCTTCCTCGCTAAGGCGGTCACGTGCGGTTAGCTGACCCCCATCGGCAGCGGTGTCGCCGCCGTCCGCGACCGGTTGGCCGTCACTATCGAACACGACCACGTCGGTCAGCTCCATCTCTCCTTTCGTCAGCGTCCCGGTCTTGTCGAAGACGACCGTGTCCACGTCCTTCGCTCGCTCGAGGATGTCACCTCCCTTGAACAGGACGCCGTTCTGTGCGCCGATGGTCGTTCCGACCATCGTCGCGGCAGGCGTCGCCAACCCGAGCGCACAGGGGCAGGCGATCAGTACGGCCGACGCGAACACGATGATCGAGAACTCGAAGACGGTGACGGTCCCTCCAGCAATTGCGGGTCCACCTGCCACGGCACCCCACAGCGGGAGCCACTCGACGAAGCTCGCGAGAGTTCCGGGGAACAGGTACCAGACGACGCCCCAGAGAACGGCGTTCGCGATGACGGCCGGCACGAAGTACGCGGAGATGCGGTCAGCGAGGTTCTGGATGTCGGGCTGGCGCGACTGGGCGTCCTTGACCGTCTGCACGATCTGCTGGAGCGCCGTGTCCTTCCCGACCTTCGTCGCCTCGACGACGAGCACGCCGTTCTCGTTGATGGTGGAGCCGACCACCTCGTCGCCCTCGCTCTTCTCGATGGGGACCGATTCTCCCGTGACCATCGACTCGTCGACCGCCGACTGCCCGTCGACGACGACGCCGTCCGTGGGAATCTGCTCGCCCGGTCGCACCTTCATCCGGTCGCCGACCTCGACGTCTTCCAGGGGAATCTCCTCCTCGTTCCCGTCCTCGTCGACGAGGGTCGCGGTGTCGGCCTCCATCTCCAGCAGTTTCCGCAGCGCCTCGCCGGCCTGCCCCTTCGAGCGGGCTTCGAGGTAGTTCCCGAGCGTGATGAACAGGAGGATGAGCGCTGCGGTGTCGAAGTACAGCCCACCGGCGATCACGCCGAGCAAGACTGCGACGGAGTAGACGTACGCGGTGGTCGAACCCAGCGCGATCAGCACGTCCATGTTGGCGCGACCGTTCTTCACGAGCGCCTTGTAGGAGTTCTTGTAGAACGGCCAGCCGAGTACCAGCTGGACGGGTGTCGCCAGCAGGAACTCTGCCCAGCCGAACTCGACCCCGAGAATCGTCTCCGGGAGGACGCCACCGCCGAGCAGGAACTTCTCGGCGAGGAAGAACAGCAGCGGGGCCGACAGCACCGCGCCAAACAGGGTCAGCCGGAGCTGTTTCCGAATCTCGGCCTGTCGTGCGGCGTCACGGGCATCTTCACCGGATTCCCCGTCGTCCTCACGAACCGGTGAGTACCCCGTGTCTTCGATGGCGTCGTACAGCGCGTCTAGCGACGTGTCGGCAGGATTGTACGTGACCTGCGCCTCGTCGGTCGCGTAGTTGACCTCGGCGTCGATGACGCCCGGTGTGGCCTCCAGCGCGGTTTCGTTGGTCTCAGCACAGTTGGCACACGTCATGTCGGAGATGGCGATGGTGGCCGTCTCCGAGACGGCGCCGTAGCCGGCATCATCAATAGCGTCGTAGATTTCGCGGAGCGATACCTCCTCGGGGTCGTACTCGACGGAGCCCTCGTCGGTGGCGAAGTTCGCGTTCGCCTCCGATACCCCGGTGAGGGATTCGAGGGTGTCCTGGATCGTCGCCGAACAGTTGGCGCAGGACATTCCCGTGATATCGAGGTGGACAGTTCGCGTTCCCATTCGTACCCTACAATACGTGGTCCTTACTTAGTGCAGTTACTGTTTCGAGAACAGGGCTTTAGACAAGTATAGAATTCAGATTCTAAAGCAAATTAACGTTACACCGCCGAAGGAAGCCAATATCAACGACCCCACCCAGAGAGGAAACAGCGACTACAGCTTACGCTCCTTCTTCGAGTCGCTGATACTGGTCTTCGAAGCGACCACGGCACGACGAACAACAGAAGTGATAGACATCATCGTCGATTCGAGCGGATTCGCCCTCGCTATCGACCGTATTCCCACACTCGGCACATGTAATTGCGAACTCAGTGCCGTCGAGCGAGGGTGTCCATTCGAGGTCGTCGACGAGCGTTACCGAGTAGTCCGTCGATGGCGTCTCCTCGAGAAGCCCATCGATCCACCGTCGAACGTTCTGCCCCTCCGCACGACCGTAGAACCATATTTTCCCCTCGGCAGTAACGAAGAGGTGTTCGATACCATCCGCGTCGTGGAGTCGGCTTCGAAGTGGCTCGATGACAGAGGTATCGTTTTCGAGCCGGACGAACACCGGAACGCCAGCTCGCAGTTGTGCGCGATTCACGTCGACGGTGAACCCGTTGATGATGTCGGATTCCTCTAACCGTTTCACGCGGTCTGATACGGCCGGACCAGAGAGATCTACCTCCTCACCGATGCTGCTGAACGGACGTCGCGCGTCCTCTGCCAGTAGCGAGAGGATCTTCATGTCAGTCTCATCTAAATCACGCATATCTATCTGTAGGTATCTCGAATTACAATATTGTTTCCCAGCGTTGGGCTTCGTATGCCATTTCATTTTCAGGATTGACTTTGGATTCGAAGCAGTAACTGACAAAGACGTGCATCTCATACGTATAGCTGTATGACGCAGACGATCACCGTCGAAGGCATGACCTGCGGCCACTGTGAACAGACAGTCGAAGACGCGCTTCGAGAAGTGAGCGGCGTGACCGACGCGACCGCCGATCGAGAGGCCGAACAGGCGAGCGTCGACGGCGACGCTGACGTCACGTCACTCGTTCAAGCCGTCGAGGACGCCGGATACACCTCCCACGCCTGAGAAACGCCGGAACGCACGTCCACGAGCGCACCGCCGTTCTCGTTCGACACCGGCCCTCTTGACGGTACCGCTCCGTATCAGGGTCTGGACAGCATAATGAGGGACGGCACCAACACCCACACCATGAGCAACCATCCAGACCACGAGAACTCCGAAACCCCCTCTGCAGAGGGTCACACCTCGAACCAATCCGAAGGACCCGTCTACTGTTGTCGAATTTGCCGGTTAAAAACAGAGTCGGAACCACGAGCATCAGCCCACGCGTCATCCGAGCAGCAGTCCCACCCCTCGGAGCACGAAGCACACACTGCGGCGGATGAGGCACCCACAGAACCCGAACACCCGGACGAACACGTACAGCACGAGCACGAAGCCGAACACGATCACCACCAAGTCGAATCCGAACACACTCACCACGGAGACGCAGAACACGACCGCGGGGCGAACGGTCACGAAGGGGGCCCACACGACGATCACGGAGCCCACACGGACCACACGGGCCATGAAGGGATGTTCCGCCGGCGGTTCTGGGTGTCGCTCGTCCTCTCGGTGCCAGTCATCTTTTTCAGCGAGTTCATCCAGGACGTCTTCGGGTACACGGCACCGATATTCCCCGGGAGCGTCTGGATCACGCCCGTCCTCTCGGTGATCGTCTTCGCGTACGGTGGGGTGCCGTTCCTCTCGATGGCCCGGACGGAACTCGAGAACCGTGAGCCGGGGATGATGATGCTTATTTCGCTGGCCATCACGGTCGCGTTCGTCTACTCCATCGCCAGCCTGTTCCTTCCAGGGACGACGCCCTTTTTCTGGGAACTCGTCACGCTGATCGACATCATGTTACTGGGCCATTGGATGGAGATGCGCTCGGTCCGGCAGGCCTCCGGGGCGCTCGACGAGCTGGCGAAGCTCATGCCCGACATCGCCGAGCGCGTCACCGAGAGTGGGGACACGGAAGAGATTCCTGTCTCCGAACTCGGCGAGGACGACGTCGTTCTCGTCCGTCCGGGTGCGAGTGTACCTGCGGATGGGGAAGTCGTCGAGGGGGAGTCCTCGGTCGACGAATCGATGATCACCGGCGAGTCTCGTTCTGTCGACAAGGAACCCGGGTCAGAAGTCGTCGCTGGTACGGTCAACCAGGACGGCAGCCTCCGCGTTCGCGTCACGAAGACCGGTGACGAGACGACGCTGGCAGGCATCATGCGACTGGTCGACGAGGCCCAGCAGTCCAAATCCCGCACGCAACTCCTGGCCGACCGGGCAGCCGGCTGGCTGTTCTACGTCGCACTCGGCGTCGCGGCGATTACGGCCGTTGCGTGGGTCGTCGCGGTCGGATTCAACATCACCGTCCTCGAACGCGTCGTGACGGTTCTCGTCATCGCGTGTCCGCACGCACTCGGCTTGGCCGTCCCGCTCGTGGTGGCAATCAACACCTCCACGGCTGCCCAGAACGGGATGCTCATCCGCGACCGTATCGCTATGGAGGAAGCCCGGAACCTCGACACGGTGATGTTCGACAAGACCGGGACGCTCACGAAGGGCGAACAGGGCGTCGTCGGCGTCGAGACGGCAGGCGACTGGGATGAACAGCGGGCGTTCGAGGTCGCTGCGGGCGTCGAAGGCGATTCCGAACACATGATCGCTCGCGCCATCCGGAACGCCGCCGCCGAACGTGACATCCAACGGGCGAAGGTCTCGAGCTTCGAAAACCTCCGTGGCCTCGGTGTCAGAGCCACCGTCGATGGCGAAACGGTCCACCTGGGTGGCCCCAATTTGATCGAGAAACTCGGTATCGAGCGATCCGACGACATTACTGCCTTCGCCGAGGAAGCCGGAGCGAACGCACAGACGGTTATCTATCTGATTCACGACGAATCTGAGGTCGTCGCGGCGTTCGCGCTGGCCGATGTCATTCGGGAAGAGAGCAGACAGGCCATCGAGGCACTGCATGGGATGGGCATCGAGGTGGCGATGCTTACGGGAGACAGCGAAGACGTCGCGAAGGCCGTCTCTGAAGAACTCGGCATTGACCAGTACTTTGCTGAGGTGCTCCCGGAGGAGAAAGACACGAAGGTCGAACAACTCCAGTCCGAGGGCAAACTGGTCGCGATGGTCGGCGACGGCGTCAACGACGCGCCAGCGCTCACCAGGGCTGACGTGGGCATCGCCATCGGCTCCGGGACCGACGTCGCCATCGAGTCGGGCGACATCATCCTCGTCGACAACAACCCTCTCGACGTGGTCCGTCTCATCAAGCTCTCGAAGGCGAGCTACCGGAAGATGCAGGAGAACCTCGTCTGGGCGACCGGCTACAACGTGTTCGCGCTGCCACTCGCTGCGGGAATCCTCGCACCCATCGGCATTCTACTGTCGCCGGCCATCGGTGCCGTGTTCATGTCACTGTCGACGATCATCGTCGCGATCAACGCCCGCCGACTCAAAGGAGTCGACCTCTCGGCATGACTGAACCGTCTCATCCGGTATTCGCGCGACTGTACGATCTACGGTTGGTCCTTGACGGTCGAGCAGATCGTCCCGTTCTGCTCGTTCGAGAACTGCCTGTGCGAAGCCGTACAGTGGGATTCATGCTGCTCAGCGTACTTCGAAAGAGCTTCTCGCCAGTGTATATCCAGCTCGAACTCGGCTAATTGGATTTGGATCCCGTCTTTCCCTTCGACGAGGTCGACATCTAGGTCTTCGAGTTGCTTGAAACGGAGGTTGTTCCGGCAGACCGTGATGAGCCGCTTGGAATCGACGATGTAGGGATCGACCCACTCTCGCCAAGTGTTGTCGTCGACGTGTGTTCGTGGCATCGCAAAATCCGTCCACACTCTCAATACAGAACTGTAGCATCACGCTGCCAGTTCGATGATTCGCATTCGGGAGGGAATGTCGGAGAATCAAATTCGACATCACTTCCCCAGCGACGGTCGGAATTGGTGCTCCCCAGGACACGTGACTGATAGTGATTACTGCGATTCTTTACCGCCGTGATGATCTGGATCGGTGATTGGAGCCTCTGAACCGCCGTCTTTCGACACCGCCCGTGAAAATAGTCGCAGTAATCACTATGAGTGGGCGGAGATTTATGGGTCGTAGATATCTACACTGTTGATAATATAAAATTCAATATATTCGGAATTTTATAATTATTCCGATGTATTCAGAAGAGGTAGAACAGCGGGAAGATGAACACCCAGACGATGTCGACGAAGTGCCAGTAGAGGCCAAAGTACTCGATTGGCCGCTCGTCGTCGAGGTAGTGGCCTTGGTAGGCCCTGATGAACAGGAAGATGGCGATCACAAGGCCAATAACTACGTGGATCCCGTGGAGGCCGGTCGTGACGTAGTAGATCGATGCTTGAATAGGGTCACCATGGGCATTCGCCGAAATTGTCACGCCTCGTTCGAAGATCTCTTTGTTCCACTCCCAGAGCTTGATACCCAAGAATGTGAATCCAAGCACTATCGTTGTACCGAGTGACGCGAGCAGGCCCTGCCGATTCTTTCGACGAGCGGCGACCAGCGCCAAGATCACGGTAAATGACGAGGTGAGGAGTACGAACGTGTTGATCAGCCCCGGTAGTGGTTCGGCCAGTGGCTCCCATGTCATCCAGCCGGCGTTGTACCGGACGAAGATGGCTGCAGAGAGGAACGCGCCAAAGACGATCACGTCTGACGCGATGAAGAACCACATCCCCAGCTTGACTTTTTCGATGCCGTCGAACGGCCACCGCTCGGCGAACTCTGTCGGTGGGGCATAGAAGTCCTCAAGGCCCCACTTCACCCCGGTCCAAATGAGTCCGACCAGACCGATAACTATGAGTATCGGGTATACTGGATTCGAGATTGTCACGCCAGTCGATGTGAGCGACTCGCCCAGCTCGAAGACAACGTTATCGCGGAACCCGGTGAGTCCGAGGAACAATACACCGACTGCCAGCGATAGGGCCAGCGGCCAGATACTTGCGTGGCTTGGGTGCTTGTCCCAGTACGGATATTTTTTGATGTGTTCGGAGTGGGTGTCACCACCGTCAGTCGTTCCGTTCCCATTGGCGTCGGTCTTGACAGCCGGACCTCCGTCTGGCACATAATCTTTCACGAATTCAAGCTTACCGGACGCGTAGGACGGCCGGTTTGGCCAGTTCTCGAGCGGCGGGGGTGAAGAGATGGCCCACTCAGCAGTTCGCGAGTAGTCCCATGGGTTGTCGCCGGCAGGCTCGCCGGAGACATACGACTTCGCGAAGTTATAGAACATGATGAAGAAGGAGAATCCGAGTACGAACGCGCCGATAGTCCCGAATTGGTGGTAAATTTGGAGTTCGGGGTTGTATTCGAAGACACGCCGGGGGGTCTCCCACCCGAGGAACATCGAGAAATAGACGGCGTTGAACCCGATGAAGAACAGTATGAAATGGATCTTCCCGAGGAGTTCATCGTACATCTTCCCAGTTATTTTCGGGAACCAGTAGTACGCAGCGCCGATCAGCGCTGTCGCCCCCCCGAACATCACGTAGTGGAAGTGCGCGACCACCCAGTAGGTGCCACGGAACTCGTAGTCGAGGACGATAGCGCCGAGGAACACCCCGGTGATGCCGCCGAGGATGAACAATAGCAGCGCCCCGAACGCGAAGAGGAACGGTGTCGTGAACTGGATTCGTCCCTTGATGAGCGTGTAGATCAGCGAGAACACGATCAGGTCAAAGGGTAAGGAAATACCGATGGTGGTTGCCATCATTAGCGTCTTGATCTCCAAATTGATCGTCGTCAGGAACATATGGTGCATCCACACAAGGAACGATTGGACGGAGACAAGACAGATGGCGATTATCACCCACTTTCGCCCGACGAGGCGACGCCCAGAGAATGTCTGGAAAAGCTCCAACATTGCACCGAGCGCCGGGAAGAAGACGATGTACACCTCCGGATGGCCGAAGAACCAGAATAGGTGGCCCCACAGAAGGGAGCCGCCCTCTGTTGCGGAAAAGTACACCGAGCCTAGTACACGGTCGGATGCAAGAATTAGTCCCGCAGCGAGTAATGCGGCGAATGCGAACAGCATCATCCACACGGTCGCGAGGATGGACCATGTGAACATCGGCATGTCCATGATTCCCATCCCTTCGGCACGCGAGTGATGAATAGACACGAGGAAATTTATCGACGAGGCGGTGACTCCGATGGTGAACATCGCGAGTGCTAGTATCGCACCCGTCGAGCCGATACTCGGTGTGTACGCGGGTATGTTGAGCGGAGCGTATATCGTCCAGCCAGCGCTCAGCGTGCCGCCTTGGAAGAAGCTGATTGATAATAATACGCCTGAGAACAGGTACATCCAGTAGGAGAGTGCGTTAAGCCGTGGGAACGCAAGGTCGTCGGCACCGATCTGGAGCGGCACGAAGTAGTTTGCAAAGCCGAAGGCAAACGGGGAGAGGAACCAGAACACCATTATCAGTCCGTGGGCAGTGACGGCCTCGTTGTACGCCAGCCCGGACAGGATCTGATTCGTTGGTTCCCAGAGCTGGACACGGATCAGTAAAGCAAGGACACCGCCGAATAGTAGGAAGAACAGGGCAGTGATCGTGTAGAGGATCCCGATGTCCTTGTGGTTAGTCGTGACGAGCCATCGTTTGACCGAAGTCGTGGGCGGGAGTTCGCTCATGTAGGGGCACCTCGAATGATCGCGTTGTCAACGCTGGGAGTATTTCCGGCGGAAGTCCTATCGATATTGGAGGTGTTTTCACTTTGGGTACCTGTATACCATTCTTCCCACTCGTCTTGCGGGAGCACCGTGATTTGACCAGTCATCGCAGAGTGACCGGCCCCACAGAGCTCGAAGCATTCGACTCGGTACGTTGCCTCGCCGCCCTGTGCCTCGACTTCTTCGGAACTCACGGAGAACCAGACCTCGCTGGTCTCTCCGGGGATAGCGTCGGATTTTATCCGCAACTCTGACGAGCCGAAGTTGTGCCACACGTCGCGTGAGGTCACGTCGAGGTTGACTCGGTTATCGGCCGGCACGACCATCTCGCCCGTCGTGGTGTGGCCGTTCGGGTACTCGTACTCCCAGCCGAACTGGTACCCCTCGACGAGGATCTCGATGTCGCTCTCGTCTGCTGTGTCTGGCCCCTCCTCGACGTAGAGGAGGATCCCGTACGCGTACACAACGAGACTGATAACGACGATCGCGCTCAGTCCAAATGAGAGGAAGAGCTTCTTCGCTTTCGGACCACCCTGTCCCGTCGGGAGCTCGCCGACCGTCGGCGCGTCGAAGTCTTCTTTCGGTTCGCCCCCGTCGTCGCGGTACTTGTACACGTTCCACAGCGTGTACGCCACGACGATGGTGCCGACGAGGGTACCGAGCGCGAGGAAGACGAAGAAGATCTCGTCGAAAACCTCCGCTTGCGCGCGCCAGTCGCTCCCTCGTTGTAAGATAACTGTGTCAATCATATTTGCTTCCGTAGTCTCGCCCCTCTACTTCACGAGGGTCCACTTATTATTTTGTATCACCTGAGTAGAATAGTTGTACCGAGTTTTCGGAACACCTGCCACGTGGGATTACCAACAATGTTACTATTAAAATATCTTGCTCGTGGTAGTCATTCAACCTGCCTTTGGAGGCGTAACTTGATGAAGACTGCCCTGAAGGCGGAGCTAGCAATTTCATCCGGCGCTTTCTTCCGAACCTGAATCCACTATCGATCGTAATTTGAGTCTCATAATCGGTGAAAATTCGGCAAATGGTAGTATTACACTTGAAAATCTGCGGCTGATGGCACTAATGGAAATTCTAGTCAACGACTTCTACGCGATCAATCGCAGCGTGGGATTTGCTGTCGGGAGTGTGCTTTATTTCTCGTGCGAGGAATCCATGTGTTTCAACAGCGTAATTCTGTCGAGAAACTCTCTAACTACACTTGGGACCGCTGTTGTCACGTTCTCGAGGAACTACCCATCCCGCTGGCGCGGTGATCAGCCCTCATTTGGAACTGCCCTGTTGGGTATCATGGTACAATTACACATAGAGATCAGTGAGCGAGGATGGTTATCGTGTACTCTTGAGGGTACTGTGTACGTGTAGAACGTGCTTTGCTCCTATATGCTGCCTACAAAGGGCTGCTCTTGAGGGTACTGTGTACGTGTAGAACCAATATGGATCGACACAGATACACTACTGTGAATCTCACCATACGGAAGGTAGCAACAACCACATAAACATGACCCGATTATTGTATACTGAGCGATCAACGTCCTAGCGCCTGATCAATCTATATGGAATAATATGTTTTATGATGTCTATTCAGGCCGGTATAGTTTCAAGCAGACCAAGCACCCCTCTGTTGAACTATGACTGATAACTGCTACTTGTGTGGTCGCGAGGTTCACTCTTCCACATTTGAGACTGTCGGTGAACAATCGTTCTGTTCGAGTGGTTGCCACGATGTGTATACGACGCTCGGAGCTTCCGATTCTCCCGATGCCACGCAAACCTCATCTGAGAGCAAGATCGAAGAGGGAGACGACACGGGTCCTCCCAATCAACATCGTTCTCAAACGTTCCTCCGGATCGACGGAATGTATTCTGCGACGTGTGAGGCGTATCTTGAATCTCTTGCCGATAAACAAGAGGGAGTGGCTAGTGCCGAGGCGAGTTACGTCACGGAGACGATCCGAGTTGAACACGACCCAGCCATTGTTTCGAAGGAATCGTTGCGCGAGGCACTGAGCTCGCTGGGTTACACCGCGTATCTCCGTGAAGATGCCTCATCAGACGTGGGTGAGGCCGGTGGCACGACACGTCGATCGCGGGAGATGGGTGGGATTCGAAAGCGCCGAGACGACCAGCTCTTGGGTATGCGATACTCCGTTGGGTTCCTCTTCGGTGCGTTTCTGTTGGTTCCATACGTTGCGATCCTCTATCCAGCGCAGCTCGCGTCGATTTTCGACTGGCAAGTGCTCGAAATATTTGAGGGCACATTTCGGCTAAACAGTCAAGGGGCATTCGTGTTCCTCCGACTGTATTTCGTGATGACTGGTATCATTCTCGTCTTCACCGGTCTGCCAGTGTTGCGTGGCGCGTATATCAGTCTCAAAATGCGACGCCCGAACACCGACCTGTTGGTTGCGCTCACCGCCGTTAGCGCGTACGCGTACAGTACGGCTGCCGTTATTCTCGGGCAAAACGACATTTTCTATGATCTCGCGATCATCGTCACGGCTGCGGTTACCGCGATGGTATTCTACGAATCGTCGATCAAACAGCGGGCACTTGATCGTCTCACCGAACTCACCATTTCACAGGTCGAGAGTACACGAACGTACGACTCGGACGGGGAGACTCAGGAAGTTCGCGTGGAGGATCTCAGTACAGGGGATGTCGTGCTCGTCCGACAGGGCGAACGTGTTCCAATAGACGGTGAACTGGTTGAAGACAGTTGTACCGTCGACGAAGCGATCGTGACAGGGGAGTCACTTCCGGTGCTCAAACGCGCCGGCGACGACGTGATCGGGGGGTCGATCGTGACGGACGGGGCAGCGTTGGTCCGTGTCGCCCCGGACCTAACGAGTAGTATCGACCGGATAACGACTGCCGTCTGGGACCTACAGAGCGCGACTCACGGCGTCCAACGCCATGCTGACCAACTCGCGTCGTACGCCGTCTTCCTCGTCGTCGGAGCCGCTGTCGCGGTTGGCGGCGTCGGTGTACTCGCATTCGGGATGGGCCTGCCAGATGCCCTCCTCCTCGCGCTGTTGATCATCCTTGCCGGCTCACCGTGGGCTCTCGGCCTTGCGACGCCCCTGTCGGTCGCGAAGAGCCTCTCCAGTGCGCTCCGCCGCGGGATCATCATCTTCGACGAAACAGTTTTTGAACGGCTCCGCGACGTCGATATCGTCGTCTTCGATAAGACGGGGACACTCACAACCGGAGAGATGGAAGTGATCAAAGCGGACGCGCCTCCCGAGTTGCTCGACGCCGTCGCCGCACTCGAACAACGGGCGTCACATCCCGCCGCGAACGCTATCACGACGGCATTCGCTGGGAAAGACGGTAGCGACGGCACAGCGGATCAGCCGGACTCCGGAGATGACGCGGCCGGAACGGAAGGCGTCGGTCAGATACGCGAGTTCACGAACCATCGGTCCGGTATCGAAGGCGTGATCGGCAACACATCGTACCTCGTCGGAAACCTTGATCTGTTCGCAGAACAGGGGTGGACCGTCGACGACGACATCCGATCTCGGATCGCCGACGCCCAGGAATTCGGACAGCTTCCGGTGGTCGTCGGTCGTGACGGGACAGCAGAGGGGCTGATTGTCGTCGGGGACGAGCCGCGAGACGGCTGGGATGACACCGTCTCTCGGCTTGGGGAACGGGGCACGGAGATCGTCGTCCTGACCGGCGACGACGAGGAGGCAACGGACTTCTTCAAGCGACACGACGCCGTGACGCACGTCTTTGCGACGGTTCCGCCGGAGGGGAAGACGGCAACGATCCGGCGGCTCAAATCTGATGGGGAGGTCGCGATGGTCGGTGACGGTACCAACGACGCCCCGGCCCTCGCCGCTGCCGACCTCGGTATCTCTCTGGGCGGCGGTACAGCACTAGCCGCCGACGCTGCCGACATTGCCATCGTCGACAACGACATCCGCTCTGTCGAAACCGCCTTCGACCTCGCGGGAGCGGCTCGCCGCCGCGTGAAACAGAACAACCTCCTCGCGTTCTCCTACAATGGTATCGCCCTCGCGGCGTTGGCTGTCGGGTTCTTCAATCCGCTGACGGCAGCGGCCGCGGTCATTGCCGGCGGTGGGTTGATCGCGGTAAACACTCAACGGAAGCTAATTTGATGAGGGGTACGGCCTCCAAACGAGCACGGATCCGAGCTGTCTCACCGACGTGGTATGAAGGGTGGATATCAAGGTTCGCGCATCGTTGATCCGACTGTTGGGGTCACCATCCGGCTCCTCATTCCTTCTGTTTCTTAAGGACTATGCTTGTCTAGATACTACTACAACTATGGAGTTCGACTTTACACGTTCGGTGGTTCCGCTCGCCGTGATCGTCGCTGTCGCAACGGTCGCGCTAACCGCAGTGATGGCACCTTCGACCGTATTTATGATGGTTCTTCCCTCGATGATCGCGTTCTCGGTGGTCGCGTACTTTTTCGGGATGAAACACGGCGAATTCCGCGTTAGTCCGTAGCGGTCCTGTCCGGTACTGCCCCCAAACTCACAGTGTCCGTCCGTCTGAAGCGTCTTCATTCGGGTTACTACGTCCGGTGGTCCGCACTTCGTTTCAACAAAACTTGATGAACGATCAGCAACGGAGGATCGATGTGGCCGAGACGCCTATTCTGTGACTCCCGTACTGATCTCAGACGTATCTTTTCGGATAGGTGCTGGGGAGTCAATCGAATACACGAGCGTGCCGGTGAACAGTGCGATGCTACCTAACAAGAATATTGAACTCAGTGGCGACGCCGAATCGACGAAGATCCAGTATATCGGCGCCGCGATCGTCGGGCCGGCCGCGATGACGGCGACTTGGGAGACGAGTGGCCCACAACACCCACACGTACACGCACCGACGACCGTCGCCGTCCCGGCCGTGCTCTGTGTGGCGCCCGCCTGCCGATCGAGACGCCACGAGTGAGCGACGGCGGCTGCGTTCAATCCCACGAGAACGCCGAGTAGTCCCAGTACGATGACCACTCCAGGCGAGATCGCGATGAAAAACGGGACGTCAGGAAGCAGTACCTCAAGGGTGGGCCATCGCACGATCTGATACAGCACGTTCAGGACAGCTATGGTCGTCTCTTGCGGAGCCCCCTCTTCACTGAAGAACGACAGGTATCCTGCCGTCGCCATGAAGAAGAGGCTCACCATGACTCCGACGCTGAATCCGAACCGACGCGCCACCGAATCCCGAAGGATCGTCGACAGCGCCGCGCCAACGTCTTTCCAGAGAATGTATCCGACGAGCAGCGGTGTCGCGAGGACGATCCCGTATCCTATCGGATTGGTGTAGCCGCTGAACCCGGGCAGCAGATACGGATACAGTATCCAGCCGCCGAACAGTATTCCGAGAGCCATGTACCGAGGACGTGTCGTCCATCGAACGAGTCCGGTGATAAAACTCGCAACCACGACTAACAGGCCGGTTCCGATCGCGAGCGGCTGATACAAAGACCGCGAGAACGGCATCGAATCTGCCTGATACGTCGGATCCGGGGCCAGGCCCTCAAAGAGGATCGCACCGGCGACAGCAACTCCGATGCCGACCGCAATCCCGTACAGAGCGGCTCTCGGTGAGATCCGTTCCCTTCGCTTGAGGAGAACGAGCGCACCGACTGCGAGGGCGCCGATACCAGCGATCGCCAGCCCGTGCGACTGTGTGAAACCCGACGCCTCGGCGCCACCGTGGGCCGAAACTGTGGGGACCAGCGAAAGGAGACTGATCCCGACAGAAACCAGGACGAGTAGGCGGATCGACCTTCTGCGAGATTTCGGTCTGTCACCATCCGCTTTCTCTTTCCGGCCTTTCTGAGTCATTACGCGAGCTTAGTAACTCACACACAACTATCTGTCTCTCTCGTTTCCCCGAGACGCACCTCGTGACCACCTGAGAGTCTGTGTATGAGTGGAACCGTGCTGTAGAGCCCCGACTAGAAAGGCTCGGAGGGAGGGGGGAGGGTGTCTGATCGTGTCAGTTCGGTTCGTAGCCGGCGTATTCCATGAGCTGGCTGAAGATGTCCGTATCCATGACGGAGCGATACACAACCCCCGTAAGCATGCCACCGGGGTAGAACGACCCGTTCATCACGTGGTTGACTTTGTGGCAGTGCATGAGGTAGATCCCGGGGTCTGCGTCCGCCGTGAACTCGATTGTGTGTCGTTCAGCGGGTGCAATATTCGTGACATCCATGTCGTGGCGGGTGGCCTCCGGAACCGTCCCACCGTCCTTTTCGACGCGCCGGAAGCGGTGGTTGTGGATGTGTATCGGGTGTGACATGTATCCCCCGTTGACGAGGTGAATACGGACCTGATCGCCCTGATCGACAATGATCGGTGACCCTTGTTCGGGGTGGAGCGTCCGGGGTGCGCTCTTCCCGTTAACCGTGAAGACGTCCGGAGTCCGCGAGGTCGTATCGTAGGTAAAATCCGCCTCTCCGGCCCATTTTTCCGGGATCCGTGAGTCCCAGTCTTTGATCGTCATGAAGTACTCCCGGTCCGCCGACTCGTAGCCTTCGGGGTCGACCCGAAAGATACCGTACATTCCCATATCGATGTGACGGTGTGTCTGGAAGTGACAGTGGTACAGGTGCGTCCCCGGAACGTTCGCCGGAATTTCATAGGTGTGTTTCTCACCCGCCGGGACTTGGATTCCGGTCGATGTCGGAACACCGTCGTTCTTCCATGTTTTGGTGACCCCGTGGAAGTGGATGGTATGGGGTCGACGCCCATTCGTATTGTCGAGGGTCACTTCCATGTCATTCCCTTCGGTTGTCCGAAGGATCGGGCCTGGAACGCTCGGGTCGTTGTCGTCGGCCTGCCATGCCCAGACTCGGGGAAACTCGACCGGGCCGCCCATTGAATCAAGTGGATGGACCGCGTGTCGCGCCGGCTGCGTCCCCATCGTCACGGATCCTCCCTGTTCGTCGACATTAATCACCGTCGGAGGACTGGTGTAGGGAAGATCAGACGATGTCGTCTGTGCTTCACTCGGGGTGCCCGTGGCCGCTGTCGGCGCGTCGATTGTTTTGGATGAACAGCCCGCCAACGCCGACACGCCTGTCACCCCAGTCGCAGCGAGAAATTCTCTCCGGGATAGTCCGGTTCCAGGGGCACCGAAAGATCTAGTCATGGTACATTTGGAATACTTTGTTGTCGTATTAAAACAGGAATGCGGAATCCCCGTCAGTGAGAGACCCCTACGAACATATTCGGCTACAGTCAAACTATCCGCAAGTAAGGCACTTGTGTAGCGGTCAAAGAAACAAATACGCTATCAACAGATAGCGAACAGTTACACGCCGCCAGTAGCTGTTAGATATGCGATGGTAAATTGTATCGCATTATACGCACCATGAATCACGGCCGGAACAGTGAGGTTATCGGTGTATTCGTAGGTCGCACCGAGTACCAAGGCGAGAATGAATGCGATACCGACGTACACGAGTTTCCCTTCCCCGCTCAACGAAAAGAGATGGATCGACGCGAAGAGGATGCTTGCAAGAACGATTGCACGGGTTGGATGTAGTGTTTCTCGAAGTGTCCCCTGAACCAATCCTCGGTATAGGAGCTCTTCGCCCGGACCAACTAACAAAAACGATAGAGGAATTAGAACCAGAAAGGCTGTTGGATTCTGTTGACCAATCGTTACTACCTGATTTTCTGCAGATTCCAGTCCAAGTGCGGAAGTGATGCGTGATGAGACAACGAGTAGGCTGAGAAGCGTACCTATTCCTCCGATAGTCACAGCAATATCCCGGCGGTCCGGAATCGAAAGCGAAACGAATGTGTAGTTGAGACCGCGGAATCTGAGATAGAGGATTGAGAGCCCTCCGAATGTTACTCCTTGTAACAAGATCGTGGTCATCACGAGGCGCAATGATGGACGAGCGGTTACGTCGATCCCGAATGCGCCCAGTAATGCGGCAGCGATGGTGACAATAATCGATCCAATAACCGTTGAGCCGTACGTCAGTCCAACTGCACTGCCGACAGACTGGATCCGTGTAATTAAATTTGTCATTTGAAAATACCTGTTACTGATCGGTTTGCGTGAGCAATACGTCGAGTTCCGATACTGAGTTGTGCTGATAAATTGGCGCTTTTGATCATTAATTGTCTGATGTTGTTCGTTTGTCTCTCAGATACAGCCAAACAAATAGCTTCTGTGGCTGTAATGTGCATGAATGCCAGGAGTGGGAGATTCGGAATTGTTAGTCCATCTACGGGAGTCTGTCATCGTACAGCGGCGCACGGTGATTTGTATGAGCAGGAGGTTGTCGCCGCCTGTACCATCGGGTGATACGTTGAGAACACTCTACTAGGAACCGATAAGTGAATGTTAGTCCACCAAACTGACAGATGAGACCTGATTGCTGTAACACCTAGGACGATTACTAGTGGGTTCATCAGAATTCGTTGGTACCAACCGAGGACACATGGTCGCAGTCCGAGGCCGAGGCTGAACCAGAAAATCCCAATTGTTGCGATCTCTGCGACGGAAATAGACTTTCCAATACGAATTGGTTCCGTTCGTACCCCATCTAAAATTCGTTTAGTAAGGGGACAGGTCGTTGTTCTTTATTTACTAGGCTGACCACCCCATCGTGAATTGAATGATTAGTATTCATTATACCGGTGAACATATTTTTATTGATAGGATGCTTCCTAATTACAATAAGTCTATCAACAGTTTGGTTACAAAGGTATAGGTCGGATTCCTCCCGAATGGGATTCCGCCACTTGTTCAATACGCAGCTACCCCTCAGAACAGGTAAGAAGCCCCACGATTTGGGGGGAACAAACCTATTCATCGGGTTACTATTATGCGCCAAGAACATAACATCGAACAGCCGTTAGATAATCTCAATCAGGCCTCAGAGTACATTGAAAACAGCGTGTGCCCCGAGTGTTCAGGTCAAATCACTCATAACGATACCGGAGGTGAATCAACTTGTGAAGATTGTGGGTTGATTTTCAAGGAAAACCGGATCGATCATGGTCCAGAGTGGCGTGCGTTCACGTCAGAGGAGCGCGATGAGAAGAGTCGTGTTGGTTCCCCAACAACACGGCTGATGCATGATAAGGGTTTAAGTACAACTATCGGCTGGCGAGATGAGGACGCTAACGGAAAATCAGTTCCTGATGGTCAACGCGCTCTGTTACAGCGTCTTCGGATGTGGGATGAACGGTTTCGAGCAAAAAATTCTCATGAACGAAATCTTAAACAAGCATTCGGTGAAATAAACCGGATGGCGTCTGCACTCGGCCTTCCGAAATCAATCCGAGAAACAGCGGGTATCCTATACAGACGTGCTGTAGAGAAGGACTTACTACCCGGCCGATCGATTGAAGGGATGTCAACAGCTTCGCTGTACGCGGCTACACGACAGCATGGAATGCCACGGCCATTAGAAGAATTCTCTGATGTGAGTCGTGTTAAAAAAATCCGAGTCCAGCGAGCGTATCGATATCTATCCCGTGAACTTGAGTTAAAAATTGAACCGGAGCTTCCGACTCAATTTCTTCCACAATTCGCTTCATCACTTGGCGTGAGCGATGAAGCGGAACAGCGTTCTCGAGAAATTCTTGAGGTTGCGACAGAAAATGGGGTACACAGTGGGAAGAACCCGGCAGGATTAGCGGCTGCTGCGTTATATGCTGCGACCCATCTTACGAACGAACAGCTCACACAAGAGACTGTGAGCGAAGTCGCCCACATAAGCCAAGTTACAATACAAAATCGATATAAGGAGCTTCTCGAAGTGTACGAAAAGGATATATAAAATAGCAATTTGTTGTATAATAATGGATATTGGGTCATACAAATTTAATTTAATATGAATGATTTCCAGACACAGACAGAAGGTGGGTTATGTATCACATCTCATGAAATATTAATTCATGATACGTTTCCTATCCCTGCTCGCTCTGTAGGGGAATATAAGATCCATCTGAAAATAATGAACCCCGACTCAGAGATCAATACAAAATATACTCCTCTCAATATTATGTCACTAAGTCTTCGCTCACCTCTCTATTCTTTCAAATCGTTACTTTTGAGCTGGGAATCGAGACTTTTCCCAGCCCTGCTTCATCAGGAGAACCGTCAAAAAACAATCGGACACTATTTTTCGTCCAATGTATTTAATTGAATTATGGGAAATAATTCAGCGGCATCCGAGGACGCACCGGCGTTACAGGAAGTCCTTGATGCGCTGGATGATCCCGACTGTCGTTCCATCCTCCGCCAAACCGTTGAACCCATGACCGCGAACGAATTGAATGATGTCTGTGACATCCCAAAGTCGACGTTGTATCGTAAATTAGAATTACTCAGTTCCGCTTCCCTTGTCCGAGAGTGGGATACGATCAATTCCGGGGGTGGACGTGTTACCCATTACAAAAGATCATTCGATAACGTGATGATATCTGTGGACGATACAGGCGAGTTTTCGGTGAGTATTGAGCGGCCCCCACAGTCCACCGATGAACGGCTTGTAGATATCTGGTCGATGATGGGAGACGAAGTATGAACGGCGTCATCACGGCGATTGCAGTCGTCAAGTTCGTAATCCTGTTTCTCGGTGGCGGGATCACCTACATTGCATTTAAGGCCTATCGACGCACGGGTGAGGATTCACTACGTGTCCTTGGTGTCGGGTTCGGTATTATCACACTCGGGGCAATCCTGACTGGCGTGGCCAACCAGTTCTTTTCTGTCGGATTGGCCCTCGGCGTGCTCATCAACAGCCTGTTCGTTGCCCTTGGTCTCGCGGTTATCATGTACTCGCTGTATATCCAGAAATGAACCCCGTTCCTGATCTCCGTGGGGCAGCTATCCAATCCTTTTCGGCGTGGTTCTGTTCGTTCTCACGCTTGTTAGCAGTACAATGCTCGCCCCTGCGATTGGGACGGCTTCGGAGATAAACCAGACGTCCCAAACCTTGGTCGAGTCTCAGAGGGGTGGTCCAGGCTGGCACGAATGCGGCATAGCGTCTACCTCCTCAACGGTACGAACACTACGTGACGTGAATCGAGTGCTGATAGCTATTTTTAACGTCACCCAAACAGAGAACGGAACAGTGTTAGCCGGGTTCATGGACAGCGGGTACGCTTCGTGCGGATCAGACGAGTCTCCCTGTACCCGAACGGGATTCCGAGTCATTGACCCCGGGAAAGACCTGCAGGTGCTTTCGGGGTATAGCTTCCCGGTGCGAACGAACAAGAACAGCGTAGTCCACGATGTCGAACGACTCGAATCGGGTGAATATTTGGTCACCGATATGGAGTACAAGCGTATCTTTACTGTCAAGAACGGCGAAGTCACGTGGCAGTGGAATGCGAGTTCGTTCTACGACGCCCCACAAGATCCGACAACGACCGACTGGCTACACATCAACGACGTGGGCGTCACCAGCACCGGACACTATCTCGTCTCAGTGCGGAACGCCAACCAGCTTCTCGTCATCAAGCGCGGAGAGGGTGTCGTCGACGTCAACAACAAAGACACGACCGATTCAAACGAGACCAACTGTCATATATCATGCCAGTTAGCCGACTATGACAGTGATGGCGATATTCGATGTGGCGACCCTGACGTGCTCAACCACCAGCACAATCCTCAGTGGCTCGGGGATGATGCCGTCCTCGTCGCTGATAGCGAGCACGACTGGGTCGTCGAACTCCACCGGACTGAGAATGGGAGTGTGGAACCAGCGTGGACACTCGACCGTGCTGGTGGTATCACGTTTAATTGGCCTCAAGATGCTGATCATCTCCCGAACGGGAATACATTGATCACAGACACGTTGAATCGCCGGTTTGTCGAAGTAAACGAATCAGGAAAGGTGGTCTGGAGCGTCCAAACTGAGCGTATTCCATATGAAGCAGGTCGCCTCCCAGTTGGTGAATCTGGCGAGGGGCCCGGTACACGAGTGATGGAGGTGGCGTTGGAAGTGTCAATAAAGACGTGCCGGCTCTCTCACTGCTGCTCGTAGGGCTTCGAGCCGTCATTACCTCTACGGCCTTCTGGTTTCGGGAACCACAACTCGGACTAACGATAGTCTCCGCGCTCCTCAACGTCGCCGGTGGAATTGACCATCGTCGGACCTAATCAATCAACGGTGAGGTACCCAATCACATCTCTGTACGATTCCAACTCGACCAAGGAGAGTTCGTAGGCTTCTTTTTATCACCCCCAGAGACGGTTAACCTCTTTTCACCAACTTCATTTTGATACACCTACTTCGCCTGCTGCGATAAGATGAACTCGGGCTTGTTTAGACGCGGTGGAATCACCGTTTCCGGTCTCTATCCAAACCACCAAAGCGGATTGAGAGGCACTCACGGACAGATCCTGTTGACCCCAACAGAGCCACTAACCAACCAATTCAGAAGCGTCCAAACAAGGCCGATGAACTCTATTATCACAATTACAGAAAATTGATGTAACCGACTCTCTCAATGATCCCCAAGTATTAAATTAGATGGGTCTAAATAACGGTCTAAATGGATTCGAGTCCAGTAGTTGAGGACACCCTCAAAACGATCTACCACCTCCAGCAGGAAGCGGGTCCACCGGTGTCAACATCTGATATTGCCGATCGGCTCGATAAGGCACAGGCGACGGTTACGAGTACGCTTGACCGACTTGAAGCGCAGGGACTGATCGCACGCGAACCGTACCATGGAAGCGAACTCACCGACGACGGCAAAACCGTTGCGGTCGAAGTACTCCGGCATCACCGGCTCCTCGAAACCTATCTGGCCGACCACCTCGATTACCCTTGGGAACAGGTCCACGAGGAAGCCGACAGACTCGAACACCACATCAGCGAGGAGTTCGAACGGCGGCTCGCCGAGACACTCGAAAACCCCCGGCGAGACCCCCACGGCGATCCGATTCCAAGCGAAGACCTAGAGCCGCCGAATCAGGACCCGATGACACCCCTGTCAGCCTGTGAGGTCGGCGATCGAGTGGTCATCACTCGCGTTAGCGATCGCAACGAGAACGACCTCGCATACTTGGCCGACGTCGGGATCACGCCGGGCACAGCTGTCCGTATTGTTGACATCGCCCCGTTCGGAATGCTTACTCTCGCTGTCGACGATACTGAGCAAGCCATTCCCGAAGGGGTTGCGACGTCGATCCGAGTGACCCCCGTGAACGACGCCGACGACTCGGGTAGCGTTGAGCACCGGGGTGACGCATGACGCCATTTCTGGAGATCGTCGTAATCGCGGCCATCGCACAGCTCACCGTACTGCCAGGGGAGAAAGTCCAGTTCATTATCGCCGGACTGTCGACCCGGTTCAAGCCACTGCTGGTTGTCGCGGCGGCCGGGACGGCATTCGCGGGCTGGACCGTCCTCGAGATCCTGTTCGGCCAGGCGCTCCAGCAGGCGCTCCCGGGCGTCGTCCTCGACGGGATTACGGCGGCGCTCTTCCTGCTGTTCGCGGTGTTACTCGTCCGGTCAGCACCTGGCAGCCATACTGTCCCAGTCGAGAGCGGCACACAGACGGATGGTGGCGTCGTCGGGACACGAATCACGGATATCAACCCGGAGTTCGAAGCGTTCGGCTACACGATCGGCGGGCAACTGGGCGAATTTCTCACCATCTTCGCGATGATGGCTGCTGGGGAGTTCGGCGATAAGACCCAGCTTGTCACCATCGGGCTGGCGGCACAGTACGGGGCTAGTGCCGCGATCTGGGCGGGTGAAATGTTGGTCATCATCCCGGTGAGCCTTGCGAACGCGTACTTCTTCCACACGTTCTCACACCGCTTCGACGTCCGGAAGGCCCACTACGCCGGCGCGGCACTGTTTGCGTTCTTTGGGGTGGATACGATCTTAGGGATAGCGACCGGCCCGGAAGCGGTGTTCGGTCACAACAGCCTCTGGGAGGCGATCGTCAGCGCCGCTTCGGATGCGCTCCTCGCAGTCGTGTGACCACTTCTCGCTTGCCGTACTACGGTGGAACTGTTGATTCCTCATCGAAACTCACGGCAGAGACGTATCTCATCCGCTGGGATGCCAATCTTCCGGGGCGAGAACGTGCTGTTTGCGGTACGGGAACCGAAGCCTATCTGTCACTCATCCCTTCTCGGAAAGCCAGTCGAGCGCTCTCTCGCGCTCGATACTGTCGAAATATCGCATCTCGTCGGGCGCGACCGGCCAGATCGGCCGGATGACACGCCACCAGTCAAAGAGCAGCGTCGCCCACCTCGAATCGCCGACTGCGGCGTACCGGTCGATATCGAAGTCAGGGCCGTACCGGAGATCGGGAATCACCCCGTGGAGATGTGTGAGAAACGTCCCGAACGTCCAGTTCGGAACTTCCTCGTACACATGGATGCGTCCGTGCTGGTCACTTTTTTCGACGAGTAGCGAGTACAACTCTCGATAGCCTGCTCTCGACCCCCGCCCGACGCGAATCGCAACGATCTTTTCGTTCGTCTCGTCTAACACTTCGAACATTCGATTGGGTGCTGCGTGAGCCATCGTTAGTGGGAGTGATTCGTCGTACCGACAGGGTCGGTATCGGGGTCGGCACGCCCGACGACCTCGACGGTTGCGTGATCGATTCTTCGATCCGTGAGATGATCGTGAACTCGCGCCCGGATCTCTCGTTGTTCTTCGAGAGTGGTCGCTGTCTCGATGAGCCGGACGGTTGCGACGGTGAGTTGACTACACACCTGCCAGACGTGGAGGTCCTCAACCTGGTCGACGCCGTCGAGTGTCGTCAATTCATCCTGAAGCTCTTCTGACGACACCGGGCTCCGTTCCAACAGGATCGAGGTGCTTTCCCGGAGAACGTTCCCGGCCGACGCGAGCACCACCAGCCCGATGACTACGGCCGCCATAGGGTCTGCGATGGGGAGATCGAACACTGCGACAGCGACAGTCGAGACGATTACCGCAACAGAGCCACCGGCGTCTCCGAGCAGGTGGTAGAACGCGCCCCGTTCGTTGAGGCTCATCTTATCACCTTGTAACACGTACACGGAGCCGATGTTTACCAGCAGTCCACCCGTCGCGATGATCAGCGTCAACTCCGGATTGATCGCTACCGGCTCAAGGAACCGCTGGTAGGACTTCCAGACGATGTATCCGACCATTGGAAGGAGCAAGACCCCGTTCAGGAAGGCCGCAACCGGCTCCAGTCGGTGGAGACCGTACGACCACGCCTCACCGCCCTGGAATCGTTCGGCGGTGTAGCTCGCCCCGAACGCCATCGCGTACGCAAGCATGTCGAACAGCATGTGGAGTGCGTCGCTGATGAGCGCCACCGAACCGAACAGGAGTCCACCAGCCAGCTCGACGGCGAAGCCGACGAAGTTGATAACGGCCACGAACGCCAACCGTCGAGTACTCTGCTCTGTCGTCTGACGCCGGTCCTCGTCGTCGTGCTCGTGCGTATGGAGGGACATCGTCTCGACCAGTGAAGAGTGGTTAGCTGTCGGCCACCGCGTCTCTATCGTCAGTCGCAGGACGGATCCGCGAGAGTCGCATCGCGTTTCCGGTCACCGCGGTCGTCATGCCGGCGTCTCCGGCGAGGACGGCGAGCCAGATCGGAACGTATCCGAAGGGGACCGCGAGCGCCAGTCCAGCCTTCACTCCGAGACTCGCCCAGATGTTCTGTCGGATGACGCCGTTCGCGTCGTTCGCGAGTTCGTAGAGGTACGGGAGCTTCGCGAGGTCGTCGCCCATCAGGGCGATGTCGGCCGTCTCTAACGCGGTGTCCGTCCCGGCCGCGCCCATCGCAACGCCCACCGTCGCCGTCGCGAGTGCCGGGGCGTCGTTGATGCCGTCACCGACCATCGCAACGCCGTCGTACTCGTCGACGAGCTCCTCGATCGCCGTCACCTTGTCCTCGGGGAGTAATTCGGCCTGGTACTCGTCGACGCCGACCTGCTCGGCGATCGCGCGGGCAGTCCGCTCGTTGTCACCCGTCAGCATCACCGTTCGGGCAACACCGAGCTGCTTCAGTCGCGCCACCGTTCGCTTCGCTTCCGGCCGAATCTCGTCGGCAACCGCGATGACGCCTTCGAGTTCGTCTTCGGTCCCAACGAGAACGACGGTCTTGCCTTCTGCTTGGAGTTCGGGAACGGTCTCTTCGAGGAGATCGAGACAGTTGTTCCGGTCACACATCTGTCGGGCTGTCTGCGTCACGACGCCACCCTCGGTCGTCGCGTGAACGTGCGACAGGTCGAACTCTAACTCCTCAAACAGACCCGGCTTGCCTGCGAAGTGAGGAGTCCCGTCGAGATCGGCGCGAACACCCTTTCCGGTGATGCTCTCGAAGTCATCAACCTCGCGCTCGGCAACCCCTGCGCTGCCGGCTTCGGCGACGATTGCCTCGCCGATGGGGTGTTCACTCCGTTGCTCGAGCCCGCGTGCACACCGGAGCACGTCCTCCTCCGAGTTCCCGTTCAAGGGAACGACGTCGGTGACGGTGAGTTCACCTTTGGTGAGGGTTCCCGTCTTGTCGAACGCGACGACGTCGACGGCTCCCATCGCTTCGAGGTGATTGCCGCCTTTGATCAGGACGCCGTTCTTCGCGGCGCTCGTAATTCCCGACACCACCGAGACGGGCGTCGAGATGACAAACGCACACGGGCAGGCCAGGACCAGTAAGGTCAGCCCGTAGACGACGGCCGTGGACCAGGTTGTGCCGAGGATGTACGGGCTTGCTAGTGTCGTCAGGATAGCGAAGACGACGACCACTGGCGTGTAGTACGTCGAGAAGCGCTCGACGAACTGCTCGCGCTCTGTCTTATTCGACTGTGCATCTTCGACCATCTCCACGATTCGGGAGAGCGTGTTATCGCCGGCCTCGGAGGTGACCTCCACCTCGAGATACCCCTCCTCGTTGATGGTGCCGGCGTACACTTCGTCGCCAGTCGTCTTGTCGACAGGGACGCTTTCACCCGTGATAGGTGCCTGGTTGACGGCGCTTTCACCGTCGACGACGCTTCCGTCCATCGGGATTTTCTCCCCTGGCTTGACGACGACGATGTCACCAACTGCGACCTCGTCGACGGGAATCGTCTCCGTGCTCCCGTTCCGCTTGACGGTCGCTTCATCCGGTGAGAGATCCATTAGCTCGCGGAGGGAGTTTCGGGCACGGTCCATCGAGTACCGCTCCAGCAGTTCCGCGATGCTGAACAGGAACGCGAGGGTGGCGGCCTCGAAGTAGAGTGCCTCGCCGAATGCGAGGCTCGCAACGAGTGCTCCGAGGATAGCCACCGACATCAGGAAGTCGATATCGAGGTTCAGATTTCGCGCCGAGTAGTAGCCGTTGCGAAGGATTTCCTGGCCGCCGGTGGCTACAGCAATCAGGAACAGGACGTCGGCAACCAGTAGCTCCGTACCAAAAAGACCTGCAATCTGTACATTCTGGCCGGTCAAGAAGAATTCGAAGAGTAAGCCGAGGGCGACGAATCCACCGCTCACCCACGTCTTGAGTGCGCGCGAACTCGTCCAGATACTCTCGCGCCCTCCGCCCGCTTCCTGACGTTCTGATTTGTCGCCTGTCGTATCCGTGACCTCATACCCAGCGCTTTCGATCGCGTCGATGACGTCAGCTTCCCCAGCCCTCGACGAATCGTACGTGACAACGACGGTTCCGGTCGTCGGCTTCGTCTCGTAAGTGGTCACTCCACCGACTCTGTCAAGAGCGTTTTCGATTTTGCCCGCACACGACGGACAATCCATTTCTGAAACCGTGAATTTCGAGGTGACCTCGCCGGTGTTCTCCACGGTGTATCCGGCCTTTTCAACCCGATCTTCGATCGCGGTGGCACTCGTTTGCTCGTCGTCGTACGAAACGGTCAATGTCCCTGTTGCCACTTGCGGGTCGACGCTCTGGATTCCGTCCAGTTTTTCGACGCTGTTTTCGACCTTTTTTGCACAGGACGGGCAATCCATCTCCGGGACGGAGAATTGTGCAACGTCTCCCTGGTCTATCGATGAGGTAACGTCATCACCATCTTGTCCTGTGTGCTGGATGTGCTCGTGATCATGGTCATGTGTATGACCCTGCTTGTGAGAATCCTCTCCGTGGTTGTGGGTATGATCCGGTAGTTCACCACTTCCGTCGTGGGATTCCTCGTTAGGTGAGGTCATTACGTACTGCTAGCTACTACAGACTTATTAAATCAGCTGCTATTAAAACCCCATATTATGATAATCTCTAATAAAATAACTGTATTGGATTATTAACTCAACCGTTAATTCGTCCCATCCCCCGGACCAAAGTCTGGATTGCTCGATACTCGCCGTGTTTGAACCCGAGGAGATGCGTACGGACTCAATACACGATGAGACCGACGCTGACCACATCACCAGTGGTATTCATTGGGCTCATCATCGTCTCCTCGTTACGATAGCGAGTGGGCCCACGATCACGTGACCCTTCGCCGTAACGAGAACTTGATTCTTCGATTACTTTACCCGAACTGTCCCGATCATTCCAGACCCCTCGTGTGGGATACAAAAGTACCTGTACGTGCCTGGTTCCTCAAACGTATACTCGTAATTTTCACCCGGAGCGATGAGCCCCTCGGTGACCCGATTCCTCGCAGCCCGCTCTGATTCAAAGCCACCACTTGCGAAGTACGCGGCTTCGTCTGGAATCTCGTCTTCATACGCTGTGACCGTGTGATCGATGTCACTCTCGTTCGTCCACGTAACCGTCTCGCTAGGTTCGATCGTCGCGATCTTCGGCTCAAATCTGAGGTCGCCGGGCATCGTGACGGTCTGGGCCGCCGAGGACTGTCCGCCCAGACACCCAGCCGTGCTAAGCATCGCTAGGGTGGCAGTGCTGAGTCGCAACACCGTTCGCCGATCGTAGAATTCGGGTGACATTGACACAGAGATGGGTGGTGCCGATTAGAGCACTACGAAGAGGTCGGTCACGTACATCACGCCGAGGCCGAGCAGGAACGCGAGCAGGTTCGTGGCGCTGGCCACCCGACCGCCTGCATCCCGAACCATACCCGCGATCTCCCAGTTGACCTGTAGGATCGCACCAACCCCGATCGCGAGGAAGAAGGCACCGATCGTCGGTGAGTACGCGAGACTACCGATCCACCCGCCGAGGATGACGGGGGAACCGGCGATGACGCCGAGCGCGGCGAAGTGTCTGAACGACGGGCGCTCTCCGCGGGCGACCGGTGCAACGACGGCCGGGCCTTCCGTCACGTTGTGGAGCATGAACCCGATCACGAGGAACGCGCCGAGCGACACACGTCCGAGTGCGAACGAACTCCCGATCGCCAGTCCTTCCGCGAGGTTGTGCAGGCCGATCCCGACCGCGACCAGATAGGCGATCCAGAGACCGCTACTCGCCCGACTGTCACCGGCGGCGACACGGCCTTTGCGCCACGCGCTGATTGCCTGAACGAGAGTGAGCGCGCCGAGGATCCCGAAGACGACCAAGAGGTTGCCCTCGTACGCGCCCGGAACTCGTTGAGCGAGTTCGAACGCCTCGAATCCGGCGTCGAACGCCAAGAAACCGAGGACGCCGGCCGCGAACAAGAGCACGGCGTGCAGCCATCGATCGCTCATCGTCTTGATGTAGGGGAACCACAGCATCCCTAATGCGACCGGGATCACACCGACGAACAGCCCGATGACTGCAAGCGTCCAGAGCAGACTGAGGCTGAATCCGGGTGCCTGACTCGGAGCGACGATCGTATTCTCGAATGTCGCTCCGTCAGAGAGTACGAGGGCGACGTTGAGATCCCACCCCGGATTCCAGTGATACGGGATCACGATCTGTGCGCTTTCCATTGGGGCGAGCGTTTGGTCGCCACCAGCTCCTTCTACCTGAAAATTCCAGTAGGCCTCATCGACGAGGACCTGTGCTATCGTCACGGAATCGGGCCCGTTGTTCGTTACATGTAACACGACCGTTTCGTCGCTCGGAAGCGTCGTGTGCGTGATCGTCACGTCGGGAAGCGGTTCACCACTCTGGCTCTGAATACTCGCGAGTGGTGACGTGAACGCGAACACACCCAAGACGAGCACGAGCAACACGATCGGGAGTATCGCGCTGACCCATCGCGGTAGTCCGAGCGGCTGTGTGACCTCGTTTTCAGTAGATACACCACCGTCTGGCGTCGGTTTTTGTGTCTTATCCGCCATGTTAGATCACCTCAAAGAAGCTCATCCAGCCGAGTTCGGCGAACTCGGACTGGTGGGCGTGGAACATGTACAGCCCGGGTTCGTGATCCGAGTAGTCGAGCTCGATGATACCGCGTTGCGCCTGCGTCTGCATGATCGTGTCCACGGTCTTGCGCGTCGGTGTCAGCGTCGTCCCGTGGTCATAGTAATCGAAGAACTGCGAGTGCGTGTGGAACGAGTTGATGAGGTCGAACTCAGTCGCATTGGAGAGATAGACGCGTTGCCGTTCGTTCTTGTCGATCTGGATGGGACGCTTCGTCTCGCCCGCCGTCCAGTTGCCGGTGCCGTCGGTACTACCGATCCCGTATGCGAACGCCCGTGTGTTCGCCGCGTAGACCTCGTTCCCGCCGTCGAAGTTGGTGTCGAACGAATTCATCACCATGACCATCTCGTTGACGGCGTCGTTTTCGGCGTACTCGTGGTTCCGGCTCTTCGCCTCTTCGACGAACCGCGTCCGCATGTCGTCGGTAATTGGGCCAGGGTAGTTGACGTAGTCGCGTGGATTCTCCCTGACGCGTTCGGGGTCCGGATCGACAATGATCGTGCCGTAGAGTCCACGGTGGATGTGTTCTTTCAGTGGAAGCGAGTGACAGTGATAGAAGTGAGTACCGGCGGGCTGGGCGATCCACTCGTAGGTGAACGACTCACCCGTATCGAGGACGCCCGGTCCATTCTGGGGAATCCCGTCCATTCGCGGGTTGAGGTTCTTCAGGTGTGGATGAATCGTGTGTGCGTGTCGTCCCAGATTGGTGAACTTCACGCGGATCAGGTCACCTTCGACGGCGCGGATCGTCGGGCCCGGTACCTGGCCGTTGTACGCCCACGCTTGAAACTCGACACCCGGCGCAATCGTGATCGTCGTGTCGACGGCAGTAAACTCGAATTCCCGTACGGTTTGGCCGTCCTCTTCGTAGACCTGTTGGGGAACGTTATCCTGTCCGCTCTCTCCGGTATTGAACGCGGTGAGGAACTCGTGAGGGTCGAAATCCAAATCTCGGTATTCACCCACCGCACCGAAGTTACCGTGTTCATCCTCATCGTCATGATCGGATGAGGCACTTGCCCGAGAACTACCGAGTCCGACTGCTGCACTCCCGGCAACACCAAGACCGCCAAGGACTGTGCGGCGACTGACACTCGTATCACCGGTGAGTGATTCAACCAGTTGCTGCTCGAGGCGTTCTGTGACGTCTGCTGCGCTACTGTAATCTATCGATGGCATGATCTCCTCCGCTGGTCAAGCCTTCGCGTACCCATACACGTCTATTGTACCACCCAATATATAAATTAGACCTATCTAAACTTAGATTGAGTCTAAACCAATCACTTCGCTAATGGAGAATCATCAGTTTAGTTTGAAGCCCCAGTGAGCGTTTGAGCGGATATGGATCGGGACACTTCTTCTGGGAGTGCAACTCGTTCGTCGGTGCCATCGGGATCAAGCGTCACCATCCCAAATGAGGTAGTCTCAACAATTTCGACAACAGTTGTTGGGGTAATCCCGTGTTCAGACAGGTACCGGAGTAGATCTGGGTCATTGTCTGGCACCCGTTCGATTCGAACCTTGTCGCCAACCTGCTGATCAGCGAGGGTTTCACCGGATTGTAGCGGTGAAACGTCCAGATCCGCTGTGGGAATCGGGTCGCCATGTGGGTCAACTGCCGGATTCCCTAACTGCTCTGCAATTCTGTCGGCAAATTGACTACTGATATGGTGTTCGAGGCGATCGGCTTCGTCGTGTACCTCAGCCCAATCGTACTCAAGGCGCTCCGTCAGGTATCGTTCTAAGAGCCGATGGTGGCGAATAATTTCGAGCGCGACAGGAACTCCAGTGTCTGTGAGTACAACGCCCTTGTAGGGTTCGTAATGGACAAAATCGCGCTCGGCCAATTTTTTCACCATACTGGTGACTGACGGTTGTTCTACATCCATATGCTCAGCGAGCGTCGAGGTCCGCACCCGTTCATCCGTTTCGTCCTGGAGGTAATAGATTGCTTTGAGATAGTCCTCCATGATGGCGCTCAGCATTAGAGAGAAATTAGACGGGGCTAAGTTTATAATTTGCCCTAGGAATAATTCGTCTTGTCGCCAGCTGTGGGCGTAAGTCTGAGATGGGGCCGGCTATCGCCACGGTCAACACTGGCGCATTGATTTTCCGTATCTTCCTGTTGTGTTACTCGCTGACACACAGAATGACAAAACCGAGAGTTCGAACCTTTATAACATAGACACGAGAAGTCCGCGATGGAATCTCTGACCTCATCGTCAAAGCAGCCGTGAAGGACGCACTCTCGGACCACAACGTCTCGGCAGATTTCTACGACGCCCTCAACGAAGAGGTCGCCGAACTGCTCGACGACGCCGCAGAGCGTGCCGAGGCCAACGACCGGAAGACGGTCCAGCCCCGCGACCTCTAATTCGGAAGGAACTACACCAACGCTCGAAGTCACTCCCCGTTTTAAGGGGGTTGTGATTGGAAGGTACTCCCATGAGTGTCACAGCCGAATCAATTCAAGTCGAGAATGTGGTTGCGTCGTCCGATATCGGTCAAGAACTCGATCTCGAAACACTTTCTGAGGATTTAGGGGCCACCGACTACGACCCCGATAACTTCCCTGGACTCGTGTATCGGATGCACGATCCCAAAGCCGCAGCGCTCATTTTCCGCTCGGGGAAAGTCGTCTGTACGGGTGCAAAAAGCGTCGACAATGTGACGACTGCGTTGGAATACGTCTTCGACGAACTCCGTGAATTGGGTGTCGATGTCGCTACCACCCCAGATATCGAAATCCAAAATATTGTCTCAAGTGGGGACCTCGACCACACACTCAATTTGAATGCGATTGCGATCGGCCTAGGTCTCGAACACATCGAATACGAACCAGAGCAGTTCCCGGGGCTCGTCTACCGGCTTGACGACCCAGACGTCGTCGCACTCCTCTTCGGGAGTGGCAAGCTCGTCATCACGGGCGGAAAACAGCTTGACGATGCTGAACAAGCGCTTACAGTGATCGAAAACCGGCTGACTGATCTCGGGTTACTAGAGTAATTCAAGGACACAGAACAGTTGGCAGGGTACACTGGCACTGAGGGGTACATTTTTGAATCTGCTCTCTCCGTCTTAAGTTAGTGCGATGGCTGATGCCGAACGAGAGGTAGATGATGCCCTGTCCGGGAATGTTCTTTCAGTCCAAGAGCTGAACGACCGAATTGCATCGGTCGTCCAGGACACGCCTGCCCTCAACGGCGTCCGTTGTATTGGCGAGGTCACGGATCTCCACCAGAACAGTACCGCCCTCTATTTCACCCTGACAGACGGTAACGCCGAGCTTCCCTGTATGCTCTGGGCGAACCGCTATCAGAAGATGGACGCTGACCTCGAGGACGGGACGGAGGTCATCCTCGAAGGCGATATCGACTACTGGACAGAGGGTGGGAAAATCGACCTCAAGCCGTGGGAGGTGATCGTCGTCGGCGACGGCGACCAGGCGGCTGCCGTCGAGCGACTGCGAAGCGAACTCGAAGAGCGTGGCTGGTTCGACGACGAGCAGAAACAACAGCCGCCTGCGTTCCCGGAGCGGGTCGGTGTCGTCACGTCCCTTCGAGGAGATGCCCGGTACGACATCCAGAACGCGATCCACGGACAGGACCCCACCGTCGACATCCTGGTGAAGGACGCCACCGTCCAGGGGTCAGAGGCGCCGATGTCCATTGCGAACGGTATCCACCATCTCGACCGCTCGGAGGACGTCGACGCCATCATCGTCGGCCGCGGCGGTGGGAGTGATTCGAACCTCCAAGCGTTCAACACCGAGCGGGTCGCGGAGGCGATCTTCACCGCCAATACCCCGGTTGTCACCGCAATTGGACATACTGATGACCGCCTTATCGCGGATCAGGTGGCGGACGTCGCGACGATCACGCCGACAGCCGCCGGCGAGTATATCGTAAACTCCCGCCAAGAGTTCCTTGGGAGTGAGATCGAGCCGCTGGAGCAACAGCTCGACGCCGCGTACGAAACCTTCCAGCAGGAGCACGAACATGAACGAGAGCTTGCCGAAGCAGTCGACGAGGCGGCCGCATCCGAGGGGCTCCCGCCGGTCTACTACAAGGCCGCAATCGCTGTGCTGCTGTTGCTGTTGTTGGCCATCACTGGGCTTTGGTTGGGGGTGATCTAAGCGTGGTAAACGACCAAGAGATCCACGATCGGCTGGCCCGTGTCGAAGAAATCATTGAGCAGCTCGATGCGGACGAGTGTGACCTCGATGAAGGGACAAGGCTTCACGAGGAAGGTCAGGAACTCTTGGCCGAGGTGCGAGAAATCCTCGACAACGGGTGTGGAGAGGTCGTGGAACTCGAGTAGAGCGCCATTTAGTCTTAACCAACAATCAATGGCATCTAACTCTATTGTTGGTTAACGGTACCTTTGCAGGGTGAACGAGCTCTCCGATTATAATTTACTTTAGAGTTTTGCGCCAGTTGGTAGCCAGAAAGTATTTACCTCACATACAACTACCACGTCAACGTGTACCACGATTTAATCGGTGCATACCTGAACCCGCACACATGATTACACGGTCAGTCACCATCGAAGACATCGATGAGCTGTACCTGATGTGGAACGACCACATCAACGCCTCGGCCCTCTATCGCCGCGCCCTCCGCGAAGAGATGGCGGTTCGGGATGTCGATCCCGACGAGCTTCGAGACCTTTTCGAACGGGCCCGCGAACAGGGCTACAGCAAAGACGAAATCGTCGCCGAGACCAATCGATACGCCGATCTCAAGACACTCGTCGACGACGCAGAGGAGTAACCCACTATGTCACAGGACACCACTCCCTCCGAAACGACTCCGAATCGCGCCGAAAGCCAGTCGACGGCGGCAAGTAGGCTCCCCAAGCAGGCGGCACTCGTCATCGTCTTCCTGAGCCTGTTCGCTGTGGAACCCGCCGCTGCACAGACGAACGCCGTCTGCAGTGCGGACAACCTCCCGGGTATGATCGAAGGCTTCTTCCAGCTTACCACGGCGCTGGGCATTGTCGGCCTCGCAGTCGTGTGGCAGGCTGACTCCCTTATCGAGATGTTCACGATCACACCCGACCAGAAGAAGGGACTCAAGCGCCACAAGCGCTCCGCGATGAAGTCTGCGGTCGTTCTTGTCGCGCTCGGGCCACTCTACACCGTCGCTGGATCGATGATGAACCTCCCGCTGGCGCAGTGCGTCGACCTCGCCCCCTGGTAGGCGACTACCACCCCGTCGCGAGCCCCCATGAAACAACGAGAGCTCTCCGTGCTAATGGCCGCCCTGTTCGTGACGAGCCTAGTCACCGGTCTCGTTACTGCAAGCCCGCCACGGCCAGGCACGGAGGGGAATGGGCTCACAGAGAATGAATCAGCGACGCTGTGGTCTCGCGACGCGGACAACTACATCAGCCAGGAGGAGTACCAGCAGCGATACGGCGAGAGCCGGACCGCGATGCACCAACTCGCAAACGGGACGGACATCACGTTCACGCGCCCGACGACGACAGCTGCAACGTGGACGCGAAACGACTTCGCTGATCTCGAAGCCGGTGGGTCGGATACGTCCGTGCATCCGCGCCACGCGTCGCTCGAAGACGGGGTGTTCATCGAGGACGCCCACGCCACGGTATTCGCAGTGCAGCCGTCGACGCGAGGTCACTTGGAGTCGGGTGAATCCCCGCTCTATATCGCGCCGAACGGCACGATGCGGGGGTTCGTGGACTATCGTGTTCGCGTCCCGAACGGAAGCTCTTCAGGGAACACGACCATCGAGTGGTCGCTCACGAGCAGCGAAGTCGAGGAGGTTCGGTTGCAGAAGGACGGCGAAACCATCGTCGAGCGCGACGGCTCGCACACGCCGGCCCTTGATTACCAGATCGAGGATGACTGGAGTACAAACCTCACGCTCGAAGCCGAGATCAGCGTCCGGTTGAAGAAGACCACGCGAATCGACCGAGGCGACGAGACCGATGTCGAGATCACGTATCGTACCGAGTCGCTCAACGTCTCGGATTCGATCGCCGTCGAGATCTACGACCTCTCGGCGTACCCCTACTACGCCGAGTATCCCAATGGTGACGCCGGTGTGGCTATCTTCCAGTCCAGACCGTGGCAAGGGTACACGCTCACGGAGAACGGAAGCGCACGAGTGCGTGGCGTCTGGCGGTTCTACACCGCTCGGAACACCAACTGGGATACACTCGTCAGGTCGAATCGGACTGACAGCGCCACCGTCGAGTCGGATGCGATTCCAGTCTATGTTCACGCGTACCCGTCGCGAATCGGCCCGCGTGCCGAACCAGTTCGCGATGGCCCAGAGATCATCGACACCTGGGGCACTGACCGACCGTCTCCGGACGGCACGCTCGGCGAGGACATCAACATCGACATCGTCAACCAGTCGTACACGACGACGTACGGTGTTGCGGTTCGCGCGGAGAACGTCGACCGCGACGCGCTCCAGGTGGCGGGGATCGTGCGGGGTGTGAACGCCTCGATTGTGGCACCTGACGCTGGCTCAGAGCGGCAGCTCCGGCGCAGTAATCTGACTGTTGAGGTGCTCCAGCAGAACGAAAGCCAGGCCACACTCCGCATCGAGCTCCGGGATAACGAGACCGGCGCACCAATCGTGCTCAGCGATCCCGACCGACGATATCCAATCGGCGGGAACACTCGCAACGGCTACATCACCGTCGCGGAGCAACGCGTCGAGACCAACGCCTCCGGGGTGGCGATCGTGACGATCGACGAGCCGGGCATCTACACGGCTCGGTATCACCCAGGCTCGTGGCTCGGGCACGACCCCGCATATGTGAGTGCGACGGCTACTGCTCGCTGGCATCCGCTCGGCACCATCGACGGCTGGTTCGCGTTCATTTTCGAGGTGGGCTGGCAGCTCATCCCGTTCTTCGTGATGTTCTACGCTGGCAAGCGACTTCTCCGAATGCTCGGTCCAGAAGACATCTTCCAGCGAAACCCATAGCCCATGACTCAAAACCATCCACACATCAGTCGGCGAACCGCCCTCCGAACAGTCGCAGGTGCTGCGCTCGTAAGCGTCGCTGGCTGTCTGAACGACAATGGCGGCTCTGGGACGCCTGGTGACGGAACGACCTCTCCAGATGGCAAAGGCCCACTCACGCGTATTACTATTGAGGGGACAACACTCGTCGTCGAACTCTCCGAAGAGGCCGACGTCGACCAAGTCAACCTCATCCAGCCGAACGGCGAGCTATTCGGGAAGCGTGACGTAGCCGCAGGTGCTCAGCAGGTCTCATTCGAGATTGGCACCGCGTATGCGCCCGGTGAGTACCGGATTGTCGCACTGAAGGGCGAGGAGACAGTAGTTGAGACCACGACTGAACTCCGTCCAGAGATGCAGATACAGGATGTTGGACTCTATCGGAATAATCCAGATAAACCGTGGGACGAAGTCTATGGTGAGAGCGAGACTGACCGGATCAAGAATGGCGAGGCATTCGTCACGGTAGAGAACACAGGAAGTGGTCCGGAAGCGATAACTGAACTAATCTTCTCCGGGGACGTTCCCAATCCAATTGAGAACCCCAGAGGCAGTGGAATGCACGAAATAGACCGGGTAGTAGTCTCCCCTGGCGAGACGGCCGACCTGTTCAGTAATTCGTTCCCGTTCGGTTCCGAGAGTGAGGACGGAATGGGGTGTTCCCCAGATGGTAACAGCGGGCAGTTCACGGTTATCGTCGAGACTCAAGTCAGTGGCAATCGGGTCACGAGTACCTACGATGTCCAGTATTCCGGGTCTGATGAGATGACTGACTGTGAGGTCACGATCACGGAGGCCTGACGATGGTTGATCTCATTGACGTCGTCCTTGAGGGTATCAAAGGCGTCGTTGATTGGTTCATCGGGCTGTTCATGGACGGTCTCAGGTCGGGGTATGAGACTCTGACTGAGGAGATGTTCGGAACCCCGACCCCAGAGACGAACGGAGCATTTGTCTTCGGTGAACCAACCAACGCACCCTGGCCAGCGATTCACGATGCTCTCATCGGCGGCGAAATTATGCTGATTGCCCTTTTGCTCCTTGTGATGAGTGTTCAGGGTCGTCACACGGTTCGGATCTTCAATATTGGAAGTACCTACGAAGCCCGAAAAACGAAGAAGACGGCCTGGGTCGGGGCCTTTCTAATCATTACGTGGTATTGGGTTGGAACTCTTACGCTCTACCTCGTCGACGGGTTCACTATTGCACTGATGCCGGAGCTTTCCTCCGTAGCCTCGGCAATGCTTCAGTTCTTGGGTGCAGCCATCACAAACCCAGGGCTGGGGCTATTGTTCGCCGTGATTGGTGGAATCTCAATGTGGGCGTTGGAGGCGCTGTTCTACATCCGGATGATTCTGCTGTATGTCTACCTGTACGGAATGCCGATTGCATTTGCACTAGCCTACGGAAATATTCCGGTCGTATCCGATATCGCGATGGGGTTCTGCAAACGGTTTGTCCCGTTGGCTGTCCTCCCGCTCCCAGCAGCGATGGTCCTCAAGGGGTACGATTTGATCTACGGCGGTGGAACGCTCACACCCGGAACAGCGTTCCTCAAATATCTCGTCGCAGCGTCCCTCCCACTGGTCGCCCTCTATATCACCTGGAAGACGTTCAAATACGCGACGCCGTTGACGGCCAAAGTCGTCGGCGGTGCAACGAAAGGCGCAGCACTCGTAGGCGGTGTCGCCGCTGGAGCCTACGTCGGTGGCGCCGGCGTCGCGACGACCGCCGCCCGATGGGGGCCGAAAGCCGCCGCCGGCCACGCCGTCGCACAAAAAGCAGCCGCCCGCGGTGGACATGGAGGAAATGATGGCGGCACGCCGTCGTACCGTCGAACAGAGAATGACCCAGGTGGAGCGACAGCGGAATCGGCGAGTGCCGACCGTGGGATGGAGTTTGATCGAGGAATCCACTAACAATGTCAGCAGATCAAGACGCGGCCGCACGGCGCATCATGGATCAGTTCGGTGAGGAGAGTCGCATCCCGTATCTCAATATCGAGGAAGGGGACGTCGGTATGCTCATCGCCTTCCCCATTATTGGGCTGTTTATCGCTGGCCTCACCGGGATCGAGTCGCTTGCCCTCCCGTTCGTTGCTGGCGGGCTTGGCTTTGGCGTTGCCGTCATCTACGTCTCACCAACCCACCTGAACGCTTGGACGTGGACGAAAGATGTCTATCGGTACCTCAAACGACCTCAGGTCACGTTCAGTGCGCCCGCCGAAGCCGACACGAGTACCAACGAGTCAGAGCGGAACGAAGGCGGACTCGCGAACTACACGCCGTTCAAGCCGGACGAGCGAACGCAGGATCTCACCAACATCAAGCGAGCGTGGCCAGGCGCTGGTGCCATCCAGCGTGAAGACGGCGCGATGGAGGCGTTCATCGAGATCGATCCGGCCAACATGGACTTCGCGATGTCCGACGACTGGGCACAGCTCCAGGACGCTGGCGAAGAGTTCGCCAACAAAGAGCTGGACTCGAAGCTCAAACTCCACGCCACAACCCGTTCATTTCCGGTGGAGCAGATCACCGAGACCATCGAAGATCGGCTCACGGACGAAGACGTCACGGAGAACCCGATTTTCCGGGAACTCCTCGAAGAGTACCGGGAGACACGGCCGAAGGAGATGCGCGACCGGGGCATTCAGCAGGTCCGGTACTACATCGGCGTTGAAGTCAGCCCGATAGAAGTGTACGACCGCTTCCGCGACGAGGGCACCCCCGCAGAGAAGCTGACGCAGTTCCCCGTCATCGGGTTCCTGTTCAACCCGTTCGTCACCCGCCGCGAGGACCTTACTGACGTCGAGCGCCGCGCGCAGATGTTCGAGAAGCTCGACAGTCGGGTGAACGACGTTCGATCCGAGTTCATCCAGCAGGCGTCGGGGTGGTCCGCACGCAGGCTCAGCACGGTCGAGCTGTTCGTTCTGAATATGGACTTCTGGAACGGTCGCGAACATGACTACGACGAGGCGGAACGTGTCGTTCGCGACCAATCGATCATCGGCCACTCGCGCCGGGAGGACCCACACGATGCGTAATGTGATCCTCCAGACCGGTGGTGGTGCGCTTGGCTCCGTCGCCGGGTGGCTCCAGAATCTGACGCCAGCAGAGAGTACAGTGCTTGCCCTTGCAGCGGGTCTCGGCCTTGGCGTCGGCAGTAAGTACCTCTGGGACCGCTTCACTGCGGATGATGAACCAGACGTGGACTTTACCGATGTCCTCAACGAGGAGACACTCGAAGAAGGCGAGGCCGAACGCAAGCTTCTCGACGACATCTCCGAGTCGCACAAGACCGTCACCGCGCCCGGAGCTGTCGAGTGGGAAACGCGAGCCGCACGGGTCGGCGAACAGTGGACGACGACACTCTACATCGCTAACTATGCCGACTATCCCAACGACGGGTATCTGAGCGACCTCTTCGAGATGACCGACGTCCAGTTCGATCTGACGGCCCACATCACGCCGAAGAATCAGGAGCGGGCCCGGAACGAACTGCAAGACATCGCGGACGACCTCCAGGTCGATGCTGACCTCGAACAGAGTATTCGGAGCGCCTATCTCCAAGAGCGCGCCAACGAGGCCGCAGCGACGTACAAGGCCGTCGAGAACGGCGCGAACGTCTTCGACCAAGGGATGTTCATCACGGTTAGAGCCGACGAGAAAGACAAGCTCAGAGATGCCGTCCAGACGGTCAAGAGCGCGCTCCGCGACGACCCGGCGAACCTCACGCCGAAGACGGCTATCTGTCGGCAGGATCTCGCTCTCCAGTCCGCCGCGCCCATCGGTGACAACGAGTTCGGGCGGACGTCGATCGCGCTCGGCGGCGCCGTCGGGGCGTTACTCTCCTCGCCGCACAACGCGACGATTCTCGAGGAGGGCGGCGTCGAGTTCGGGATTCACAAAGACAATCAAAGCCCCGTGGTCATCGACCCGTTCGCCCGGGACAACGGGTACGCGATGTTCACCGTCGGCGACACGGGGTCGGGGAAGTCGTTCAGTTCGAAGCAGAACTTCATCCGCTCCATCGAGCAGAGCAAGGATCGCATCGGCATCATCCTCGAACCGCTGAACAACTGGGCTGGTGTCTCGGAAGCCCTCGACGCCAAACGAATCACGGTTGGCGGGACGCTCGGTCTCAACCCCTTGGAAATCCGCGAGACGCCCGAGCACGTCCAGCGAGCGATGGGTGAGGACGCCAGTCCGTTCAACGAGAAACTCGACGACGCGATGAGCTTCCTCACGAACTTCTTCGCCCTCCGGGGTATCTCACTGGGAGATCGGCGCACCACGCTCGAACTCGCCCTCAAACGTGCCTACCAGCGCAACGGGATCACCGACGACATCTCGACGCACAGCAATTCGAGTCCGACCATCCGCGAGATGATGGACGTCTTCGAGGATATGGTCGACGACCCCGAGGAGTTCGTCGTCCGGTCCGACGAGGAGGCCGGGAAGATCAAGGAGGACGCGACGTGGCTCCTCGATCAGCTCCGCCCCTTCGAGGACGACGGTCGCCACGCCAATCTCGGCCAGGAGTCCGACTTCGACATCCGGGACGAGAAGGTCATCTACCTCGACCTCGCCCAGCAGGAGGGCAGCGTCGACAGCAGCACGGCACTGACGATGCAGCTGCTCATATCGCTGGTGTACGAACGGGCGAAGGTTTCGGAGAAGGAGGTCGTGTTCTACATCGACGAAGCGCGCTACATCATGCAAGACGCTGCGAGTCTGGCGTTCCTCGAAACGGTGTTCCGGCACCACCGCCACCACGACCTCTCGATTCGGCTGGTCACCCAAACCGTCGACGAGTTCTTCGAGCACGCCGAAAGCGAGGCGATTCTGGATCAGTGTGCGGTCAAGCAGTTCCACCGCCTCGACGGGATGGATGATGAGTGGGCCGACGAGTTCGGGCTGAACTACGCCCAGATGCGGTTCGTCCAAGACGCCGTCCCCGGCAACGAGGACGCCGGCTTCTCCGAGGCGTTGGTGGGGGTCGACGGCGAATGGCGTGGGATCCAGGTCAAAGCGATGCCCAAGGAGAAGCAGGTCATCGACTTCGAGCCAACCGAGCAACGGCGAGACTCACTCCCCGGGACTGGCGAGAATGCTGTAGACGCGGACGTGCAGGCGTTCCAAGACGATATTGAAAGCCGAGCGACCGACAACGGACAACACACACCTGAGCAGACGCCAGCAGAGACTGATGGTGGCGCAGCGGGAGGTGACGAGGATGCGTGAGTACCTTCGCGTGACGCCAACCTCCGAACGCCTCAATCCGGAGCGTCTGCCGCAGGCACTGGAAAGTCTTCACAAACTGACCTCAGCGGACTCAGCAGGGCTAGTTGACAAACTCAATCCGCTACATAGCGACACACCGCTACGATTCGAATTCCTCGCTCTCAGCGAAGGGGCGGATGACCCCGTCGAATTCTACTACGGTGCCGACGACCATCTGGATACCCTTGAGAAACGGCTCCGGTCGGTCTATCCCGAGACGTTCGACATCGAGCGTACCGAGGTCGACATCGCATCCCGACTCGTACAGCCTGTCGAATTCGACCGCGAGACATTCGTCGAGCACTATGAGTCGGGTGAACTCACGTACGAGTTCGGCCCTGACGAGCAATACGAGTGTGGCACTGACGACAACAGTCAAGCGGGGCCAGGGGACGCCGAATCAGTCGCGGATGGAGGAACGGTCAGCGACCAGTTTCCCGACCACTTCATCGAGATCGGCGATACTGCCCTCGAACTCGCCCCACCAGATGCGATTCCCGAGGATGAGCCACTCACGACGCTTGCCAAACCAACGGTAACATCAGAAGGGACGATACTCGCCCGGCCAACGACCGAATCCGTCTCCCCACCCGGCGTACGGTGGCAAGGGTCGGCGACTCGGAAGCAAGACTGGATGACCTCACTCTCGCCATTTACTGCTGACGACGAAGCAGAACTCCCAACCGTCGATCAGCCAGGTGGTGCGCTCGCGTCGCTTGTCGACCACCTGATGGAGGCGACAGCACCAGTAGCGTTCCAGGCCGTCTTCCAGCGACGCGAGAGCTGGCAGTCCGATGCCGACCTTCGCAAGGAGGACGTCATCGACGGCCGAGACACACTCGCTCAGGAGATTATTGGCTCCCTTTTCGAACTCGACGATCAGTCGGAGAGCCGGGACAGAAACCAGCTGAGCGACGCCGTTGCAAAACGTGTCGCGGCAATCGAGGCGAAAAATCCGAAGCGGTCGTTCACCGCGAACATCCGAGCGATCGGGATTCCGTCCGGGGACGACGGTCGCGATGATCTCGATGATCGGATGCAATCACTTGTCCCGGTATTCGACCCGCTTGACGGACCGTACTACGAGGTTGCGGCCGAACGGGTACGCGACAGCGGCTTCCGGGCAGCCACGAAAGAACGGAACGCACGAGCGGCGCTGCAGCGGCTCTTGGATCGTGAGATCACGACCGGCCGTGGGACGACCCGACCCGAGTTCGTCCTGAGTGGCCGAGAACTCGCGAATTTCGTACTCGTGCCCTCCTCGGAACAGCTGACTGTCGAGGGGGCACGTGGGACGCGTGCGGAACAGCAGAGTCGGAATCCATTGCCACGCCCCCACCAGGACCTCATGAGTGAATTCCGCGACGGGATGGCAATCGGGTATGCCCTCGACGACACCGGCGAGGCCGAAGACGAGCCGACACACATTCCACCCGGACTGCTGCCCACTCATTACGGCCGGTTCGGAACAACCGGCTCTGGGAAGTCGAAAGCCCTCATCAACGATATGCTATCGCTGTACGCCAACACCGAGGGGCCGACGATCCTCATCATCCCGAAGAACGACGACATGGCCCAGAATTATATGCGGGCTCACGCGCGTCGGTTCGGAATGACCGACCTCCAAGAGAACGTCGTCCACTTCCCGATCCCGGACGTCCTCCCCGGGTTCTCGTTTTTCGATCTCGAACCGTCGATGGAGAGCGGACGGCGCCGCGAAGACGCCGTCCAACGGAAGGCCGACCACTACGAAGAGATTTTGAAGCTCGTGATGGGAACCGACCGCTACGAGCGGGCGACTGTGGCCCCAACTCTCATCAAGACACTCATCAAGACACTGTTCGACGAGGAATACGGGCGTGAGAACGGGCTCTACCGAGCGTCGACGGACTACTTCGCCCACCGACAGCTCGAACACGTCGTCGACCAGCTCTGGGAGGCCGGGCCACCGAACGAGAACATCGGCGACGCCCCACGGTCGAGCGACGAGGAAGTCACCCGGACGATTCGACGGCAGCTCCAGTTAGATTCGAACACCTTCGCGAACGTGATGGGCGGTGTCGGAAACCGTCTCGCCTACATCTCACAGGATACGCACCTGCGGCAGATCTTCAATAATACCGAGAACCAGTTCGACTTTCGGGATGTCCTCGACGAGGATACGGTCATCCTCTTCGACCTCGGCGACCTCCGCGACGACGCCGCCCGGATCATGACCGGTGTGATCCTGACCAATCTCGATGCAGCTCTCAAGGACCGCAAACAGGCCCTCCCCCAGCACTCGGACGACTACGTCGTGAACTTGCTCGTCGACGAGGCAGCATCGGTCGTGGTCTCCGACATCATGAATGATCTCCTCGAGAAAGGCCGGGGATTCCGGCTCTCTGTTGGTCTGTCGATGCAGTTCCCCGAACAGATGGAGGCTGAAGGTGGGCGGAAGATCTACCTGAATGCTCTGAACAACATCGGCAGTTCACTCATCGGGAAAATCAACGTCGACCGGGAACTGGCGCGAGCGATGGCCCACGAAGAGATGGACCCCGCGGATTTCGCCAATCGGATTCGTTCGTTGCCACGAGGGGAGTGGATCGCCAGCCTGCCAAGCCCGACGTTCGGTGAAACGGGGCCGTATCCGTTCAGTCTCGAACCACTCCCGATTCCACCGGGCCACCCCGAGAGCGAATCCCCGCTCACAGAGCGTGAAGAGGAGCAGTTCACTGAGACACTCTCCTCGATGCACGAGGACATCAATGACGAACACGGTGTGCCGGCTGAGCCAGACACTTCAACAACGAGCACACCTGCCGACGGACACGAGGTGCTCGATATCGCGAGCGACGACCTGGACGTCGCGATTGCGAACGTGGTTCGGAGTCTGCAGCTTCGAGAGGGCTGCCGTGAGGAAAACGGCTGGGTGGCCGTCGAAGCAGTTGACGACGAACTCAGACGACTCTTCGACGACGTCGACGCCGAGCCGCCATCGTATGATGCCCTCGCGGACATCCGAGAACGATCACGATACCTCGATACGACCGTCGATATCGACGCCGACGAGCTCCGCATCCGGCTCACTGACGCCGGAGAAGAGGTCGCGACACCCGATACTGGTGGCGTGCAGGCCGCTGGTGGGAGTGCCCACGACGCAGCACTCCTTCAGATCGAAGAAGAGCTCACCGCACTCGGTTTCACCGTCTCGATCCTCGCACAGGATGGCAGCGAGAAACCTGACGCGAGGGCGAGCCACCCCGACGTTTCCGACCGATTCGCCATCGAAGTCGAAACGACGACACCCGAGAATCCCGCGAAAGTGCTCACGAATCTCCGGAAGGCCCAAGCAGCAGGTGATATCCCGCTGTTTGTCGTTCGACCAGGAAACGACGAAACTGAGTGGGCCGAGCGTGTTGACGGCATTCTCACACCTCCCGTCCGTACCCTCCAGAATGGTGAGACACGGTTCTACACGACTGACTCGAATCTCACGTTCAGCGGTGGAGCGACCGAAGAAGGTGGAGTGACGGCCGTGCGACCGGCGACCGACGACGAGAACGGGACCCAGAACATCTGGCAGCGTGATGGCGACGAGATCGTCCTTCGTGATGCCAGCGGGACGGAACATATCCGCCTCGAGTCGCTGGAAAAACTCTCGAAAGATCGTGTTCCGGCCATCTACAGCTACGACCACGCTGCCGACGAGTACGTCGTTTATGAGCACGGTGAACAACACATCTACGAGACGAAATCGGCGTTCGAGGACGACTGGATTCGGATCAAAAAGCCGTTCGTTCCGGAAGACGAGTTCTCCACCCCAGAGTACAGCTGCGACAGCTACGTAATCGTGATTCTTGCCGATGAGAAGTCATCAGTCGTCTACACGGACGGGACAACGAAACCTCTCACAACCCTATTTGATCACTCAACCGCCCACAATGAATCAGAGGGGGACTCCAAAAACGACGACGAAAATAGTGACCGGGCGGAGACTGACTATCGGGCCGAATCTGCTCCGGGAGAGGATATGCCGGGGGAAGATTCCTCAGAGCAAATCTCCCAAACTAACGGGAGTGAACTCGATCACGACGCGGACGATTTCGAGTCATTCGTTGACGTGTACGTTACCGAAGAAGAGGAGGCGGAACTCCCGAAGGATGATCTCTATAATGCGTATCGGATATGGGCAATCAGACACGACAAAGAAGTTCAATCGAAAGCGTGGTTCTCCCGTTCTCTCGGGGAGTTCGTAACGTATGATACGAGTCGGATTCGTCAAAACGAAACCCGCGTGAACTGCTATACAGGTATTTCGCTCACGGCAGCAGGGCAACAATTGATTGAATGAAGAGAAATCTATGAGGTACTTGAATTCGAGACGGGTTATCAAAAAACCGCCCGAAGGCGTTGCCGGTCAGGGGAAACGACCAGTAACAGCACGAGAGGGTAAGAATCAAGAGTTAATACTCGGTTATGGACCGAGAAAACCGCAAGACGGAACCGCCGGTCAGGGCATCTGGGAGGGGCAACAGTATCTAACATCAAGTGAACATACGAAATCGCAGGACGGCGCTGCTGGTCAGGGGAAATTAAGAAAGGGTACTCCCGCCCGTATCAGCGGTCAGGGGAAAAACCACCAGACGGCGAAGCTGGTCAGGGGTATCACCGAGCGAAAACCAACTAGGATAGAACGGGGGGTCCCCGTTGGGACCAAGGGATTGGATCGAGGAGTAGAATTGAGTGAGTTCTGTGCTGGCTCAGAATTAGTGAGAGCCATGCAAGGTACTGTGAGAACATGAATAAGAATATCATCGACGAACCGGAGGAGATTCCGGAGACGCTACGCGAACGGGACCAGTGGGTGTGCTGGCGCGAAGAAGAGCGGGACGGCAAGCCGACGAAGATTCCGGTGACGCCGGGAGGTGGGGGGTTCGCGTCATCAACAGAGTCGGAGACCTGGGCGAGTTTCGAGACAGCGCTCGACTACACCGAGACGGCACACGCCGATGGCGTCGGGTTCGTGTTTACCGACGACGACCCCATCGTCGGCGTCGATCTGGACGACTGCCGCGACCCGGAAACCGGCGACGTCGACGACGCGGCACTAGACATCATCGAGCGCCTCGACTCCTATACGGAGGTGTCACCGTCCGGCACCGGCTATCACGTCCTCATCAGGGGCGAACTTCCCGACGGGCGGAACCGTCGCGGGAGCATCGAACTGTACGACACGGCACGCTTTTTCACCGTCACTGGCGATCACGTCGAGCGGACACCAACGTGCGTCGCACGTCGACAGGACGCGCTCAGAGCGATTCACCGTGAGTACGTTCAGGAGACAGAGCGTGACACGGCAGCAGAGCCCGAACAGCGTGGTAGCGCTGACGACGAGTCACCGACGACCGGTGCAGCCGGCGTTGACGTCGACCTCGAAGACGATGACCTCCTCGAGAAAGCGCGAAACGCATCGAACGGCGAGAAGTTCGAGCGGCTCTGGAACGGGAATACGGTCGGCTACGACAGTCAGTCCGAGGCCGACATGGCGCTGTGCTGTTTGCTGGCGTTCTGGACCGGTGGTGACCGGACCCAAATGGAGCAGCTGTTCCGCCAGTCGGGATTGATGCGAGAGAAGTGGGACGAGGTCCACTACGCTGATGGGTCGACGTATGGGGAGAAGACCATCGAGCGAGCAATTGCGACTACTTCGGAGTTCTACGACCCGGACGCCGGCGACGATACCGCGGACGAGATCCCCGCCACATCGTCGCCAGACGTCGGCGCTGCTGACTCGGAGCGGAGTCGCGCATATCTCGCCGAGAAGAACCAGATCTTGAGCGACCGCGTCGACGAGCTCGAGGCGACACTCACGGAGAAAACCGAGCGCATCGACGCTCTCGAAGCGGAGGTCAAGCGACTCACTGACGAACTTGCCACCCGTGGCCAGGAGGAGGAGTGCCAGGGCGAGCACGCCGCTACTACGAGTGAGAACAGTAGTGAGTCAGAGTCATCCTCACTGTTGGGTCGGTTATTCGGCGGTCGGTCCAAGTAGCGTTGCGACCGCAGCGGCACGTCTGTCACCCCCGCCAGGGGGCGGCGGGGTACATCACGTGCCCCCGATAGACGATGGCTTCGGAACGTACGACCCAAACGCAGACGGTACAGCAAGCAGCAACCAACTCCGACGGGGAGGCTCCGTGGGCAGACCTCGAGGTGGCGATCCCGAACGACCGCGATCACGCGTCGCTCGTCGCGCTCGTGGAGTGTGCCCTAATCGAGCTGACGCACGAGCACGTGGGGGCAGTCGTCGTCACCCACCAGGTCCGGGGGACAAACCACACGCAGTACGTCGCCGTCGACGACGTCAGCGAGCAGTTCCAAAAGCGGCACTTCGACGCCCGGCTGGGCTGGCACGAGACAACCGTTCCTCGTGAGATCGTTCGCGACGAACTCGTCACCCAGCTCACCCGGTCGGCAGCCTCACAAGCGGAACGCACACGAGAAGCAGCAGCCAGCGAGCCGGACACGTTCACCGTGAAGCCGGTTCAGGAACTCCGGACTCCATAGGCCACACTCTTAACCAACACTCGGGACCAGTTCTGTCGAAGTGTTGGTTAATGACGTTGCCAGAATTTATGCCCTCAACCCACGCCCACCGCCCTATCCCTCCGCGACGTTGCCGTTTTCGAGTACCGCGACCCAGGGTCGGACTGACGCCCTCCGACTGGGCTGTTTATCGGCGCCGGGAGGCGTGCAGCGCGCGAGAGCGTGCGCGGCGTGATTCACCATGGTTGGTCCCGATCCTCACGACGACACGAGTGCCGACCACGAACAGCTCGAAACCGAACTCCTCGCACAGGACCGTGACGCCGCGAGCGTCGCGACCGCGGACGTCGACGACGCAACGGCCCGCAGCCTAGTCGACGACCTCATCGACGCGGACGTCGTCACACCCGTTCCCGAGGATCGCGTTCTCGTTCACGAGCCGAGTGTTACTACCTTCGACTCGACGACGCAATTGGCCGTCTTCCACCGTGGCTGGACGGCCGGCCGCGACGCCGACGCGGAGGCGGAGTAATGCAGCAGACGCTTACAGGGTGTGCGTTCTGCGACGCTCCGCCCAGCACCGAGACTGGCGAGGCCCACACATGGGGGGAAGATGAGCGGGTCACCCACCCCATCTGCGTCGACTGCGCGATCCAGATGGAGCCGGACCCCAACGAGCGCGATCGCTACGCCTGCGATGGCTGTGGGCTCGTCGTCGACGCCCTCGCGGCGCTCACGCGCTTCCGTGTGGAACTCGGCCATCTCGAGGGGCCGCTGCAGCTGTGTGCGCGATGTAGTCCTGGCGGGCCCGCGACGTACTGGACGCACGACCTCGATGAGCATCTCGTTGAGTGAGACATATTGCCGACGCTTACACCGTTTCCATGGAGGACCTCGTTGACGAAGTCGACGTCGCGCTTGACCGCGACTAATGGGGAGTCTCCCTATCCATGGATAGGGAAAGTATCCAATAAGCCGCACCGCTTGGCATTACGCCATAGATTCCGGTATCCCTCGCCGTCAGATCGTCGTCGAAAGACGCTCGATGCGATCAGCGGTTTCCTTGACTGCGTCTTTCTCCTCGAGACGACTCACGATATCCTGTAATTCAACCGTGGTGTAATCGAGTTCCTGCTGGAGGGCAGGCATAGATTTCGGTTCGTCGAGGGCGTGAAGCACTTCGAGTTCCTCGTATACGCGCTCTGTAATCTCCGCGACCGGCTCATGCAGGGGTGTCCTCACGTTGTGTTGCTCGGTGAGATCGGCCAACGCCTCGTTCACGTATGTTACGAATAGCTCTTGATCCAAGAGGTCGATCTGCGCGGCGAGTTCTGCTTCGACGACGTCGAAATCGAGGTCAGTCTGCAGCAGCGAAAACATATCTTCGATATCGTCCACCCGTCCGGCGACCGCCTTGAATAGGAAGATGTCCTCTGGGCTCACGAGTTCGACCACCAAGTTGCTGGGGTTGAGGTACCGCTCGCTACGCTTCCGAATCCCGTCAGAAAGAACCAGTTTATCGATTACCTGCTGGTGAAAGATGTCGATTCGACACCCATCATCGTTCTCGAGGATTCGCTGAGCACCGAGCGCTTCGTATTCTTCGTCCGGTTCCCGAACGATATCGTAACCAAGTTCGAGCAGTACTGCTTGGAGCTGCCCGAGGTCATCACCGGATGCGACGATGAGATCGATATCCTTGGTAGTGGTCTTGAGATCCTGGAACGCCATTGCCCCACCGCCGATCAAGAAGACAGTGAGTGGGTCGTCTAGCTGCTCGCCGATGCGCTCGAGTTCCGACCGAATGTACGAACTGTCGAATCGCGCCCTCATGCTGACACCCCGTAGTCCGCAGCCAATTCTTGGAACTCTTCCCACTCGGGAAGTCGAGATGCCCGCTCCTCGCCACTCGTGTCGAGATACGTGAGCAAGTCCTCGACGAGATCGTCGACGCCGTACTTTGTGGCCTGGTCACGCAGTTCGTCACGGTCGACGTCAACGTGGCTGAGCAGGAGCAGACAGTATGACTGGGTACGTGCGCCCGAATCGATTACGAGCATATGACAGCACAGCATCGCCGGCGAGAGATCATTCATCGTCTCTGAATGGAAATAGTACCGACGGTCGCGGGCCAGAAGGGGCAGGTCGTAGGTCTGGAAACGCTCTGGCCCCGTCGAAAGGAAGTCCTCGGCGGTAATCTCATCTGCGGTCTGGACGAGGAACTCGTCGAGTGACTCCCAGAGAATCGTGTAGGTGTCGGTGTGTTGTTCGACGGTCTGGCGATGGTCGTGGTGAACGAGTTCCCGAGCAAGCGTACTCAGTTGTTCGAATCCCTCGTTCAGCACATATGCATCCTCGTCAGTTTCGTAGATGATCCCTCGATGCTGAAGTGGATCGAGGGCGCGATGGACGGTACTCCTGTGAATGTTGGCCCGGCGTGCGAGCTCCATTACGACCCGCGGTGTTTCAAGATAGTAGAGAACGCGGAGCGTCGCACCCGACAACAGTTCAGGCCAGTCGATGTGCGAATACTCTTGGGTGATGTCTGCGAGGAGTTCGAGTGCTTTCGCGTCCGATGGCCGGATCTGCTTTGTTTTCCCTTGTCGACGCGTCTCGACGAGTCCGGTCGCTTCGAGACGATCGACAAGTTCAGACGTGTAGCTGAGACTGCGGTCCAGCTGGGTCGCAAATTCGGAGACTGTCTGCTCACCGTGAAGGACGGTGAGCGCGCGAACCTCGCCTTCGGTAAGCATCTGTTGCGTAGATACGAACCGATATTTAAATAACTTCGCTATCTCGCAACGAGTATGACTGACTCAGCTGAGGTTGCTGGGTGAGCAACACGATGAAGGCCCTCGGCCGTTCACGGGCGGCGCGCCGCCCGTTAGCTCGGGAGAGCCTGCTTTCCCGGTGACCGAGACGGCCTCGCCCTTTCTGAGTCCGCCAGGGCAGTAGTTGGGTCGCTGAGTGTCGCGGCTGGGTGGACAGGTGTGTCCGTTATGGCCCGCACCGCTCGCCGCGTTCCGCCCTCCGCGTCGCTCGCGACCGACCATTCCGGGCGTGCGGGCGCTCTCCGCACCGCCCGCGCCCGTTCCGGGCTAAAATGCATGTGCCCTCGGCGCCAGCGGGTATCCCCGTCGGTTGCGCCCCTTGCGGGCTTTCGCGTTCCAGCGCTTGGTGCCGCCTGCGCTGTCGCGCGCCACACCGCGGCGCGCGTTCTCGGCGACAGTCGCCCTGGACACGGACCCGCACATCGGGCCGGACACGAGCGGGCATATCCCGCTGGCCGCTCGCTCCGGGCGGGTCGGCGCGCGGTGCTGGTTGAGTGGCCTCCCTATGGCGCGCTCTCGCTCGCGCCCCAAGGGGCGCTCGCGAAGGCGCGAGCGAGAGCGCGCAGACGAGTCTGTCGGTCGTTGTCGTCGAGGAAATCCGCGATGTTGTAGCATCGCGGTGTCGGGCGCTGAGCGCCTTCAGGAATCAGGGTAGATTCCAATGTCTAGTAACAACGTCACCACGGATGTAGTTTCGGTCGATGAACAGGCTTTCGAGAAACACGATGAAGGCGAGGTCGACGAGGATGGCTTCGAAGTCGTCGACGAGACCCCGGAGTTCCGGGCGACGGTCGACATGGAAGTCCAGGCCAAAGTCGATTCCAACCACCCAGACGCGCGCGTCGAGGAAGGCCCGGATCACCTGTTCGGGAAGACCCTCGAACAGGAAGAGCGCATCAAGGCACGAGAGGCCGAGTTGGAACACATCAGTGCCCAGGCAGAACTCAGTCAGCAGGAGGGGCGTGCGAAGCGGACGCGAGACATCGCAGCGAAGCGAAGCGCTGAGCGGCGTGTGAAGTTCCAGAAGCGGGCAGCGAGCGTGAATCCGATGGCTGACCCGGAGCGAGACGATCCTCGTGCAGAGCTCACGCAGGAGCAGTTGGCGGCGGTGAACAAGCAGTCGATGCGGTTGGCGGAAAAACTGGATGGCTGGTCGCGAGCAGCGATTGGCCGGCGGTTGGGTGAAGCCGTCGTCGGTGGGAAAGACCTAACGAGTGCAGTCGTCGGGGTGTTCGAGGAGTTGCAGACGGCGCCTGGGACGGTGATCCCCATTGGGAAGCTCGAGGACGTCAATCGCAAAGAGGTGAGCATCGAGGGTCGAGTCGAAGTACTCTGGGATGCGGACTCGCCGGCCATCGCTCAAGTCGGGCTGATCGCAGACGACAGTGGAAAAACGAAGGTGACGATCTGGGAGAAATCAGATGCGCCGTGGATTGAAGAGGGCGAGCAGGTGCGTATTCACAAGGTAGCCCGGAACTGGTACGAGGGGCGCGTCTCACTGGCTGTCACTGGGTGGAGCACCATTATGTTCCCTGAGCGCGGTCGGTGGTGGGAATAGCCGGTCGGCGCACCCCTTTTTTGCTGGTGTGTACGCGGTCACCGCCACCTCCCACCACCTCCACGGTCCGGGCTGCTCACGGCGCTCACGCGCCGTTTCGCGGCCGGGCTTTCGCCACCGCAGCCCTCCAGTGTCAGCGCTGTTCCGTGTGGTGTGTATGTGCCCCTGATGGGTGAGGGGCACTCCGAGAGACGCGATCCGCGTGAGTCCCCTCGTGAGTATCCATGGCAACCAGAGAGATCTACGAAACGACGTTCGACGAAGACGTCCAGACCGACTCGAATGCTACGCAGTGTCCCGAGTGTAACGGGCAAGTTACAACCAACGCGGTTGAAACCGTCTGCGAGGACTGTGGACTCGTCGTCGACGAGCAGCGGATCGACCACGGGCCAGAGTGGCGAGGGTTCGACGAAGACGAACGGGAGCGCACGGGTGCTCCGTTGACAGCGGCGCGGCACGATCGTGGGTTGTCGACGGAGATCGGCCACGGGACCGATGCGAACGGGAACGAACTCTCAGGACAGAAGCGACGGCGGCTCGCTCGGATGCGCCGTGAACAGACGCGTGGGCGGTTTCAGTCGAAAGCCGAACGCAACCTCGCACACGGGCTTAGTGAAGTCCGCCGGATCAGTAGTACGCTCGAACTATCCGAGACGATCCGTGACCAGGCCTGCCAGCTCTTCCGCAGCGCTCAGAACGAGGAACTCCTGCAGGGCCGGTCGATTGAGGCGATGGCCGCCGCGAGTGTCTACGGAGCGTGTCGGTGTAACGGGCGACCACGAACGCTCGACGACATCACCGAGTCGGCGCGCGTCGAGCAATCGCGGGTGACGAACGCATACACGACGCTGAATACGGAACTTGGCCTGCCAGCCCAACCCGTGACGCCCAGTGCGTTCGTTCCGCGGTTGGCCTCGGAGCTCGACGTCTCCGATCAGATCCGGCAGCGGGCTCGGCAGTTGGCGGAAGCATCCGAATCGACTGGGGCAACCACCGGGGTTCGGCCGTCCGGGTTCGCTGCAGCCTGTCTGTACAAAGCCGGACGCGAAGACGGGCAATGGCTCACCCAGTCGGACGTCGCTGACGTTGCGAACGTCTCAGTGGTCACCGTACGGACCCACCGCGACACACTGGACGAACTGGCTGTCTAACGCCCACACTGCTGATTTTCGGTTGTATTTTGTTGCCTGATTGATGTGAGAGCCATTGTTTAAATCCGAAGACGAAGCATGATACGGCCAGATCACTCTATGACCGACCAGTACGCCGACTACGAAGCCCTCCGACCGCTCGGCGAAGCAACCCACGTTCCCGACGACCAACTCGCCAGTAGTAGTGGCGAGCCCCGGCGGCAGCGCTCCGGTGGCGTCGACGCGGGCTATCCAGACGGCCCGACAGCAGATGCGACCGAGTGCGCTTCCTGTGGAGCGTCGATCCCCGCTGGCCAGTCGAAGTGCCGGTTTTGTCTCACGAACCATCTCGAAGCAGCCGATGATCAGGACACATCGACTGCCGAACGGACTCTCCTCCACGTCATCCAGCTGCTCGTCGAGGCGTCGACGTTCTACGGCGCCGTCGGGAAGGGATCTGCTGCGGCTACCCTCCTCGTGAAGGCAGACGATGACCCAGTCGTCGATGACTGCAAGCTAATCTACGACCTCGACGAGGAACCGGCCCCACAGCTTGTCGATCAGTGGCCCTCGCTCCCCTCGGCGACACGAGTCACGTCTGAATGTGGTACTCAGCTGCTCACGTCCGCTCGCAACCAGACATCGCCGCCAGAGACGACGACGTCGTGTCATGACGGCGAACACGCGACGTTTCTCTACGACGAAACCGGGAGCGCGGTTCGCACCGAAGAGGGGCTTGCAAGCCTTCGTGAGGACGCAGACGACGACTTCTGGCTGGTGCCAGCGATTGCGCTCCAGGAATCCGTTGACAAGACCGATACCGAACAGCCACGACGCGAGCGCCCAAACAGAACTCACCTCGAGTGTCGGGAGTGTGGTCGGGAGACTAAGCATCGATTTCGCGAATTCGAGACCGTCCACGATGACGAGTGGACCGGGCAGCCCATGTGGGAGTGTCAGCGATGCGGGACACCGCGCTATGGGCCCGAACCCGAAGCCAGTCAGTAGAGACGGCGTCAGTTTAACCAACGGATCCTGAGATCGATTCGTTCTGTTGGTTAACTGGAGGTCAGTTCGTGATCACTCCCGAACCGCCCCGCTGACTGCCCGCCGGTGTTTTTTCGCGCCGGAAATTGGCGGAGGCGCACACATGGACCCACGAGACACCCCCGGCTATCGACTCCACCGCGCGCTCAGTAGCCTCACCAGTATCGACAGCGACCAATTGGAGCCCGCTGATCAAGAGCGAATTAGCACCGCGACGACGCTCCTCGAGCAGGTGGATGTTCTCACCCAACCGAATACGACGAGGGACGGTGACGTCAACAGAGAATCCTGACAGCTCGACGCATCGGCAGCGCAACGTCATGTGGCCGTCACAGCGTGAGCAGTTGTTCGCCCCCTGAAGGGGTGCGGGGGCGCGAGACAGCTCCCGAGAACAACCAATGGCAACACTCCAAGCCGCAACGACATCGACCGGCGCGCTCGTATCGGATCCACAGGCAGTCCGCGAGCTCTGTGAGACCTACTGCTTCGGGACGCTCAACTGGGAGGTGGACGACGACGGCGAACTGATCATCTGGGGCTACGACAGCTTCGAAGTGTACGAGGCTCGTGAGAACGGGCTTCCTGACTACGACGGTGGCATCGTCACCCACGAGTTCCTCCGGTCGCTCGCGGAGTATCTCGAACCGGACGAAGAATTCGACATCCAGACAGCCGGATTTACCAAGTGCCGCTTTCCCGTGCTGGCCAAACGGTACATCATCCGCGACGGTGAGGTGCTGTACGCGGACCTCAGTTCCCCCGACCCGATCGACGAGTAGCGTTGTTCGTCCCCCGGGAGGGGTGCGGGGCGATCCAGTCGTGGATCGTCCTGCAAGGTGATTGTTCAATGGGCCACCGCGCACTCGTTGCGTACGAACGCACAGACGGACAGTACACGCTCCACTACTCTCATTGGGGTGCAGCGAATCTCAAGCTCAAGCACCGAATCTCGGCCGAAACACCGTTCGGTGGCGACGACACCGACTCCAAGTGGGCGAAACAGCTGCTGGCGGAACTGGCCGATGGCCTCGAGGCAGATGCGGTCGACGGCTACCTCGCTGGCGAAGATCGACCGTCGACAGTCGTCGAGCCGAAGCCCCGTGCCACCGGGCTCACCCTCGACGAGATCGTCGCTGACCACCTCGACTACCTCCACCACGAGGCGTTCTTCGTGGTGTCGACGACGTTCGAGGTGACCGCCTACCGGACGCTGTGGTTCGGCCTGCAGTACGATTCGGAGACAGTCGAACAGGGAGAGACGGTCGGGAACGGCGCGCTTGCGACGGTGCGCTGGTACGACGGCGAGCCGGTCGGCGACGGCCACCTGCAGGGACAGTTCGCGGCCCTCAAAGACGTCGTCGGCGATATGCTCGACAAGGGCGTCTTCACGCTGTCGACGGCGAGGCAGTTCCTGAAACGGAAGTTGGCCGAGCGAGTCGGAGACCGACAGGAGCTGCTCATTCCGACCGAAGAATCACCCTTCGAGACAGCGAGTCTCGGCAAGCCGTAACACCAATCCCTTAGTGGATACCGGGGAACACACAAGTATGTCAAATCAATCTGAAGACGGTCTTCGTGTCTGGCTTGTCGAACGAACGTACTCCGATGACGAACAGAACCTGATCATCCTCACCTACGCAACGCCCGATGGCGAACAGTACTATCGGAAGGAGCGGGCGCTAACCTCATTTACCGATGTCCGAGATACGACGGCAGCAGTCGATGCTGAACCCGGCAATCTTGGCATGGTCGATGACCCCGACCTCCAGGAGCAATACGCGGCCGAAGCACAGCGAATGCAGGAAGTTCACGACCCTGACGACGTAATCTGAGATCTACTGGTCGACAACGCTGCAGGCCATGGGTTATGTCGTAGCAGGCCTTAGACGGGGTATGCGCGAACTCGTCTTCGCTCTCGAATACGAGCCCGGCTGCAACAGGGTGGCGGACGCCCTCGCCGACCACCCCGACGCTCGCGTTCGCTCGCTCTCGCTGCACGCCACTGCCGAGCGTCTCTGGCGGGTCGACCATGCCACCGGTACGCCTGAGGCGCTCAACGCCATCGAGGACGCGTTTCGCACCAGCGACTACTACGCCGACTGTTTGGCTACCGAGGACTGCAATGCCACCCAGACCACCCGCGTTCTCGACCGCATGGACGACACGCTCGTCCTCTACTCCGACTGGGAGCGAACCCCTTCCTGCGCGTCCGTCCCCCACATCGCCCGCGACCACCTCGGCGACGGCGTGCTGTTTGAGACTCGTCACGAGGGCCACCACTACACGTGGCGACTCATCCACTCCGGAGAGGGCGACGTGTCCGCGTTCTTCGACGCCCTCAAAATCGCCGTCGGGGACTGCGCCCAGATGGAGATGCTCCGAACCGCGGACACAACGGCGTCGGGGGAAGGAGTCGACGAGACGCAAAGTGACATGTCTCCGAAGCAAGAGGCCGCGCTTCAGGCAGCCGTCGAACACGGATACTACGAGTCCCCACGTGAGGTCGACGTCGGCGAACTGGCCGAGCATCTCAACGTGCCGCGGTCGACGCTCACCTACCGGCTCCGCCGGGCGGAGGAACACTTGGCGAAGCAGCACGTCGCCGGGGAACGATTGCCCGAAGAGCCCCCAGCAACACGCTGACCCTTGATTTGGAATACTCCAACAAAGGCTTATCGATCTGACGCACCTACCGTGAGGTGATGACAGAGAATCCGGACACAGCGGGGGAGACGAGCGGCGGCGGGCAGCGGCGGGAGCTGACCGCTCGCCTCGTCGTCCCCGAGATGGACTGTCCCTCTTGCGCCCAAAAGGTGGACAAGAGCCTCCAGCGTGTCGACGGCATTACTGACGCCACGCTCCAGCCGACCACCGGCACAGCCAACGTCACGTACGACCCTGATCGGACTAGCGAAGCCGACGTCGTCAAGGCGATTGAAGGCGCCGGCTACGAGGTCGTCGGGGGCTCGGACGCCGAGGGCGATGATGAGGACAACCAGGCGGCCGATGGCGTCGACATCGCACCACCATCGGAGGTCTGGACGAGTCCTCGCGCGAATAAGACGTGGCTCGGCGCGGCGTTCCTCACCGCCGGGCTCCTCTTCGAGTTCCTCCTCGCAGGACAGAATATCGCCATCGCAAGTGTCCTCGAGTACCCGCTCCACATCGCAGATGTCCTGTTCCTCGGCGCCGTCGCGGCCAGTGGCATCCCGGTCGTCCGTAGCGGGTACTACTCCGCGAAGAACCGGAGTCTGGACATCGACCTGCTAATGGGGACGGCCATCATCGCAGCGACCGGCATCGGCTATTTCGTCGAGGCCGCGACGCTGGCTGTCTTGTTCAGTATCGCCGAACTGCTCGAAGACTACGCGATGGACAGGGCGCGAGACTCCCTGCGTGAGTTGATGGAACTTTCGCCAGAGGAGGCGACCGTCCTTCGCGATGGTGAGGAAGTCACGGTGCCCGCCGACGAAGTGGAGGTGGGCGAGACCGTGGTTGTTCGCCCCGGTGACAAGATTCCGCTCGACGGGACGGTCATCGAAGGCGAGAGTGCAGTCGACCAGTCGCCGATCACGGGCGAGAGCGTCCCCGTCGACAAGGCTGCCGGCGACGAAGTGTACGCGGGCAGCATCAACGAGGAAGGATACCTCGAGTTCGAGGCCACTTCGGCCGCCTCGGAGTCGACGCTCTCGCAGATCATCGAGATGGTCCAGGGCGCACAGGCGAATAAGACCGAGTCTGAGCAGTTCGTCGACCGCTTCTCCGGCTACTACACACCCCTCGTCGTCGTGCTGGCAATCCTGACCGCCGCTATCCCGCCGCTGGTTATCGCTGATCCGGTGTCGGTGGACCTAGCCGGTTACGGGTTCACCTTCGCGGGCGACTGGCAGGCGTGGTTCATTCGGGGGCTTACTCTGCTGGTGATCGCCTGCCCGTGTGCGTTTGTCATCTCGACCCCAGTCTCCGTGGTGTCGGGGATCACCAGTGCCGCGAAGAACGGTGTCCTCATCAAAGGCGGCAACCACCTCGAAGCGATGGGCGAGGTGGACGCCATCGCCCTCGACAAGACTGGTACCCTCACCAAGGGCGAACTCGCGGTCACGGACGTCGTAGCGCTTGGCGGTACGAACGACGAGACGGTACTCCAGCACGCGGCTGCACTCGAGCAGCGAAGCGAACACCCAATCGCCGAGGCGATACTCGAACGCGCCGAAAAGGATGCCGGCGATGACGTGCCGAGTATCGAGAAATTCGAGAGCATCACCGGAAAGGGGATCAGCGCAGACATCGACGGCGAGACGTACTATGCAGGCAAGCCCGCCCTCTTCGAGGAGTTGGGTTTCGACCTGTCGCACGCCCACCTCCGTGCCGACGGCGGCGCAGTCGCCGAAGTGGCCCACGAGCAGTGCGAACGCGAGGACTGTGCCGACCTCGAGGACGGCGCGATCTCGCGGTTCGAGAATGAGGGGAAGACGGTCGTCCTCGTCGGCACGGATACCGAATTGATCGGCATTATCGCCATTGCCGACGAGGTGCGGCCGGCCGCCGAACGGGCGGTCGCACGGCTGCACGAACTCGGCGTCGCGCACGTCGTGATGCTGACCGGCGACAACGAGGGGACGGCCCGTGCGATCGCCGAACAGGTCGGCGTCGACGAGTATCGCGCAGAACTATTGCCCGACGAGAAGGTCGATGCCGTGGAGGCGTTACAGGCGGAGTACGGCGACGTGGCGATGGTCGGCGACGGCATCAACGACGCGCCCGCGCTGGCGACCGCTGAGGTCGGCATCGCGATGGGCGCGGCCGGAACGGACACCGCAATCGAGACCGCCGACATCGCGCTGATGGGCGACGACATCAGCAAGCTGCCGTATCTCTACGGGCTGTCGCACACGGCGAACGGCGTGATCCGCCAGAACATCTGGTCGAGCCTCGGCGTGAAGGCCCTGCTTGCACTCGGCGTCCCGCTGGGACTGGTGAGCGTCGCGGTCGCGGTCATCGTCGGCGACATGGGGATGAGCCTCGGCGTCACCGGGAACGCGATGCGGTTGTCACGAATCGCGCCTGAACGCATGGACAGTAAGACTGGCCAAGAAACGGGTGCCTGAACCCATGAACACTAGCGAGGAAGGCAGTGCCACCTTATGCAGAACTGTGTCACTCGTCGAACACGAGAGCAACGAGCTCTCTGAACCCCTTCGGGCAGGTCCAACGAACACGTCGAACTGCTCGAATCCCGTCTCCCGAGAACGGGAACAAGAATAAGGTTACTCCGTTTGAAATCTTCCACAATAATGAACCCTTTCAATGCGATCCGCGAGTTCGAAGCCGATGGAACGACCTACAAAATGGCCGACCTCACCGTCCTCGAAGAGGAAGGCCTCTGTGAACTTGACAAACTCCCGGTCAGTATCCGTGTTATGCTTGAATCCGTCCTCCGTAACGCCGACGGGGAGGACATTACCGAGGACGACATCCGGGCCCTCGCTGGCTGGCAACCGGACGTTCCCGACGCCGACATCCCGTTCCAGCCGTCCCGGGTTATCCTCCAGGACCTCACCGGCGTCCCCGCCGTTGTAGACCTCGCGGCACTCCGATCGGCCGTCGAACGCAAGGACCGCGACCCAACCCTCGTCGAACCCGAAGTCCCCATCGACCTGGTCATCGACCACAGCGTCCAAGTGGACTACTTCGGCAACGAGGACGCCTACGAGAAGAACGTCGAACTCGAATACGAGCGCAACAGCGAACGGTACCGGGCGCTGAAGTGGGCGCAAAACGCCTTCGACGACTTCAGTGTCGTGCCGCCAGGGACGGGTATCGTCCACCAGGTGAATCTGGAGTATCTCGGGCAAGTCGTCCACGAACGCGAGCAGAACGGCGAGAACTGGCTGTTCCCAGACACCCTCGTCGGGACCGACAGCCACACGCCGATGATTGGTGGCATCGGCGTCGTCGGCTGGGGCGTCGGCGGTATTGAAGCCGAAGCCGCGATGCTCGGCCAGCCCATCACGATGAACCTCCCCGAGGTTGTCGGCGTGAAACTCACAGGTGAACTCCCCGAGGGTGCGACGGCGACTGACCTCGTACTGCACGTCACCGAACTGCTGCGGGATGTCGGTGTTGTCGATCGATTCGTTGAGTTCTATGGGCCCGCCGTGGAGACGCTGACTGTTCCTGATCGGGCGACAATCGCGAATATGGCGCCCGAGCAGGGCTCGACCATCAGCATGTTCCCCGTCGACGAGGCCACCTTGGACTACCTCGAACTGACGGGCCGCGACGAGGACCACATCGAGCTCGTCCGAAAGTATCTGGACGCCCAGGGGCTGTTCGGTGAGCAGAACCCCGAGTACACCGAGACGGTCGAACTGGACCTCTCGACCGTGACGCCGAGTCTCGCCGGCCCCAAGAAACCCCAGTCCCGCGTCGAGATGGGTGACATGCGAACCCACTTCCGGGAATTACTCCACGGCGAGTTCGAGGACGAACTCGACGACGCTGACGAGGAGGCGCTGGCCCGGTGGCTCGGTGAGAGCGACCAATCGATGGGGCAGACCGACGGCGGCAAGGCGGTCGTGGACACCGGTCGAGACCGCCCCGACCTCGACCCTCTCACGAAGCGCGCCTCCGTGAATATCGACGGCAACGACGTCGAAATCGGGCACGGGAGCGTCGTCGTTAGCGCCATCACCAGCTGTACCAACACGTCGAATCCCTCCGTGATGCTGGCAGCCGGGCTCCTGGCGAAAAACGCCGTCGAGCGTGGCCTCGACGTCCCGGACTACGTTAAAACAAGCCTCGCGCCCGGCAGCCGCGTCGTCACCCAGTACCTCGAAGCATCGGGGCTGTTGCCATACCTCGAAGACCTGGGTTACAACGTCGTGGGCTACGGCTGTACGACCTGCATCGGGAACGCAGGGCCGCTCCCGGAGCCGATCGAGACCGCTATCGACGAACACGACCTCTGGACGACGAGCGTACTCTCCGGGAATCGGAACTTCGAGGCGCGCATCCATCCAAAAGTGCGCGCGAACTACCTCGCCAGCCCGCCGCTGGTGGTGGCGTACGGGCTCGCTGGGCGGATGGACATCGATCTGGAGCACGACCCGCTGGGGTACGATGACGACGGAAACCCAGTCTATCTGGCGGACCTCTGGCCAGACAGCGACGAGATCCACGAAGCCGTCCACGACTTCGTCGACCCGTCGATGTTCGAGGAGAAGTACGCCGAAGTGTTCGAAGGCGACGAGCGATGGGACGCGCTGGAGGCCCCGACCGGCGAGGTCTACGAGTGGGACGAGGACTCGACATACATCCGGGAGCCGCCGTTCTTCAAAGATTTCCCGCTGGAGAAACCCGGCGTCTCTAACGTCGAGGATGCACGGTGTCTGCTAACGCTGGGTGACACGGTTACGACTGACCACATCAGTCCTGCCGGGCCGTTCGGGACGGATCAGCCGGCCGGCCAGTGGCTGATGGACCACGGTGTCGAGCCCCACGAGTTCAACACGTACGGTGCCCGCCGGGGTAACCACGAGGTGATGATGCGGGGCACGTTCGCCAACGTCCGCATCGAGAATCAGATGCTCGACGACGTCGAGGGCGGGTACACCATCCACCATCCGACTGGTGAGCAGACGACCGTGTTCGAGGCCAGCCAGCGGTACCGCGAGGAGGGAACTCCACTCGTCGTGATGGCGGGCGAGGAGTTCGGGACTGGGTCGAGCCGTGACTGGGCGGCGAAGGGGACCGACCTTCTCGGTGTTCGTGCGACCATCGCGGAAAGCTACGAGCGCATCTATCGGGACAATCTCGTCGGAATGGGTGTGTTGCCGTTGCAGTTCCAGGACGGTGACTCCTGGGAGGCGCTTGGATTGGACGGGTCAGAGGTCTACACGATCTACGGGTTGGACGACGAGTTGGAGCCGATGGCCGAGTTGACGGTGACTGCGGAGCGGTCGGACGGGTCGTCGGTTGAGTTCCCGGTGACGGCCCAGGTGGGCACACCTGCCGGGGTGCGATACATCGAACACGGCGGCATCCTACACTACGTCCTTCGACAGCTGCTAACCGAATCGTGACGCTTTCAAAGTGTCTCCTCGACCAGTAAGATCGCGAATTTCCGATTCCGTCGCTCGGAATTAGCGTAGCCCTCTGAAACGGCACACCGTGTTTTGTGCGTGAATACATATCAAGAGTGTTTCCAGTTCAATCAACGGTAAAATGACCATCGTAGCTTTCACACCCGATGCCGTAGCGATCACCGTCGAGTGGGCGAACAATATCCTGTGATCGAGTGAGGCCAGAGTTGTTTATTCCGCGCCGGTGATGGGTGCCGGCGCAGCTGGAGCGACCAACGACACCCGTGCGTCGGCGTTTCGAGGTGTCCAAGATGCATATGGTGATATACGCACTCGTAGAGGCATCGACGCACGACGACGCGCTGTCCACCGGAAAGTCGGTGTTCGACCGCCTGGTCGGCGCGGACCCACACGCCGGCGCCGTCTTCGATTACTATGTGACCTTCGACGAGGAGGACACGTCCGTTGCGGGGAAGGCACGATGGGGGGGGTTGCCGACGGCAGCCCCCGTCGACTCCGATGACGGCCAAGACCTGCTCGAGTGTGGCTGGGAGGCGACGAAGGAGGAATTCGAGCGTAATCTCGACCGGGTGAAGGAGGCCATCGACGAGCTCTCCGACGAGGAGATCATGCGCGACGAGGACCTCGCCCGGCACGCCTTCCACCAGGTCGGTGCGTACGACGGCCCGACGATCTTCCTGTACACCGAACACGGAACCGGCATTCGCCACCGTGGACAGTTGGACCGACTCCTCGAGGAGAATGAAGAGCTCTGGATCGTGCCCGCTGACGTCCACTTCTAACCAATGCCTCGCATCACCAACTGGCGACGCGAGAGCCGCTCGCCGATGCTCGCGTATCGGAACATCGAGACCGGTGCGCGAGCCGTCCTGCACCGAGCGCCGGACTCCTACCGGTACAAGTGGCGCGGAGCAATCATCGTCGACGGCTACCCGGTCTGGTCGCGAGGATACAAGACGAAGGACGCGACGTCATTCCGTGACGAACTCCGGGAGCGGCCCGCACCGGACCTCAACTGCCCGGAGTGTCCGAACGACGACGTTCGCGTCGGCGAGAAGGCGGCAGACGGGGCGAAAGTCCAGCGGTGGTACGACTGCCCCGACTGTGGGTACGAAGCCCCCTCTCGCATCGTCTACGGCGCCGAGCGGTGAGTGGATGAGCGCTGGGCGCTGTTTTTCGGCCGGGCACGAGGTGGTGGCCCGGTACAACCGGGTGAGTCAACCAATGACCCTCGAAGTACTAGATCGACACAGTGAGGCACTGTTCGAGTTCCTCTGGTGTCCCGTCTGCGGGCAGGAGGTCTTCACTCACATCCCCTTCGAGGGGGTGTTCTGCAAGAACTGCAACACCCAGGTCGAACTCCAAGAATCCCGAGAAACACGCGGTTACGAGGAGGCCGTGCTCGCCTGCTTCGATACAACCACGACCTGGAACCTCCACGTCGACGAGAAACTGCGTCGCGACCTGCCTGATGGGTCGGCCCGCGTGAAGATCCTCTGCTCACCGGGCGCCTACAAGGTCGACTGGTGGAGTCCAGAGCCGGGTGAGGACTGGGAACCTGTCGAGCGCGGCGAGTTCGACGACGTCGAGGAACCATCAGAGGTGTCACATTTGGCGTAGTGGTTTAGTTGTAACCCTCAGTCGGTGATAGGTGTCAGCGACTCTGCTGCATGGAGGATGCGTACCTGCTATTTCACCCACTATCTATATTCGCGCTGAGTATCCCAGAAAATAGTTCGACTCGTACACACCGTGGGCGTCCGAGTCAGGTTCGATGGGTGTCCAGAATCAACGCTCTGACGATGAAGATGAACACGAGTACGACGACGAGTATAGCGCCCCACACGAGTACCGAAAAGCCGGTCGGACCGATCGCAAGACCGAACACAGCCATGACCGACGGGGTCATTGGTTTTCCCCCCCGTTCGGACCCCCATCGGCGACCGGTTCATCCAAGCTCCGGATATCACGATCCACGCTGGAGAGGTCGACGTCGGCGTCCCAGAGGGCAATAGCGAGAATCGTCCCGCCGGTTGACACGACAGTCGCCCCGACAAAAGCGGGTAGAAACTCGGGTGCGGGCAGCAGCGGGCCAAGCCTCGGAATCGACGCGACCGGTCCACGCAGGAGCGGGAAGTAGGCGACACCGACCACAAGCCCACCCAGACTCGAGACAATAGCCCCGGCTCCTGAAAGCCGCTCGGAATACAGGCCGGCGAGAAACGGGACAAAAATCCCAGCCGCGAGCAGGTCTGCCGTCAGGAACAGTTCAAGCACGCTATACCCTTGCGAACCGATGACGATCGCCCCGATCCCGACGATCCCGGTCAAGACGCGACCGCCCACCCACAACGCCCGCTGGGTTGGCTGATCGAGCAACCGCGCGAGATCGGCAGTAACGACGCTCGCGATGGCATTGAACATCGTGTCCGCGGAACTCATCACGAGCAGGACCGCAAGGACGACGACCGTGAGCGTTACCCAACTCGGGAAGGCTGACTCGAGGACGAGGAAGAACGCGATGCTGGCACCGCCGGATTCGGTCAGCCCGAGAGCGGCCGCAGCGATACCGAACAACCCAGCTAGTAGAATCATCGGGGTGACTGCGACGGCCGCGACGCCGAATCCCCACCGAAGCGACGATTCGCCGTTGGCAGCGTAGACGCGCTGCCACATTCCCTGGTTCAACATATTCGCACCGAGGATGGCGAAGGCAACGTACACGCCGAACGTGAGCCCGGGCCCGAACGTCGGATCCAGCAATGGCGCGTCCGCAGCGATCGCTGCAGCGTGTATTTCGGCGGTTCCACCCAACGCAAGCACGGCGCCACCGAAACCGAGGGCGAGCAGCGGGAGCAGGACGAGCGTCTGGACGGTATCGGTGACGATGCTCGCCACGAGTCCCCCATACGCCGTGTAGATCAAGACGAATCCGCCTACGAGCAGGGCCGTCTGCCACTGGGGGATCCCGATGACGAGTGAGAGGGCGCCGGCAATCCCCGTCATCTCGGCCGCGAGGAAGATGAACATGTAGAACACGGACACGACGAGCACGAACAGGTACATTCCGGTCCCGAAGCGAGCGTACGCGAATTCGGTGAGTGAGTGGCCGGCCGGAACAATGGCACGGATGCGTGTGCCAACCGGAATGAACAGGAGGAGCGGAACCGCACTCCCGATTGCGTATCCGAGGATGGCCGGGAGCCCGCCGAAGGCGGCCCCGGCCTCGGCAGGGCTGAACAGTATCCAGACGCCCATCATCGACGCGATGATCGTAGCGGTGAGGGTTCCGGGACCGGCTGAGTCGCGGGCGGAAATATAATCCTCGACGGATCGGACCCGGCCGCGAGCCGCTAATAGGCCGAAAGCGGTAACGGTCAGTACTGTGAGCACGACAGCGGTGAGTGCGACAGCTGTTGAAACCATTACTGCCTACCCTCCCCGTCGGTCTCAACGGCCGCGTAGGCGTCGTCAAAGAAGGCAACTTCGAGGTCGACGGTCCGGCAGAAGATTCGCTCGATCTCCCGTTCCCGTGCGGAAGAGACCGTCGGGCCATGGGCGTCCAACTGGCCGCGGAGCCAGGTCACGAATTCCTTGAAGGAGGGGTTGGCATGCAACGCTATCCAGTCGGCGAAGTAGAACGGAAGCCCGGCAGTCGATTCGTGTGCTGAAGCTTCGCGTGTCGCCCACTCGGCGTAGATCCACTCCGCTGGAACGATGGCTGCGAGTGTTTCGGCGTAGCCGCCCTCGCGGGCAGTACGACCGAGCAAGTCGACGAACGCGGCTGTGGTCGTGGACAGTTCTGTCTGTTTCCACCGAGCATCATCGACGCCAAGCGCGCTGAAGGAACGCTCGAAGTAGTCGTTTTCCTCGTCAGTCAGGGTGTCGAGAAATTCGACGTGCGCGCGCTTCGCTGAGACATCGGGTGCTTGGGCCACTGCGAAGCCGAACGTACTCACGAGAACGTCCACGAACGCGTAGTCCTGGATGAGGTAGTCGGCGAAGACCGTCTCGGAGAGCGCGCCACTACCGATCTCACGGGTGAACCGATGATCGACGGCGTTCGTCCAGTCGGGTTCGGCACGCTCCCGCAGCCAGTCAGTGAACCGGGGGTCGCTGACGGTGGCCCGGTAGTCGTTATACCTATCGGGGACGTCCGTCATAGACCCCACCCTTCTTGCGTGTAGGCCATCTCCCAGAACCGATACTCGAGCTTCGCGCTAGTTAGAAACGCCGCCCTCATAGCGTCGTGTTCACCGGGAGACTGTTCGCCACATCGGTCAACGAAGTCGCGACACCAGCTTGTCGCGTCACGGAACTCGTCACTGGTGTACATCTCGATGAAGGGTGTGTACCGGTGTTCGTCGGTGGCGAGCGACGCCATATGCTCTCCGACGTCGAGGTAGCCCTGCATGCACGGGTACAGTGCGGCCGCGATCTCCGCAATCGAGCCCTCGTAAGCCGTCCGGATCAAAAAATTTGTGTAGGCCACGCATGTGGGCGCCTTCTCGACTGCTTCGAGCTCGCCGTCGGAGATTCCGTAATCGGCCGCGAAGCCACGGTGAAGGTCCATTTCGTGGTCGAGCACTTGGTGGGCCACGCCGAGTAAGTGCGTCATCGTCTTCTCGTTGGTAGCCTTCGTGCCCGCAATCGCGAACAACCGAGCGTAGTCCAGGAGGTAGCGGTAATCCTGTTTGATCCAGTGCTCGAACGCCGCCTCGTCGAGAGTTCCGGTCGCGAGTTCGCGGACGAAGGGGTGCTCCTTCTGGGCCGCCCATACATCCTGTCCCGCCTCAAGAAGGGTATCGCTGAATGGCACTAGCGAGCCGTACCGTCTGAGAGAGGATATAACTTGCCTATATTAGTTAGTTATATCTCGAACGTTGTCAATGGCTTCGAACCTGTAGTTGACGGCGATTTCACTATCGAACCGATGCAATAGATCCGCTTCGGTTCCGACGGTCAGTCCAGTTCGATCGTCCGATTCGCCCAAGAACGGAGTTCCGACAGTGCTGCCCGTTCCTGACGTGACACCGGGTCGTCCGTTCCAAGCTCGTCGGAATCGAACGCGTTGAGAACAGCGCAGCGCACACGGTCGCAGTAGCCTGTGAGCGTATCTACCTCGACGAACGTGTGCTGGAGCGGGATGGTCGCGTCGTTGACGAAGACAGCGGTTGGATCCGGGGCAGCCTCCAGAACCTCGAGACCACGGGTGGCGTTGTCCTTCGCAAGTGTCGCCGATTCTGCCTCGTTGGCCCCTTCCGCCCGGGGGGCATGCGCGTCGAGGACGCCGTGCCAGACACCGTCAGGAATAGTAGTGAACCGGTCCAAGCGACCGCCAAGGATCTGGCCGTCGCGTTCTAGTTCGGGCGCGAACTCCAGAACCACGACTCCATCAGTACCATGCCGTCCAACCCAGGCCTCGAGGGCGCGGGCCGTGAGACGAGTCTTTCCGACCTGGGATGGCCCGACGATCAGCGTCGAGCCGGTCAACGGGAACGGAAGCCCAGTCACGCTAGAGGCACCTCCTCGCGGACGTACTGTCCAAAGAGGACGAGCGTCGCGGCAGCGAGAACGAGCGCGAATATAAGTACGAGTCCGGAAAGCAGATCGAGGCCGGTCGCGATCTGTACCCTGACGAAGTTGGCCGCGAGACCACCCGAAACGGCGAGTAAGGCAAGCCCGCCGAGGTTCGCGAGCGTTGAGTTCGAGGCGCCAACACTCTCAGCGTTCAACAGATAGAGGACGACGGCGATGGCGAAGGGCGTGCCAACCGTGCCAAGAGCCAGAACGAGGACGAGCTGGCCGATGACCTCACCGCCGATGAACGCACCCGGCACCGATAACACAGCAAAGAGTGCGAGGAGCACCCGGTACCGCGTATCCTCGACGGTCGTGCCCCAGCCAAGTTTGTCGGCAACGAGGAACGGCGGAACGATGGTGTTGCCACCGAGCGTCGAGACGGCAGCGGCGCCGAGACCGAGCAGGAACAGCCACTTAGCGGCCGGGCCGACCAGGGGTCCGAGGGCTTGGGCTGCACCGACGGTCGTCAGATCCGGATCGGTCAGAGTACTCGCTGTGACAAGGAAGATGGCGATGCTGTAGATGCCAAACGCGACGAGCATCGACGCCAGAACGTCCACCGTCGCGAGGTCATAGTCACGTTCCGTCCAGCCCCGGGCTCGCATCGTGTAGGAGTGCATGGTGATAAGCGTGATGTGGACCGCGCCCCCGAGGATGCCTGCAGCGACCAGTGCGCTGCCGCCGGGCAGCGTCGGTATCAACCCCTGGGTAGCCTGGCCGATGTCGATCGAGACGACGAATAGTGAGGCAACGAAGGCCAGGACGACCGCGGTGACTAGCAGCTTCGCGAAGAGCTCGACGAATCGGTATCCCTGACCGGCCAGACCCAAAACGAGGATGCCGCCCCAGGCAATGCCCCAGAGGCGTGGGTCGATCCCAGTGATCGTCGCCGAAACGGAAGCGACCGTCTTCATGATGACGAGCTGGGCGACACCGGCCGCGATGACGACGTCCGCGACCAGGATCCACGCCCAGGTCTCTCCAAGATGGTCCTCGACGACGCCGACAATTCCCCGCTCAGTAAGCAGCCCCAGCCGCATCGCGAGGTACTGTGCTAGGGTGCCAGCGACGGCAGAGAGCACGACAACCCAGAGGAGTTGATAGTCGAAGATCGCCCCCGCGGTGATTAGACTCGCCATCGTCGCTGGACCGGCGGCGATTGCCCCCGCGACCCAGGAGGGCCCCATCGCGCCGAAATACTCGCGGACTGTCCCGACCTCAAGTGAGTATTCGCTAGTCATACTACCAGAGAATATTGGGTTGGGTAAAAAAGTACCCCGATGCGGACGCCGAGGAGTCGGCCTGGCCCGGTTAGGCCTGTGTCACTCGATGCGTACGGTTTCGATGAGATACGGACTTCGTTCACCGGTGGGCACGATTTATTGTGGGGCAACTGATCCTATCCGTATGTCACTCCACCTCCCGAGCGAGATCGTCATTGAGCGGGTCCTCCCCACCATCCGTGTCTGTCTCGCCGGGGAACTAGCTAATCGGGAGATGACCCAGCAAGAGGTGGCAGAACATATCGGCGTCTCCCAGGCCGCCGTCTCGAAGTACATCAGCGGCGACGTAGCAGTCGAAGAACGCATCGAAGACCATCCGCTGACCGCCGAGACGGTTACGCGTATCGCCGAGGGGTTCGCCTCCGGACACATGGATGGGTACGAGGCGCTCGATGAACTGCTCGCGCTCGTTCGGGCTTTTGAAGACCGTGGCCCGGTGTGTGAACTGCACGAGGAGGCGATGCCCTCGCTCGCCGGTCTCGGCTGTGACCTCTGTGTCCGTGGCACCGACGAGCGCCTCGCCGCAGAACGGGAGACGTTGACGGACGTCCGGACGGCGGCACGCATCCTTGCGACAGCACCCGGGATGGCGACATACGTCCCCAACGTCGGGACGAACGTCGGATCTGCGCTCCCCGGTGCGAACGACGTTTCCGAGGTTGCAGCGATTCCCGGGCGGATCTATGCGGTCGACGGTCGCGTCGAAATCCCAGCAAACCCGGAATTCGGGGCATCGCGACACGTCGCGACGGTCGTGCTAGCTGCGATGGCCCAGGACGACGGGCTACGTGGTGCGGTCAACATCGCAACCGACGATGCGCTCCTCTCGACCGCTCGGGCCCGGGGGCTCGACCCGATGGAGTTCGACGCCGAGTACGATGACCGGAACCAGCGACTCCTGGATCGGTTCGCGTCTCGGGATGCCGTTCCGCGAGTCATCTACCACAGCGGCGCATTCGGGATCGAACCCATTACCTACGTCCTCGGGGAGACCGCGGAAGACGCCGCTCGCCTCGCGGTCTCGCTCCTCGAGACGGTCCAGGAAGCCGAGTGACGCGGCTCGACCATTACCGATTTGTACTCGTCGGTTATATCACTGATATGCCCACAGTACGAGGGCCAGCCCCGGTTGAGCTCCCCCAGGTCATGACGATCGCCGGGAGTGACTCGGGCGGTGGCGCCGGCATCCAAGCGGACCTCAAGACGATGGAGGCACTCGACACCTTTGCGACGAGTGCGATCACGAGCCTCACGGCACAGAACACCGTTGGCGTGGAGTCGATCCATCCCGTCCCGGTCGAGGAAATCGAGGCCCAGGTTGAGGCTATCCGTACCGATTTCGATTTACAGGCCGTCAAGACAGGCATGTTGGGTGTTGAACCCGTCGTAGAGAGGGTTGCGTCGTACGCTGCTGACATGGACGTGCCCTTCGTCGTCGATCCGGTTATGGTCGCCGCCTCGGGCGACCAATTGCTCGATCATGACGCTGCAGCCGCCTACGAGGGGTTGATCGCCGAGTCAGCGGTCGTGACGCCAAACACTGACGAAGCCGAAATACTCACAGACATCCCGGTCAAGGATCCGGACTCGATGCAGGCTGCGGGGCAGAGACTCGTGGAGATGGGAGCCGACACAGCACTTGTGAAAGGTGGCCATGTCGGCGATGAGCATGTCGTTCGAGATGTCATCGTGACTCGGGACGACGTAACCACACTTGAGCACTCGAGAGTAGACTCGGACGCGACACACGGTTCGGGATGTACACTTTCGAGTGCGATCGCGGCACGACTGGCTCACGGCGATGACATCCCGGAGGCGATCGAATCCGGCGTGGCATTCATGACCCGCGCCATCAGATACCCGCTCGACGTCGGCGAGGGACCAGGACCGGTCCACCACCTCGCGAATATCCGGGATCGGTCAGCCAGACAGCCCACTCAGGAAGCTGTCGAGTCCGTCGTGGAGCAGCTGGTCTCTACTGGCGTGTCGTCGATCGTTCCGGAGGTTGGGATGAACGTGGTCGGGGCCACGCCCTACGCAGAACGGCCGGATGAGACCGTCGCCGTCGAGGGACGGATCGCCCGGACGATGACCGGAATCCGCGTGACGCGGGGAACACGCTTCGGCGCCTCGAGCCACGTCGCCCGCTTCCTGCTGTCGGCGCGGGAGCACGACCCCGACATCCGGTTCGCCGCGAACCTCCGGTTCGACGATTCCATCGAGGCAGCCCTGGAGAAGATTGATGCCCCAGTTGTCGAGATCGACCGCTCAAACGAACCGGAACCTGACGAGGAAGGCTCGACCATGGGCTGGGCGGCCGAGCGAGCCTTCGAGCAGGTCGAAACCACGCCGGCGGTCGTCTTCGACCGAGGTGACGTTGGCAAGGAACCGATCACGCGCATGCTTGCAAGCGACGCCGCCGATCTTGCGGCCCGTGCACTCTCGATAGCTGAGGAGTTATGAACCGTCCGAGGGCAACTGGATTGCACAAAACTACCGACACTCGGACGACGATACCGCCAGCGTCCTCCGTGAGCTTGAGCAGCTGAAGCAGTTGCTCGATGAGACGCGAACAGAGCGCGGGTCTGCGTACGCTGCTGTCCCGTTCCTGTTCCTCGACACGCTCTCGACGATGACCCTCTACGTGGACGAAGGGCGTAACCGGAGCATCCACGCCGACCAACCCTCGGATCTCCTCGAGCCGGACAATATGGAGCATCTTGATCAGCCGATGTTCCTGCTCGGTCACGGCGTCGAGAACCCAGCCGACGGCATTCACGGCGACGAAGAGTACCTCTACGTCGTTGAACTTCCGACCCGGAACCCGTTCGAGGAGCCATCCGAGTGGACGGTCAAGGTGAGTGGTCACTCCGCATTCCCGCGCTGGGATGGTCCGACCGAGGAAGCCTTCGAGCGGGCCAGCTGGCAGTTCCACGGCCCGCTTGAGCAGGCGCTCGAAGAGCTGGTCGCTGAGCCTGCGTGAACGCGTAGCCCGCTCAGATGATGCCGCCGATGACGAGGAGTCCGACGACGAGCAGCACCGTCGCGACAACGCTTCCCCCGGCCAGTAACTTGTTCTCCATCGCCTTCTTGTGAAGCGGCATATCGGCGTACTCCTCGCGGAACGCCTCGAGATTCTCCTCGTCGTAGAAGTACTTCGTCTTCAATGCGAACCGTTCCGTCACCGCGCAGCCCGTACAGACCGGTTCGCCTTCCAGCCGCTCCGTTTTGGTGTGGCTGGAGCAGGCGATGGCCCCGCAGTTCGGACAGTAGGTGTACGTCTCGGTGACGCCACTCGTGTCACAGTGGACGCACTGATGGATGCCGTCCTCGGCGGTCACTCTCGACGGGCCTGCCACGTAGTACTCGTAGGGGTAGGTGTACTCCTGGACGTCGGTAGTGTGCCGAACTTCCGGGAGGTACACTGGTTCGATCGACTGGACAGAGATGTCCGAGCGGTTCGGCTCACAGGTCTTGTTGTACGTGACGTTGTTGTCGCCGGTGTAGGTCACCGTCGTCGTGTGGAGTTGCTGGAGGCGCTCGACTGCCCACTCCTTGTACTCCGTTTGGGTCTGCCCGAACCGGCGCTCCTCGATGTCGTCGAACACCTCTCCGAACTGCCCGGTGTCGAGGTCGACAGTCGCGTGGAGATTCTCGGTGACCAGCGTCCCGACGTCCTCGTCGACGACCTGCGGCTGCCCGCGTTCGGCGTGGGCAACGAATCGGGTCCGGTCGTTGATCCGGTGAATGACGCCCACCGACGTTTCGAAGACGGCGTTCGTGTCCGCAGTGACCGCGACCACCGGGCGGAACGTCACCACCGAATGCGGGTCTGGCAGGTCGGTAGCCTCGATGTTCTCGATGTCGCGGAACGCCTCCGCGACGGCCGCGTCGACGTCGGCGGCAGGGTCGTACGGGCGGAGCGTCTCGTCACAGAGAATCTCGATGCGCCCATTGTAGAGGTCGAGGCCGATCTCGTCGGCGATCTCTCGGAGATCCTCGCCATCGAGTAACTCGATTGGGTGTGGGTCGTCGTTCTGCTGGAGTCGGTTTGCGTACTCCTGAGCAGGGTTCGTGAACCGGCCAGTCGTCACAACCATTCCACGTTTCGGGCCGTCGAAGTCGAACGTCGCGATCGCCGAGTGGAGCTTCTGGACGACCGGCCGCCCGACCGTCCCCGTGTGCTTGCACTCGACGATGATCGCGCGCCGCCTGCCGTCGACGACCTCCTCCATGATGACGTCGCGACCCTCGTCAGCCGTGCGGTCGGCCTGGCGGACGTTCTCGTAGCCGAGGTTCCGGAACACGTCCTCCATCACGTCCTCGAACTCGAACCCCGAGAGATCGTCCAGTACAGCCATCCTCAATAATGTGGACAGTACGTTGCAACTGCCAAATACGTTGCCGAACGCTGCGCCGTCCTGTTTGTGGAACCCCTGAAAGGGGTGCGGGGGTCACCGAACCGCCCGCGAGCAACGAATGAATGGGAATGTACCTGTAGCAAGTTCGGAATCGGTTCCAGTCGCATCGCCCGGTCAGTCTCACCGAGACGCAGTCGAATACGTCGGCTTCCGCGTCGACGGCCAAGCCGTCGTCCTGAACCTCTCGGAGCATCGGCGACTCTCCCTCGAGCGCAGTCTGGACCTCGTCAACCACAGTCCGCAAATCCAACCGAAGCTACTTACGTGATACAAGTGTATCACAGCATATGAGCACTGACAGCGACGCCGGCGGCGACGGTGAAATGGAGAAGATCAACGTCCGGGTGCCACAGTCGCTGCTGGCACAGGTCGACGACGTCTGGGAGGAGCGTGGCTATGCGAACAAATCCGAGTTCATCCGCGACGCGCTTCGGGACGCTGTCAACCCGCCAACGCAGCTGTCCGAGGAAGCGCTGGAGCATCTGGCCGAGAGCCGCACGCAGCGAGAGCAGGGCGAGACGGTGTCGCAGGACGACGTGAAGGACCGGCTGGGCATCGATGACTGAGGTCGAGTGGACACCGAAAGCACTCGATTTGCTGGAGGGACTCGAATCGGAAGCGCAAGAGCGGTTGGTGAAGAAACTCGACGAGGCGAAAGACTGGACCTCCCATCGCCTCGAAAAACTCAGCGGGTATCCGTACTACAAGCTTCGTGCCGGCGACTACCGTGCGATCATCACGTGGAACCGAGACGAAAATGTCCTGATCGTCGAGGCGGTCGGGCATCGCCGGAATATCTACGACCGACACCTCCCACCGTAACACACGCGGTCTACAGACCTGCTCAGGTCGGTAACGAACTCGGTCTGAAATTCAAGTACGATTCCGGTTGGTAGTGTTTATTGCCCCCGAGAGGGCTGCGGGGGAGTTCACTCCCCGTCACCGAGCTATGACTGATTCAGAGTACCCCTGGCGAGACGAATCGCTCCGTTGTGACCCCTACTGGAAGCAGGAGTTGGGGATGGGGTCGAGAGTTTATAACCCATTACGGGGGAACCGCGGAGGGAGGTGACAGATCTTTGACCGACCATATCTGTGACTACTGTGGCGAGTCGTTTGCGACCTCCAACGAGTTGGGTGGCCACGTAACCGCAGTCCATCGTCGCGACCAAATCGTAACGGACGCGAACGTAATTCTCGACGACCTCCAGCGTGTCGCAGACAAATTAGGAAAACCACCGACAGCAAAGGAGATGAGCGAGCACGGGGAGTACTCCCAGCGCGTCTGCCAGAACAAATTTGGGAGCTGGAACGAGGCGCTTCGTGAGGCTGGCTACGCTCCAAACCGGAAATTTCGACTCACCGATCAGGACCTGTTGGACGAGATTGACCGCCTTGCGGAGCAGTTGGGTCGCCCGCCATCAAGTGGGGAGATGGATCGGGTTGGGGAATATCACAGATGGACGTATGACCACCGGTTTGGCGGGTGGGAAGAAGCACTCAACGAAGCTGGCTTCTCACAACCACGGTCCTATCAAGAACGTTCAGAGATCCCTTACGGGCCAAATTGGCCGGAGCAACGGCGGCAAGCATTGGAACGTGATAACTTCCAGTGCCAAACGCCGTGGTGTGAGATGACTCAAGCGGATCATCAAGAGCAGGTTGGGAAGGACATCTCTGTCCACCATTTGGTTCCGCGGAAGTCCTTCGTCACCCCCGATGGGCAGTTTGACCACGAACAGGCGAATCGAGTCTCGAATCTCGTGACGGTCTGTTCGAAGCATCATCTCATCTGGGAAGCCGTCGCCCCGCAGCGGTTGGATACGATTGTCGACGCCACACGGCCACCAGAGCGAGGTCGGCCGGAGGGTGTTGCTCTTCCCCTACGAGGGGATGAGGGGTAACCCCCTCGTGATTCAAATGCGACAGACAGACGAGCCTATCCCGACGCCCAATCCAGGCGCTCTCACGAACAGAGAACGACTCCGGAGACACCTCACCAGTGCCCTCGAAAGCGCCGAGTCGGCAGAGACGAAAGCCCATCTCCGAGGAGCTCTTGCTGCGTGGCAGAATCTCCCGCCGACACCACTCGTCGAGTGTCCGCTCTGTGGAAAAGTCGGGCTTCCAGAGCGAATCCAAGCTCACGGGTGTCGACAGTCGTAGCGTCGTTTTTGCGCCTCGATGGGTGGAGGCGCAGAGCAGAACGCTTCGCGCCTTCGGAGCATGTTATGAAAGACCCAGAGGAAGCTACGGTCTTCGCAGGCCTCGATGGGCGAACCGAGACGGAACTACCCGAGTGGTACGCCGAGCAATACGGAGGTCTCGAACCAATCAGCTTCAGTGAGGCGATTCGAAACCTCCCACAGGCAGTCGATACAGCAGTCGCATATCGCAACCCGTACAGCGATGAGTGGGTCGAAACGGAGCGGTTCAACGCCATCGTCGAGCCATCCCGGCTACAAGCAGAAGCAGACGGTGATACCGAAGCAGAGTCGCTATTTCACATCCCGACTGACTCCTACTCGATCATCAACCCGGTCGACGTCTACGGGCCGCTGGAGGAGGTCCTCCGCGAGGAGACCATCGACGGGACGCCGCTGGGTGAGGTGATGTTCGGCGAGATTCGGCGCTACCGGTGCGGCGGCGAGGTCCATATGGACATCATGTTCGACGGCCTCGAGGTGCGCCTGCCCGGTCGGTCGGACCCGATTACGATGGGCGTCACGTCGGGCTACGACTTCTTCGGCGAGCACGCCGTCTACGTGGAGGGGTTCGCCCAGGATGGCTACTGCTCGAACACGATGCGTTCGCTCACCGACAAGGAAGTCATCAAGCACGTCGGCGACGTGCGGAACTTCCGCACCTGGTGGGAGGAACTCCTCGCACAGGTCGAGCTCGTCGCCGACGACCTCTTCGAGTTCATCCGAGACGCTCAGGATATCGACCTCGACTTCTCGGAGCTCCCGTTCACCGTCACGGAGTTCTACACCCTGCTGGGCTTCCCGGACTACCTGGCCGAGCGTGCCGCCGGCGATGCAGAAGCCAATGCGGCGTCCCCCTTCGAGATCGATATGTGGACGCTGCATTCCGGCGCGACGTACGCGCTCACCCACTTCTTCCAGGGTAAAGAGGGGGCATCCCTCGATCAATACGTTCGGATCGCCAACGACATTCTGTTCAACCCGGAAGGCACGATCGAGCGCGTCGAGCAGGCGTACGAGCAGCAGTTAGAGGCGGACGGCGACGACGGGTCACAGGCGTCGCTGGCCGGCGAACGAGCGCTGGCCAGCATCGAGCGCGTCAGCGACGACCTGCAGGAGAAAGTCGAGCAGTTCGAAGAACGCGAGGACGCGCTGCGTGAGCGGTTCCAAGAGGCGATGGGCTAAGAGCAGTCGGAGAGAAGATTCGCCAGGCGTGCTTCCGTTCTAGCGGCTGGAATCCACTGCTGACAGTATTAAGTGAGTAGGGGCGTACCCAGAGACCATGTCTATTGAGCATAATCCGACTCTCGACGTGCGAGAGCCACAGCAGGGGGATATAGAGACTTTTGAAGAGTTGGAGCGTGGTGACTCGGTCAAATTCTTTGAATGGCCCGTCGAGCCGTTGACCGTGATCGGCTGGGAAGAAGACGATAATGTCGGGAAGCGGGTACGAGTTGAAGCAGAAGGCGGCGAGTCGTTTCTCTACCAAGTAGACGGCCACCTCTGGCATTACGTCCCTGAGGACGAGTTCGCCGGCGAGAATAACCCATACCCTGTTCAGAACCTCGTTTTGCTCGAATCCTCGGAAGCCTGATTGGGCTTCGAGACCGCGCGAATCCTGTCGTGAAGGCCTCTATATTGATGGTCTCATTCGCAGTGGCTGCGCCTTCCCAAGATCTACTGCTTCAATTCTCTGCTGTTGCTCGTGCCCTCAATAGGTGGAGGCATCCGTTATGGGTACTTCTACAGACGACTCAGAGGCGTCAGACGAATTTCCGCCTGAAAAGCGGCTTGAGGCGCCGAACACGCGCCTGATCAAGGCAGGGATCGCGACGATTCCGGATATGGAAACCCTCCAGGAGTGCGTTGCCTACGAGAACGCCCACCAGAACCGAACGCAGATTCTGCGCCGGCTCAAGTGGAAGGCTGAAGAGTTGCGTGAGAACGAAGAGTAAGCTCTATTCTTAACCAACACACTCCACGTGAGTTCCCCTATTGTTGGTTAATACGCTGTACCAGTACTGTTGGAGCCTTATGAGTTGGACGCCAACTCTGGGAATCAACGGAGAGATGGAATGCCTAGTGGCCGGAAGAAGCCCGATATCCCCCTGAAAGAGGGCTGTTCCAAACCGTTATTTAACACCCCGAGAACAACCCTTTATCTGGATAATGAATCCCCTCCTTCTAGGTCACGTCATAATTTTCGCACTATCTGCGATTGCCTGCGTGGCGACTATTCCACAAGCATGGAAGATACAGCATCCGGAGACACGTGAAGGACTGATCGTCTTCCTCGGTTCCGTTGCTCTGTGGTCTGGAGGGTACATTGGCTATCTTCTCGCACCGACGCGTGCCGGGAAACTCGCTTTCTATATATTTGGCTTCATCTTTGCGTTCGTCGCTGTCGGGGCCTGGCTCTACTTTTGTGCTGCATATACCGGTCGGCCACCTCGCCACGCCCCATTCCGAAACCTCATACTCGGGACGTTCCTCTTTTTCACCGCTCTCAAAGTCACGAATCCACTCCACAATCTCTACTTTACGACGGAATGGGTCACAGAACCATTCCCGCACCTCGTGATCCATCACGAACTGCTCTACTGGATCGTATTGGGGCTATCATATGCCGCCATCGCTGTCGGATTCTTCGTACTGATGGAGCGATTCCATCATACTGGCAGTGACAGCCGTCCGCTCGTCGTGCTCGTTGGACTCTCAGGCCTCCCAGCTGTTGCAATGATTATTGGCGGTCAGGTCGACTGGCTGCTCCCATTAATGTATGAGCCGCCTGGCGTCGCCCTCTTCGCCGTTGGAACGCTCTTCTTCTACAGACAACGGTTTGAGGCAATCCGATTAACCGGGGAGTCAGAGAAACCCGCAATCTTCCTCGACCAAGAAACCCGGATTCAGGATTACAATCAAGCGGCTCGCAAACTGTTTCCAGCCCTTGAGGATTCCTTTGGCGAACCGCTTGAGGCTGTGAATACCGCACTCGCAGATCATCTCACCAAACAAGATATCCTGACAATTACGCAGGAAGGTGAAACACGGTATTATGACGTGTCGAGCACGCCATTCTTAGCAGGTGAGGTAACGACCGGCCAACTAGTGACGGTTACCGACGTAACTGAACGCGAGTCATATCGACAGCGACTCGAAGAGAAAACCGAACAACTCGAGGCCCTAAATCGCGTGGTTCGGCACGACATCCGGAACGATATGACCGTGATTCTCGGATGGGCCGAGATCCTCAAAGACCATATCGATGAAGATGGGGAAGACGCTCTGGACCGAGTGTTACAGAAGTCCCGGCACGTAATTCAGTTCACGGAGGTCGCACGTGAGTTCGTTGAATCACTCTCTGAAGAAGGAACAGCTGAATTAGAAGAAATCCGGCTTCAGCCACTTCTTGACGCTGAGCTCGCTGCAGTACGTGATTCGTTCCCGAACGCGCAGTTTCACGTATCAGGTGAACTCTGCGACGTGTCGGTACAGGCAAACGAGATGCTTTCTTCGGTTTTCCGGAATATCCTCGAGAATGCGGTCCGACACAACGACAAAGAGACCCCTGAGATTACCGTCTCCTGTGAAGAGAACTCAGAGACTGTCCGGTACCGGATTGCAGATAATGGACCTTGCATTCCTGACCAACAGAAAGAACAAATCTTCGGGAAAGGGGAGAAAGGATTGGACAGTCCAGGATCGGGGATTGGTCTATATCTCGTCCATCTCCTGACGGACCAATTCGGTGGTGACGTGTGGGTCGAGGACAACGACCCAACTGGTTCAGTCTTCGTCGTCGAACTGCCTATCCATAAACCGTCGAATAAGACGTCTTAGTACTGAATTTCAGTATATCCTAGTCGGCGAGCCGTCGCTTCCAAAAAGTGGGGGTGGCTGCCATACGACTCGCGAGGATCGCCCCTTGAGTCGCCGTTCCGATCAATATCCGGAATGAGTGAGTGCGGACATTCAAATACCGAGTCGGGACCAAACTGAGTGACTCAATCCCCTCAGAAATCATGGGCAAGAAGCTGTACTCAGACGATGAACTCCTCAATCGGCTCCAGAAGTTCGCTGAGGAACTCGGTCGACCCCCATCGCAGAGTGAGATGGACGATTCAGGACCTCATGCTTCGAAGACGTACGGGAATCGGTTCGAGTCGTGGAATAACGCACTCGAGGGTGCCGGACTTCAAACCGGAACGAATGATCCAGACGGACGACCATCGACGCCCGAAGAGGACCTCCTTACTGATATCAAATCGGTTGCCGACATCGTGGGAGGAACCCCGTCAGAGCGTGAATACAGTGCTCACGGAAAGTATTCGGTGAAGACATACTGCAAGCGATTTGGAGGGTGGAATTCAGCACTACGGGCGGCCGATTTTGAGCCGAACGTTGAAATGAACCTCTCCGAAGAGAGACTCATTACTGCCTTACAGGGGTTCGCTGAGAAACTGGGTCGACCGCCCACAAATGATGAAATGGACCGGAGTGGCCCCTACACCTCGAATTCGTACAAGCGAGCGTTTGGAACCTGGAATCGTGCTCTTCGACAGGCGGGGTTGGAAGTCCACTCCGTATGGGATGTGAGCGAGGAGGATCTGATATCCGAACTCAACAGTCTCGCCGAAGAGCTAGGCCATGTCCCTCGGAAGGATGAAATGCGAAACCAAGGGAAATGGAGTGCAGCAGTCTATCAGGAGCGATTCGGCTCGTGGAATGAAGCTCTCCGAGCTGCCGGCTTCGAGCCAAATGAGCGGTGGCGAATTCCACGGGAGGAGTTATTAACCGAACTGCGGGCTGTTGCGAATGAGCTGGGCCACCCACCGACAACAACGGAAATGAACGAACACGGGAAGTTTACCATCGATCCGTATCAGCGTGAATTCGGAACGTGGCGAACGGCCCTTCAAGCGGCCGACCCGGACTATCTAGAAAACTACCGTCAGTCAGATACTGAGATAGTTCCGTTTGGCTCGAACTGGCCACAGATCCGTGAGGAGATCATCACCCGTGACAACGAGTCCTGCCTGCGCTGCGGTATGGGCCGTGAAGCTCACCGCGAGAAATTCGGTCGTGATCTCCCGGTTCACCACCGGATTCCTCGACGCCGGTTCTACAACGACCCAGACCAGTCGGTCGACGATGCAGATGTACCGAGTAACCTGCTGACTCTCTGTATCCCGTGCCATCGCCGACTCGAACGGCTGCCAGTCCAACCAGTAGTTGACTAACAAGCGAAGTCCCACGTTCAGCACAAAGGTATCTGCCGGCGAACAGAGCGTCTACCTCCCGCCGACGTGACTTCGCGACCTGTTTTTCGTGCCCCCAGAGAGGGCGAGGGCTCCTTCGAGAACCCTCAGAGGTGACTTCCAGTGAGTCAACAACAGAGTCCCGACAACGTCTCGATCGACGAGATCCCGGTCGATATCGACAACACGCAATCGGCGGAGGTCGATCCCGACGACGTCCCCGACGAAATCGAATCCATCACCCGTGGGCTCGCCGGTGAGCAGCCGCCGACGAATCCGCTCGTCGTGCTGAAAGCGGCCCGGTGGTGGTACATTCACGGCAAGGGCGGCACGGATCCCGCCTTCCAGTGGGCCATCGAGTGGGCGCGTCATCTTGCGACCGACACGCCCAGTGACGTCGAGCGGTTCAACGAGTTCCTCGAGTACCTCGTCTCGGTTGGCTTTGCGGACGAACGCCACGAGCTCCGCTGACCGACAGAGCGGTTTTTTGAACGCCCCTGAGGGGTGCGGCGCGGTCTGAGCAGACGCAGTTGCCGTGAACGTGATTCGGTGAACACAATGGCTACGACCAGTGATTCGTCGGTCTCCTTCGAGGAGACCGACACGCGATCCGACGAGATGAACAGTACGATCGGACAGTGGATCGACGAGCTCGTCGCTGGCGTCGACGACGCGCAGGCCAGCGCCCAGTTCCAGGAGTGGCTTGACGTCCAGAGTCGCTTCCACGACTACTCGTATCGGAACACGCTCCTCATCAAGCGGCAGTGTCCCGAGGCAACCCGCGTCGCGGGCTACCGGACGTGGCAGGAGGAGTTCGACCGTCACGTCACGGAGGGTGAGTCGGCCATCTGGATCTGGGCGCCAATCATCGCGAAACAGTGCCCGGAGTGCGAGAACTCCTCGAGCTACCACGAGGACAGCGACTGTGACTACGATGAGACGTCGCCCGAGGAGTGGTCCGAGGGCCTGGTCGGGTTCAAGCCCGCGCCGGTGTTCGACATCTCCCAGACCGAGGGCGAGCCGCTTCCCGACCTGGACACAGAAGCAACCGGGGACGCCGGCGACCTCGTCGAGCAGTTGACTGCCGCCGCTGACGACCTCGGCGTGACGGTGCGGATCGTTCCAGCCGAGGAGTGGACCCACGGCGAGGCGAAGGGCATCTGCGAGCAGCTGAGCCTCGTCGACGTTCAGCCGCTCGTCGAGGTGCGTGATCGGGAGAACGAGGCGGACCTCGCGCGGACGCTAATTCACGAGTACGCCCACGCTCTGCTCCACTTCGACGTCGACGACGACACCGAGCGGGCGAAACGCGAAGTCGAGGCCGAAGCCGTCGCGTACGTCGTCGGGCGGTACTGCGGGCTCGACACTAGTGGGTCGGCGTTCTACCTCGCTGCGTGGGAGTCGGACGATCCCGAGGTCGTTCGCGAGCGGCTCGGACGGATCAGTCGGACGGCAGAGGAACTCATCGACGTCCTCGAAGAGTAACCCTCGCGCTTCACCTGCGGAACAGTCCTACGAGTAGCATCAAACCAGCAGCTCCTATCGCGAAAGTCGTTTGAACTGCAGAGAAACCCCCGCGAAGTGCCATTCGAGTATAATTTGGATTTGAATGGTAGAGGTCGCTCGCCATCCCAATTATCGCATCAACTAGTGGAGCCAACACATCAAATACCAGCGCCTTTCCAAAATTCACCCCTGCTTGACCCAGTCGGTACGCAACCGTCACCAAGAAATTCGCCTTCCCCGTCAGGAAATGGCGGTTTGAAGGTGTGACGTACTGTCCCGTGCCGTTGGTCGGGTTAAATGGCCATTTTGCGAACTTCACAGCCTCAGTAAACAGCGATGCCACAAACGCGATAAGTCCCCGAATCATCTTGTGTGTTATGTAGTAATTAGTGGCACATTAAATTTCGTTCTCAAAAGGTACCAAGCCAGACGCCTAATTGAGCCAGATCAATTCTCTATGTCAACATTGGCTTCCAGTTTCTGGAAGTTTTTCTGCGCCCGCCGAGGGGCGGAGGCGCGTTCTGACCTCCGCCGAATGATGACTGACCGCTATCTCACGACAGTCCTCGAGGAAGCTGAGCACGTTGCCGAGCAGCATGACCAGGTCGCTCGAACGACAGACAACCAAGCCCACGAGTACCTCCGATACGCCGTCCTCCGGGTGCTCGAGGGGCAGGCAGACCACCTCCCGACGGGCTGGACGCCGATCGACGGCGTGACCGTCGGCTACGGGAACGACGAGGGGATGTACAATAGCTGGGGCTCCAGCGAAGACTGGTGGGAGATCGTCCCGCCGCAAGAGGCGTGTACCCGATTCCGGGTGTTCTTCCCGGACGACCACCAGACGGTTCCCCGCGCCATCGTCGACGTGATGGCCGCGCTCGGTGCCTGGCGCGTCTGGACTGGGTGCGCAGCCGCGTGCGGCTCCTACGACCATCGCGAGCGCCGTGAGGTCCACTACCTGTGGCCGGAAGGCCATCCGGTGGAGGAAGTGCTCCACGAGCGGCTCAGGGGGCCTGCGGAAGCCGTCGCTCCCGACGGTGGCCGAACGGGCGACGTTCGCGACCGACTGGTCGTCGACGAGAACGCACAGTCGGAGGACGATCTTGAGCCCCGCACGAAGCGTGCCGTCGCCGAAGCGATGGACGTCTCACTCCTCTCGAAGGGTGGCCGCTACGAGGTGCAGTCCGCGTCCGGCAACAGGTACGAAGTCGACGTCGTCGACGAATCGTGTACCTGTCCCGACTGGCAGCAGCGCTCACCCGAGGGCGGCTGCAAACACCTTCGTCGCGTCGATCACGAGATCAAACGGGGTCGCGTGCCCCGCCCAGACGGCCGCCTTCCTTCCCCGTAGGGCGACGATTGAGCTACTCCACAGGACGGACTGTATCGCCATCTCGTTGGACCCGGTCGAACGTTGAGAGATACGCGAGCCGGTCGTGAACCTCGTCGGTATCCAGCTCCAGTTCGGCGGCCAGTTCGTCGACGGCAATCGGTTCGTCGAGTGCCTGGAGGACTTCGAGCCCCCGGTAGTACCTATTCGTGAGCTCCTGGACCCGGCCCTCGATCGGCGTTGTCACTCCGTACCGCTCCTCGAGTTCGACCAGGGCCTCGTTCGCGAACGTGGCAAACTGATCATCCCCCAGGCGTTCGATCTGGGCTTCGAGTTCAGCCCGGACGACGTCGTAATCGAGGCCGGCCTGCACGAGCATATTCATGTCCTCGATGTCGTCGTCGCGGCCGGCGATCGCCTTGAACAGGAAGATATCCTCGTTGCTGACTAGCCGGACCGTCAGTCGATCCGTGTCGAGGAACTGCTCGCTGCGCTCTTGCATCCCGTCGGTGAGCACGAGCTTGTTCGCGACTTGCTGGTTGAAGATGTCGAGGCGACACCCATCGTCGTTCTCGACGCAGCTCGTCGCCCCCAGCGCCCGGTAATCTGGATCCAGCGACTGGACCTCCGCATACCCGAGGTCCATCAGAACGGCCCACAGCTGACCGTACGCGTCGCCATCCGGGACGACCAGGTCGATATCTTTCGTCGCTCCCTTGAGGTCGCGCAGCGACATCGCGCCACCACCGATCAGGTAGACCGCGAGCGGGGCTGAGAGGCCATCCGCGATCCGCTGGAATTCGTTCTCGATGTACTCGCGTCCGAATGTTGGTCTCATTGTGGAAGATGCACCTCGTAGTCAGCCGCTAGCTCCTGAAACTCGTCCCACTCCGGGAGTCGCTCGTCATCGACCTCGCCGTGCGTCTCGAGGTAGCGCAGCAAGGCGTCGATTTCGTCTTCGAGGCCATACTTCGCCGCCTGCTCTCGGAGGTCCGCCTCGTCGACGTCGACGTGGCTGAGCAGGAGGAGACAGTACGAGCGGTGACGGCTGCCGTCGTCGATCAGCAGCATGTGACAGCAGAGCTCCGCCGGCGAGACTGCGTCGAGGTTCTCGGAGTAGACGTAGTAGCGGTGGCCGGTAAGCAGGAACTGGAGGTCGAAGGCCGCGAATCGAGCGAGGCCAGTTTCGTGGAATCCCTCGGCGTCGATCTCCGTCTCAGCCTGGGCGAGAAATTCGTCGTAGTCCTCCCAGAGAATCGTGCCCTTCGGGGCGACGGCTTCGAGGCGTTGGCGATGGAGATGATGAACGAGTTCACGGGCAAACTCATGGAGGCGGTCGAAATCGGCGTTGAACTCGTAGTGGCCGTCGACGGTCCCGACGAGACCCCGGTCTCGAAACCGCTTGAGGACGCGGTTGACCGTGTTGCGGTAGTTGTCGCTCCGGTCGGCGATCTCGGAGACGGTTCGCGGCTGGTCGAGGTAGTACAACACCTCGAGTGCCTTGCCGGTCAGCAGTTCGGGGAAGTCGATGTGGGAGTGCTGGCGGACGAGGTCCTGGTAGAGTTCGACGGCGCGAGCATCCGACGGGACGACTCGTTTTCGGCGGCCGTCGCGTTCCGTGTAGACGAGCCCCTTCTGGACGAGGTCGCCGACGGCACGAGAGAGATAGCTCTCGCTGTGGTCGAGCTTCGTCGCGAGTTCGGAGATTGTGTCGCCGCGGTCGACCGTGGCGAGGACCTCGAGTTCGATACGCCGGAGCACGGCGTAACATAGTACGAAACTTGTATATAAAGAAGTTTCGAGTAGTGTTACAGTCAGCAGGCACGGGAGTCGTCTCCATCGTCTTAACCAACAAAACTATGGATTCGTGGGCAGTGTTGGTTAACACGAGAGTAGCCGATGTCCTACGAACCCCCGAACCCACCGGCGAACCTCCCGACGGAGATCGTCAACACGCTCAATGAAGCCACACCGGAGCATCTTCGGGACGTTGCCAGCTACGCCGAGGCGTTGGCCGAACACAAAGAGCGGGAAGCTCGTCTCGAGGAGGAAGCGGACGACGCCGACGTCGAGGAGCGCCCCGATGACCTCCCAGACGACGTGCCAGCGAAGGCGACGATCACGATCAAGGAGATCAACGACAACCGCTACTACTACTGGCAGTGGCGGGAAGGCGATTCGGTGACGTCGAAGTACAAGGGGCCAGTGAATCCCGACGAGTAGACGAGATTGAACTGTAGTCTGATGTTCTTTTCAGTACTAGTAGAGACGTCGCAGACGACACCCCCCAGAGTGTGAATGGGATCGGTTTGTCCAACACCCCTCAGTGTGAATGGGTCCGGTCACCCCGGACGAGTAAAACTCGATGAGGGAGGACACCCACCCCACGTTTCCGTCGTAACTGGATGTGGGTGGAGGGGGTGACGCTGATTTTGAAGGGGCCACACCCCCCGCGTTTCCGTCGTTTCTCCACCGTCTCCCCATCATCGATGGTCCCGACGACAAAGAAATCGTAGGACACACCCCCCGTTTTCGAGTTGTAAATGGGAGAGGGAAAGGGGAAAGCACAGTACATCGACCGGCAAGTCAAATCTCTTAGCTCACCCACCCCCCCGTTTTCGAGTAGTAACGAGACATCCCGACGACTGACATCCTCCATTTTCGAGTTGTAACGCATCGCGCGGGATACGAACACCCCCCGTTTTCGAGAAGTAAGTGCGGGGAGAATACGGGCGAGATCAGTTCTTACTCCGGAACTGCTTCAGCCGTTCGCGGACAACCGCGCTGATAGTCGCCTCTTCGTGAGCTAGATCTTCGAACCGGGAATCCTCACGGATCGTCTCCATGATCGTTTCCGGATCTTCGGAGAGGGAGAAATACATATGCACTCCTCTGCCTCGCCCCTTGCCCCGACGCTCGAAGTCCAGTACACCGTACGTACTCTGCTCTGTGACGTGATTTACGAACGTCTCGCGGCTGTACTGGTCCGCATCCATCGTGTCGGCAATGAATTGATACGTCTTGAACGCAGGTCCAGCAGGGATCCACTCAGGATGTTCTCTTGCGTAGTTGGCAGTGGCCGCCACAGCGTAGATGGAGAGTTTCTTTTGAGTCGAAATGCCGCTGATATGCCGGAGCTTGCGGTTTTCAGTGTATTTCTCCTGAGCTTCACGGACATCAGTCTCGGTAACTGTGTCAGCTCCACGCCGCTCGGCTAATTCGCCCGCCCACCTGAGGAGATCAATCGCTTTCCGTGCATCCCCGTGCGTTTGGGAGCCGAACGCAGCAACAAGCGGAACGACGTCATCTGCAAGTGATTCTGGCTTGAAGGCGTCTCGCCGATGTTTGAGAATACTACGGAGCTGCGTCGCATCGTAATCGTCGAAGAAGATATCGTCAGGATTGTAAGAACTCTGTGCGCGGCTGTTGAGGTCCTTCATGAAGTCGGCGTAGTTCGTAATCGTCGTGAGCGAGATGGGACCATCAAAATCGGCGAGTTTGCGAGCCCGTGAAAGCTGGTAGATGAGAGAATTGTACTCTGCTTCCTGATACGGCCCCTCGAGCATATCGATCTCATCGAGGATGAAAATGACACCGTCGTAGTACTCCCGCATGAGTTCATACAGTCTCTCGAGCTTCTGATCCGTTGAGACGCCGGTTTGGGGAACACCAGGATCAACGCCGAGGTCGTCGGCAGCAGCTTTGACTAACCGATAGACAGCCCGATCTGCTGTCTTCGGCCCCTCGCAGTTGATTGAAATGACCCCGAAGGTCTTGCCTTGGGATTCACACAGTTCGACGATCTGTTTGCAGACCGCATGAATGATGAGCGACTTCCCAGTTCCAGAAGGACCACTCAGAAGCATATCCGGGATCCCTTCATTCTGGAGGACCGGTTTTAGGTTGTCGACGACACGGCCTAGCTGGTCGTCACGACCGACGATACGGTCCTCATCGATGATGGTATCTGACCGGACGAGGTCTTTGTTCGCGAAAACGCCACCGGACGACTCGGTTTGGAGCCGATCACGAATTGAGATGCCGCCACCGTCGCCATTAGTTGCATCTTGAGACGAATCGGCGGAATCTGATCCGTTTCGGAAGGTCGTTTGTGACGTGCCAGGAGACTCCACCTCCTCATCCATCGACTCGGGATTTTCAGGATCAGCAGCAGAAGATTGACGATCCTCCTCACCTTCCGGATTATTCGATCCTGCTCTACGTCCCTCTCGTCCCATTATGAACCCCCTCGAACTCTGGGTATAAAAATATGGACCCTTGTGGAGTTGTAACCGGGCGAAAACAGGCAATCTAACGACTACAGCCCCGTATCCTCTGTATGGGCCAAATACCGTTTTCGGAATCTATCACCCTCCGTTGTCGAGTTGTAACGGTTCGACGAAGCTCGCTGTCGTCGATCTTCCTCGATGACCCGGGCCCCCCGTTTTCGAGTTGTAAGATGTTGGGGGGCGGTAACACACCTGGTTCGATGCTCCCACACTCACATTGTAAGGAGAAGTGAGTCGAGGTGGGGTCTCGGAACAAAATCCACATAATCCAGATTTCGTGAATGAAGCTCAGAGTGATACGGTCTTGCTCACACTCCCCGTTTTCGAGTAGTAAGCGCCAGAATGGTTGCGAAAGAACGACGCTCGTAGGACCCGCTCACGAATGAGAGGAATACTGGGTTTCAGACATGATTGCTGGTGAAGCTGCTTTGGTGATCTCGAATGTTTCACCCCCTCCCCCCTTTTTCGAGTTGTAAGTCGCGGGAGAACAGATCACCCAAGACGTAGCATAGCGAGAGTTGAGATATCTGAAATTGGCGTAGAGGTGTCGAGACGGGATTATACACAGAATCAGAACCACGGACGAGATGAGGAAGGAATCTACATCCCGAGATATCAATCGTCTAGCTGAGCTAGACGATATGTTTACTTTGTCCCTAGTACGGTTGTGGTAAGGTAACGTTCAACATAAACTTTCGTATTTCTAGTTACAAGTTAGAGAATAAGATACTCAGCCTCTCTATTGCGTATTTCCGCCACAACCGGCTGGTTTGCAGTCCCTCTTGCTGTTCACCCCCACCCCGCCGTGACGAGTTTACAACTCGAAAAAGGGGGGAGGGGGTTCGTCAGGTCCAGTCCGTGATACCGACTACACGTGTTCCGTTGAGTTCTCGTCGGATATCGTTCCGATCCCAGTCAAGAAGTGCCAGCAGAATAGACCAAATCAACTTGCTGATGTCGTCTGGAACGCATTATGCTGGACGACGAGTGTTGTCCAATACACGTCGCCCTGATACCGAACCAGATACGTGCCGCTCAGGTCACCTTCACCGTCTTCGTCGTGCCCGTGGGCCTGTTCGTGTCCGCGAAACCGGTCTGCGAGCGCCACGAGCGCATCAGACGGCGTCTCATCGGGCCTGACAACGTACGGTCCATCTGAGATCGCCGTCTCGACGATCTCTCGCTGGGTTTCTGGAAGTTCCGCAAGTTCGAATGTAAACCGCTCGCGCATCTGTTGGCCGTACTCGGCGGCTGTTGCCACCTGGTCAGCCGTGTAGCGATAGGTGTTCAGCGTCGTGTCGTAAGCGTCGTCGATGACCCATTCGGCTTCTGTTCCGTCGTCCCAGATGATGTACGAGTACTCCGACTCGGGGACAAGGACGGATTGTTCGCGCTCGGCATCTGTATAGAGGAACGTCGTCCCGATTCCGATCGGGTCACCATCAGCGAGTCCGTGGGCAGCAAATTCCTCTTGATCAACTTCGGGGAGGTCAGCGAACTGGATAGCCTCTGCCTCGGTCACCGATCCGGTGACGATATCCACTTTCACGGAGTATCTGGTAGCCGGCGTTTCCTCGATCACCTCGTACGCCAGCTCGTAGACGCCGTCTTGGTAGGCGATGTGTTGCTGTTCGGGCAGTGGCGACCGTGTCGCCTTCGTTGTCGCGCCACCGTCGAGAATCCGATCGAACAGTTGCGCCGTTTCGTCGTTGCCTTCAGCGGGGCGGACTGTATAGAGAACTTTCGTCGGGAGTTTCGCGTCGGCAATCGTCGTCAGTTCGAGACGTGCTGTAGGGGCTTCTGCAGCGGCGTTGCTTCCCCCCAACCCACCGGGGCTGGTACAGCCAGCGATTACTGCGGGGAGGGATGTGGCGGCGGTCGCGAGGAGGGCACGGCGGCGCATAGTCGTGATTCCTCGGAGACGCTCGAAAAGCCTTGTGTCGGACGGACAAAGACAGCAAAAGCTTCGGAAACAGTGGAGGGGGTAGATCATTAACCAACAGGCACTGTTTTCGATTCGAATTGTTGGTTAACCTCCGTGCGTGTCTACTACCAAGTTCGGGCTGTGGACGAGTGTCCTCTCAGGATATCGAGAGGATGGGATTGTAGTGCTGTCTCGCTTGTACTGAAACCCCGTCGGGCAATTTTGAGTGGGTTTAACGTCCCGAATTCGCGGGAATCAGGGTTTTCTTTCGTCATCTCCAAGGGGCACGTGGACATCCAGCGAGGCGTTCTTGACACAGGGCTATTCGTATCTCTCATCAGTACTTCCCGAATTTACCCCGCTTACCCCGTGGTCGAGCAATTTTAGTGAAATAGTAGTGAGCCGGGAGCTCGTCGAGGTATTTTCTACTGTCTCAAATCGGCCCGACGAGGTTATTCTGCGATTTGAGCGCGTTATTTCGCCTTGCATATCGCGGTTTTCGTCCAAAGAAAGAGGCGATATGCAGTGTGCGAAGGCCGCCGGCTCTCTCAGGCCGAGGGGCCATCTGTGGAGTCCTGACTTTCGGAATGTATCAGTTTAAACGAACCGTATCGTCTACTGAGTCACCGGGGCGATTGTCGTCCCAACGACCAGCCTGACGTATCCGGTTTGCTTCCTCGAGAGCCCTCTCTGTGAGTCCGTCTCACGGGTCCCTGATGTTGATGACCGCGGCGCGCATCCTGTAGGGTATGGACTGTCCTGAGTGCGGTGGCCCGGTCACACTCGAGGTCGGGCCGGACCGACTGCCGTCGACGTCACTGTCCGACGCGGTTCTCGATGCTGCTGAAGACGAGCGTCTCGACGTCGTCCGGACGTGCTGGGACTGTGGGTGGCAAGAGGAGCGCCGGCTTCGCGTCGAGGCAATCGAGACGACCGCCGGCGATGCAGACGCAATCGAGCGAGCCCGCCTTCTAGAAGAGATTACCGATGAACTCGAAGCCATTAGGGCTCTCGGGACGCTGGAGGACACGCTCGCAGAGATTCGTCGACAGCGACGGCTGGAGCCAGCGGCGGAAGACACGAACGAGGACGCGACGGAGTAAGTATGATGACTGGCTCTGAGCCACTCTATGACGTTCGTGAGCGCACCGGGAACCCCGAGCATCCACCGATCGATGACGTCGTCGACCTTGTTCTCGAGCGAGCAGAGCACCCACGTGTGGACCACCAAAACGCCCACCTAGCCGAAGCGATGGCGACTGTCGTCGACAGATATGGCTCGGAGACTATTCGGACCGTTATCTATCGGGTTCTCGTTGAGGAGTATCCGTTTCGAACTGCTACGGCGGACCTTGACGTCGACAACGTCGACGGCGTCCGAATCGGGACAACAGCCACCCGGTTCCTGGCAGAGCTGCCCGCACAGAGTGACGATTGAGTTCGACATTCCCGATTCCTGACGCTCAGAGCGTGTACTGTACAGCCCCGAAACCGTTACCAGCGTCTGTCCGAAACGTACGCATCGTATGGACCCAAGCGACGAGTTGCAGCGAGTTCATTTTCACTCGCCGGCGTCGCTCGTCGAGCGCCTCGACGCTATTGCGGAGGTCTACGACACGAACCGATCTGCCCTGCTCATCGAGGCCCTCCGCAAGTATCTCGACAAGACCGCGGACAGTGAGCCGTTCCGGGAGCTCGTCGCGACGAAGTACTACGACGACCAACTCGACTTCGAGACGGTCACGCAGCTGGTCGGCGCCGAGACCGCTCAGCGGTTCCGCCTCCTCAAAGCGGATCTCGAAGACGAGCCACTCGATCTCGCTGCCCCCGACGACGTCGACGTCTACGATGGCGACCCGACAGCGGTTGATGCCGAGGTCCGCCAGCTGTATGAGCGGTATCAGGCGGCCGAGAGCGACGCCGAACGTCGAAAGATTGCCCTCGAGATGGGGGCCCTCGACGGCCGGCGGCATGCGGATATCTACGCCGCACTCCAGGACGAGTAATGGGTTTCTGCCACATCAGCGACGGAGACATCTGTAACTGGCCGGCTCACCGACACTAGCGGGATCTCGACAGCTAACTCCCTTAGCCATCAGGGTCACGTCCGTCGAGTTTGCTCGTGAGATACTGCTCCCTGCTCGCGTGGCATCGGAGACAGCAAAGAAAGCCCTCGACCGCTCGACTACCCGCGACCCACGCTGCGCGTCTCGTTGGACTCGGTGCTTGCGGGATCGGAGAACGGTCGAGACGGCCTCGCCCTTTCTGAGTCCGCCAGGCTGGCGCTCGGGATAGCGAACGACGACATCGGCTGTCCGGTGTTTCTCGAACGGCCCGCGCCGCTCGCCGCTGCCGCCCTCCGCGTCGCTCGCGACCGACCATTCCGGGCGGTCTGCCTGCAGTAGCGGGCGGACTGCCGGGCTAAAGTGAATGTGCCCTCGACGCCAGCGGGAAAGCGCGGGGGGCTGCGCGGCGTCGCTGCTCACCCCCCACGCTTTCTCCGCTGGCCGCTCGCTCCGGGCGGGTCGGCGCGCGGCGCTGGTTGTGCCCCTCCGTGCGGGCGCGCTCTCGCTCGCGCCCAGGAGGGCGCTCGCGAAGGCGCGAGCGAGAGCGCGCAGACGGCTCTGTCGGTCGTGACGTCGAGGAACCCCCGTGCTGGAACACGGGGAGTCGGGCGCTGTGGTGAGCGCCTTCGGGATACTGCAATGACGAGTAACAACGCGAGCGAAAAGACGGTTTCGGACGTACAGAGTACGACCACCGAGGAACGCAGTCACGAGCCGACGGTCGAACACGAGCCGTCGGGGCGATCCACCTGTCCGGAGTGTGAGGGCCAGGTGATCACCGAAGACGAGCAGTCATTCTGCACGGACTGTGGGCTGATCGTCGCCGACGAGTGGGTGGACCTGAGCCCGACGCTGAACGACCTGGGCCTAGTCGGGGACGCCGACCAGAGCATCGAGACGGTGGACCCGCTGCGGACGGACAAGGGCCTGCACACGAAGATTGGGCGGAACACCGACGGTCGGGGTAATCCCCTGAGCAACGAGCAGTGGGAGAAGGTCCAGCGCCTCCGGAAGTGGCACAAGCGGATGCAGTTCGGCGAGAAGCGCAAGCGGACGAAGCGGCTCAACGAGGGGCTGCGGGACGTCGAGATGATCGGCGGCAACCTGAGCTTGCCGGACCACGTCGTCAAGATGGCGGCACAGTTCCTCCGGAGCGCCTCGGAAGCGCGGCTACCGGGTGGGCGGATGGCCTGGGAGGCACTCGCCGGCGGCGCCGTCCTCCTGGCTGCGCGAGCCTCATCGGTCGACCGAGACGAGATCGACGTCGCGGTCGCGACCCACACCAAAGCGCCCCACGAGCGAGTGTGCGCTGCGGCGCGGAAGATACGGTGCGAATGCGGGTTCGACGCGCCACTCATCAGGCCCAACGCCGTGATGGCGGTCGTCGACGCCCTCGATGACGACGTCATCCCCGGGGCGCGAGCAGTGCGGACGTGGCGGCTGGCCCAACACCTGATGAAACTCGGCGATCAGGTGCCGGTCGGACCGGGAACGCCACGGTGCACCGTCGCGGCGTCGGCGCTGTACGCGGCGGATCGGCTGCTCTCGCGCAAGCACCTCACCCAAGCGCAGGTCGCCGCGGCGGCGAGCACGATCGTGCCGACGTCCCGAAACCGGATCGCGCGGTACAGTCGGGAGCTCGTCGACGCCTACGAAGCCGAACACGGCACCGACGACCCGGGTGTCGGCCTCGAAGAGGAACGGGACACCCTGCGCTGAGCGGGGCACCCCCCGTTTTTTCGTGGCGACCTCCGCCCGTGGACGCCCCGCCGCCCCACCCACCGCTCCGTGCTCGCTCCCTCCGGTCGCTGCGCGCGCAGCCACAACCTCTCTTCATACGAATACAGACAGCCATGTGTCGATGGATTTAATCCCGTATGATTTCGAGGACGGTATGCAACAGCCACGGTGGGACACTTGTTTGGTCCCATCTTCTAGAATCTCCAGTAGCCGTAGTCCTGTCTGTAGTTCCACTTTCACCCCGCTGAGCGAGCGTTTTTATGTCGCCAGACAAGTGTCTCTAATGGGTTGAAATCACCCACCGTGGCTGTTGCATCCGCCTGTATCTACTGCCGTAAGGCGGCGAGGCGGACCCCGGGAATCTACGCTCGCACCATACCGACACCAGGTGGTGAAAGCCGCATGGAATCTCGGTCAGTGCGTGACGGCCCCTGCGCCAGCGGGCCTAAACCGGCGTAGGAAAACACAATGACGAGTACGCCACCCACAGATGACCTCAGTATCGACATCAACGACCTCCCTTGCCCAGCGTGCGACTCGCCGTACGCAACCGTTGCAACGATTCTCGCTCCCGAAGAGGTAGAGAACGCAACCGGCGCCACATTCGCCGGCACAACCACCGGTGCGGCCGGCGGTGCAACTGTCGGATCAATTGCCGGGCCGGCCGGTACCGTCATCGGTGGTACCCTCGGCGCACTCGTTGGCGGATCAATCACGAAGGAGCGACAAGAGAAACGCCGTGTCGTTCTTGAGTGTCCAGAATGTGGCTATCACGGTGATGCGCTCGGCTCTGAGATGGACAATCAGTAGCCATGTCGTCGGTATTTTTGATCAGCTATGACCTCAAGGACGTCAAGGACTATGAGGAATTATATCAAGCTATCAAGGACTACTCAGGGTGGTCCCACATATTAGAATCGAGCTGGTTCGTATCAACGAGTACCAGCAGTGCCTCAGATGTTCGGGATAATCTACAGGATCATATTGATAGCGATGACGAATTATTGGTCACGAAGATGCCCGACTCGGGGAGTGGCCGCTGGGCAACAACATTCAGCGACGACACAGTAGAGTGGTTAAAAGACAATCTTTGAAAACGATTAGTATGGCTCACCGAAGCCGAGAAGAGCAAAAAGCTCACGACAAAGGCGTACTGGCAGAAGCCCGCGAACTCGACCGAGAAGGATGGGATGTCAAAGCCGATCACATCTCGAGTCATGGGTTCGGAACGCCACCGACAATCAACGGCCACCGTCCGGACGTGTATGCAAAAAAGCGTGGCGGGACGCGGATCGTCGAGATCGAAACGGATCCTGATGACGATCACGATCAGCATACGGCTTTCAGGCGGAGTGCTGGCCAGACGGGGGAAAACTTCTACGGCTGGATCGTCGATAAGGGTGGAAACCGCCGAACGAAATCTGAGTGAGTGCTACTGATCCTCCTGTACCCCCATACTTGACTCAGTAGGTTTGTCGTTCCCATGGGGGATGGAGGTCGAACGACGATGGACACAACCCAACCGTTCAAGATCAATCGGACAGCCGCCGCGACCGTTCGTGACTGGTTCGTCGACGAACACCACACTGGCGAGCACGGCTCACCCGTCTGTGAATCGCTGTATCATCTTGCAGCGCTACTCGACGATGGACTACAAGAGGCAGAGAACACGTTGGAAGTTCGCGTGACGGCAGCCGGTTCGGACACTGGAAGTGCGGGCACAGGGACGTCTGCAGAGCCAGTACAGTACGTCACGACGTTCGAGTGTTCGATCTGCGGCGCTCACCGAGTGTTAGCCGCCTCGATTCAGGTGTGTGCGTATCTCGAGGACTGTCCGAACTGTGGGACTGCGAACGCCCGGTTCACGGCGAATGAAATTCCGATACGCATCAGCGATGAGTGGGACTGAGACGGGACACCGGAGAGAGGTTTCTCCGCTCATCCACATATTGGACAGTCCAGACCCTCAGCAGGCAGCACTGAGTGTGTGATCACTCCGTGCTGTAGGTATTCGACCAGTAGGCGATGAGTGGAACGCCGACGAGAGTCGGCCAGAGCCATGCCCAGATGCCGATGACAGTTGTCAGATTGACAGCCGAAACAGCGCTAATCGTCGCGATGAACGCGGCGATCATCCGCTGGAGATGGCTCACCATCCACTCTTCGGTCCCATCCTGACGGAATATCCGTGCGTCGAACGCAGCGAACACCACGCCGATTCCACCGAAGACTATCATCACGATTCCGAATGATTGCCCGCCGAGAGCCCCAGTGACCCCCCACATTCCCAGACCGAGACAGGCGAGGAAAACAGCTCCCGTTGCAGCCCAATCGATCGCATCTGCGTCCTCAGCCGGTCGCTTCCGGGAGAGCACCCGATACCCCGAGAACGCGAAATAGCCGCTGAAGATCGCAACGAGCGTGAGGATGATCCGGAAAGTTGTGGGCTTGATGGCTAGAAGACCGAACACGGTCGCAACAACGACACCCATTGATATCAGGAAGAGTTTCCCAGCCTGCCGATGTCGCCATCCGCCCTTGCTCGTCACGAGCGCACCGACGCCAGCCAACACAGCGACCATCCCGGCGGCGATGTGCAGCCAGAGTATCCAATCTTCCAGTGTCGGCATACCCATATGCCCGTAGACTGTAAACAAAAATCCCTACATATCTCAGATATATATTCTACTCGTGTACACCTGTGGCCGATACGCGCCCTGTACGCTCAGAAAACCATTCAATATGAAACAGGTAAATCGGGGAAGTGCGAACCCGCAACTCCATATCTGACGAACCACTGAGTCCGTCCACCACTCTTTTTGCGCCGATGAGCGGATTTGTAATACCATATGACCGACGCAGAACGACTCCAGTGTCCAGTCTGTAACTGGACTGGTGAACACACGGAACTCGAAGAAACGGACGATGGCACTGCCTGTCCGGTGTGTTATCAGACGCTCGTCGTCGAGTAATTCCGGATGAGTAAACGAACTCGATGGACGAGCCGACGAATGAGCGCTACGCCACTGCCACACGATATTTGAACGTGGCTTACAAATTCGAACATAATGTCCCGCGCCGCCGCCCACGAACTGGCCGAGTATCTCGAGCAGCGGGCCGGTGAGTCCTTGCGTGCGGTTGGCCACTACTCGGCAGACAACTATGAGATCGTCCACCTTCGAGATGACGTGCGTGAGCAGTACTCCGATGACGAGATCGTGAAGATCGTTGAGGAGCTCCGCTGGGAAAGCTTCGCCAAACCAACTCAGGAGCGTCAGTACCGCCTTGGGGGCCTCACCTGTTCGATTCAAACGTTCGAGGACGGTGTCGTGATGCACTTTCCGTACGACGACCAGCACGGAACACTCGTTTCGCTCGATCCGGGGGCCGCCCGTCAGTTGATGCAGTTCATCGACGATTGTCTCACACGGATCGAGCGGACGCAGTCCGAGTAGCGGCTGTTCGGCCCGCTCTGTTATGACATCGCGTCGCCGTCGCCCCGTGTCGGTCAATCCGACACGGACTCGAGCGTCTGGACGATTTTGCTGTAGACATCGGGCGCACAATACCAGCCCTCGTCGATCATCGCATCGATCACGGTCCGTGCCTCCTCGCCACTAATCGTGCCCGCCTTCGCGAGTTTTAGGATGAGATACGCCGTCCCCCTCGTTGTGATGCCCTCAGCCGCTGCGACATCACGCCCATACGTCTCGTCCATCACGGCCACCCCGTCGTGGGCGCCGGCACAGGCGAGGACGGCAGCATCGGCGTCGCTGAGACTCTCGTTTGTTTGGAGCCGAGACAGAAGCGAGGTCGTCTCAACCGACACGATGTCGAACCTATCAGCGTCGACGCTTCGTTCGATACGACGGGCGTCCGGAAACCCTTCTTCGAGGCCGGTGGTGACGACCTCTTCATACACGCGCTCGGGGATTACACACGACACCTCGAGGTCCTGGACGACCGTGAGCCGGTCGACCTTCGCGAGGTAGATGAGGGGCGTGGCGTCGAAGACCCACATTCACAGCGCCTCGAGGTCCGCGTCGAGATGGTCGTCATCGACCCAGGTGATATCGCGCTCCTTAGCCAACTGGGCGAAGTCCCAGACCGACAGTCCTGCCAGCTCAGCCGCCTTGCTGAACGTGATAGACCCCGCCGAAAGCTGGTCGAGGGCCCGTTCGCGTCGCCACTCCTCGAGGCCCTCGGAGAGGAGCTTTCGAACGGCCGTACTCCGGTCGAGGTTTTCGTCTTCGAGATACGCGTCGAGTTCGGCCTCTAATTCGTCTGGGACGCGTGCCGAAATCGTTCCCATAGTGTTTACATCGTATGCAACGCATACAAATGCTTCGGCATCCAGCATAGATCCCCAGACGGCGGACGACGACGAAATGGTAGCGGCACACACTTCTCAATCAGGCAAATTATGAAGCTAGCACCTTCTATATTTTTCAGATGAGGGATTGGTCTCAGGCAGTGAGTCGATGGTCGGTCGCCATCCTTGGAGTTACGCTTCTCCTGCTCTGTTGAATCCGCAGAAGGCGACGGGATAGCGTCGCTCTGAAGGTGGAAGCGAAGCGGAAGAGCCGAATGTGACTAACCTACTCTTCCGCTTCGTTAAGCAAGCCGCGTCGCTGGCTCAAAAGCGCTGTGCCGCCAGTCCAACGGCGGTGAGTGATCCGACTGGCAACGGATTTCCCGGGTGGAAGCATGTGACGCTCCACTTTTTGCGGGTTCACATGGATGCGACGTACCGCGAGATCGTCGATTGGGCGAGTGAAATGGATCGTGTTCGTGGTCTGTTACAGCTCGCTCGAACGGCATTTCCCGCACCCTCAACGCTGTACCGGTCGTTTGAGAGGGTGCCCATGTCCGTGTGGCGCGGGTTCCTTCGGGAGTCTGCGACCATCTGCGATCCGGGCTCGCACGGTGCCATCGATGCCACGTTCTTCGACCGCGAAACGGCATCGAGACACTACCAACACCGCTCGGATCGCCACATACGCACGCTCAAAACGACGGCACTCGTCGATACAGATTCGTGTGCCATCCTTGATGTTCACTGCTCGGCACACTGGCCTCACGACACCCAAACTGGCCGTCGAGTCGCCCTTCGCAACACCGAGAAAATCGAGAGTCTCGCCGGCGACAAAGGCTATGACGACCAATCTCTCCGGGACGCCCTCCGTTCAGAGGGCGTCCGGCCGTTGCTACGTCACCGGCTGTTCGCTGCGTACGATCACGCGCACAACGCACGGTTGGACAGCGAGCTATACGGCCAGCGGTGGATGGCCGAGACCGCCTTTTCGGCCATCAAGCGTCGGTTCGGCCCCGCTGTCCACCCTCGCGCTTGGTACCGCGAGTTCCGCGAACTCGTGTTGACCGCCGCAGTCTACAACCTCGAACAAGCTCTCAAACAGTGATCCCCGCGCCGTCATCGGATTCAACAAAGCAGCTTCTCCTGTTCACACTTGCCCGGGCCGCGACAGACACCGACGATCCCCTGATCGACTTTATCGAAGTCGTCCTCCCGTTTGTCATCGGCATTGGACTCATCGTCGGCGGAGTATGGCTCGCCAGAACGGCTCCACCGCCCCGTATCAAGCAGCTTTCGATGTGGTCGCTGGGTGGGGCCATCGTCGGCGTCGCCGTCAATATCTGGTTCCTGCTCATCATTTCGCTGGAACAGGCTCCATCCGGGGAACCGATCGTGTTGAATCTCAATGGCGCTGGCATCTTCATGGCAGCTGGCGTCCTTCTCGGCTACTATGCAACGGGACTGCAAGCGCGGGAACACCAGCTCGAACTTTCGGAACATCGCTTCCGGGCACTCACGGAAAACTCGTCGTTCGCAGTCATCTCGATCGACGAAACGAGTACGATTCGGTACGCAAACGACGCGACCGAGGAGCTCTTCGGCTATCCCACGACCGACCTCGTCGGCGAGCCGCTGACCATGCTAATGCCCACCCGCTTCCGTGAGTCACACCTCGAGGGGCTGTCTCAGTACCTTGCCGACGGAAGTCGAACTGTCGACTGGGACGGGCTCGAATTGGCCGGGCTCCGAGCCGATGGCGAGGAATTCCCCGTCGAAATCAGCTTCGGTGAATACGTCGTGGATGACAACCACCTCTTCACGGGCGTCATTCAGGACATCTCCGACCGGAAAGCGGCCGAACGGCAGCTTCGGGACCACACGTCGAAAGTCACGCAGTTACACGCGGTGGCGACCGAGATTACGAGCGCGGATTCCCGCGAGCAGGTGTATCAACGTACTGCAGACGGGGCCGTGGACGTCTTCCCCGCTGATGTTGCCCGTGTCGCGATCGCGGACGGCGACCAGCTCGTGCCGGCCGCCAGTTCGGACCCCGACTCCATCGAGGAGCGTATGCCCGTGTCTACAACCATCGGATACGCGGGGCAGAGCTACCAGTCCGGGGAAGTCCTCCGACTCGACGATCTGACGGATACGCGTTCGGCAGCGCAGTCCCCACTTGAGGACGGCGGGCCACAGCCGGACACGGACCCAGCGGAGCCACGGGCGCTGTTGAGCATCCCTCTCGGAGAGTACGGGGTGCTACAAGCGTTTGCCTACGAGCCAGCGGCGTTCTCCGCCCGTGATGAAGAGGTCGCCGAGATGCTCGCAACACACGTCACGACGGCCCTCCAGCGCATCGAGGCCGAGTCGACCATTCGACGCGAACGCGACCGGCTTGAAGAGTTCGCCAGTATTCTCTCGCACGACCTTCGGAATCCCTTGAACGTCGCCCAAGGACGGCTGGAACTCATACAGATGACCGGCGAACTAGAGCACATCGACGCCATCGAGCGGGCGCTGGATCGGATGGAACGACTCATCGGGGATATGTTGACACTCGCTCTCGAGGGCGATGCCGTCGGCGAGACGCAGCCGGTTGCGCTTCGCACAGTCGCTACCCACGCCTGGAACAACGTCGCAACTGAAGCCGCCTCGCTCGAGATCGAGTCGAGTGGAGAGTTCGGCGCAGATCACAGTCGGCTCGTCCAGGTGTTCGAGAATCTGTACCGGAACGCGATCGAACACGGGGGCGACGGGGTTACAGTTCGTGTCGGGACCCTCGACGGTGGCTTTTACATCGAGGATACCGGCCCGGGTATTCCGAGGGACGAACGAGACGATGTCTTCGAGAGCGGATACACGACCAACCAGGATGGTACCGGGTTCGGGCTCGCGATCGTCAAACGCATCGTCGAGGCCCACGGGTGGGAGATCGAGGTCACAACCGGCCGCGACGGCGGCGCTCGGTTTGAAATCTCAGGTATTTAATTCCTCGAACAGCGTGGAAACCGTCGGGATAAGGGCCACATCTGTCGTTACGGAGCTGCGGGCAGTCGAATCTCGATGGCTGCGCCCGGTCGGTCATCGAGGACATCGAGTTCGCCGTCAAGACTCGTCACGATCCAGTAGACGAGCCAGAGTCCCAGCCGTTTGCCGTGGACCAGTGGCGTTTCATCGCCGCTGAGAAGTACTGACTGCTCAATATTTGGTAGCCCAGGTCCATCATCTCGCACCCGAATCACGACCTCGTCGTCGGTGTCAGCCACCTCAACCTCGACTGTCGGTGTGTCGCCGGCGTGGGTGGCTGCATTATCGATGAGTTCCCAGATCGCCGTCTCTAGCCGGGGGGCGGTCTGTGCAACGGCAGTCTTCGGCGCTTGGATCGTAATGGAGGCCCCGGAATGCGCCTCATCGATCTGGGTGGCGACGCGGGTGACGAGGGGGACGACATCGATCGGGTTCCGCTCCGGCGGTGCGTCGAGATTTTCCTCGAGTTTCTGTGCGGTCTCGCTGAGATCGATCAACCGTTCCGCAGTCATATGAATCCGCTGGGCCAGGTCCGCGTCGTCCCCGGTGAGCGAGTCCTCAAGGAGTTCCGTATAGCCCCGGACGATTCCCATATCGTTACGGAGGTTGTGTCGAAGGACTCGGTGGATCACGCTGATCAGGCGGTCGCGACGCTTCCGCTCGGTCGCATCGCGCGCCATCCCCTGGACGGCAACGATATCGGCTGGCGTTCGGTCCGCTGGTGGCACGTCGGCATCGTAAATCGGCGTGCCTCGGATATCAGCATACACGATCTCACCGGATTTCGTTTCGAGGGGCAGATACGTCTCCTCTACTGTCTCTCCGGCCAATACTCGTTCGTATATTTCTTGAGCCCTTTCGGCGGTCTCCGCATCCGGGAGGACCACCGTGAAGGGACGACCACGAAGTCCATCAGCGGTATAGCCCAGCATTTCTTCAACCGACGGAGAGTGGTACGTGAACTGCCCATCGAGATCGATCCGGAACAGTAAATCGAAGCTGGCGTCGATGACGGCACGATAGATTTCTCGTCGCTCCGCCAGCGTTCGTTCCTGTTCGGCGAGATCCTGCTCGTAGTTTCGCTGCTCGATTTCGTAGCCCACCACCTGGGCGATCAGGTACGTGAATGATTTTTCAACGTCAGTGAACGGCTCAGCCCGCGGATCACGCGCCGAGAAACACACTGTCCCGAAGGGCTCGTCGTCGACGACAATTGGAGCGCCATGATAACAGCTGAGCTGGTGGGTCTCGAATGCGGGATCGTCTTCCCATCCCGCGTCGAGCGCGTCTGCAAACGAGACGATCCCTTCGTTCTGGATGGTACGTCGACAGTACGAGGTCGTGAGATCGAGCTCGAGGCCGGGCGGAATCGGTCCGTCCACAGAGTCGGTGCTGACGATGGCCGTCCATTCGTTCCTCTCCTGCTCGATCTGTGTGATGTACCCGTGATCGACGCCGAAGTACTCGACGCCGAGCTGGAGGACGGCTTCGAACCGGTCAAATAACGGGCGGTCACTCCGCATGATTTCATACAGCTGTGAATAAGCCTCCGTCTGCTGTAGCGCCCGTTCTCGCTCGCTCATAGGCGAGGGATCCCCATATGCGTAGAACAGACGCAAGTCTGAAAACAGTTGTCACACATCTGTCACCCAGATTCTCAAAACCAGGTTTGTAGGAACCCGTCGTGTACGCAACGCTCTCCTCCGCTGGTCGCTGTCGCCTTGGGTGTCGCTCAGGACCGGTCATTCCAGAATGCGCCAACCGTTATCGTTGTTTGGTATCAAAATCGCCTACCCCAAGGGATCACTTCAGTTGTGCACTCGCTGCAGTCTCCACGAGTCAGCGATGGATTGTACGCGAGAGCTGGCCGGGGTCCCCTCAGGCCAGCGGCGTAGTGGCAGAGATCGCGTGGCTTCGTTTGTCAAAGGCGACATCACCAGCCGCCGAGCCACCACTTTTAATTGTTATTCGCCCTACGTATCTTTCGATATCATAATGGCTCCCTCTGGCCCAAGAAACTCAGATACATCTCCCAATCTCCTCGTTGAAATCGTCGAGACACTGGAAGCCCACGGGCTTCCGAGTGAGTCGTATCAGCTCCACGATGCCGTCGACGTCGAGGCACTCGAGCAGCTTCTCGCATCATCCACGGGCAATGTCGAGGTTCGATTCACTGTTGAGGAAATCCAGCTCTCTGTCACACAGGATGGCGTCGACGTCATCCTCGACGAGCCAGCCGGGACTCCAAACCAATAGCACGAGCAGAAGCCCCTGATGCCCGGACCGTTCTTCCCGAATCAGTGTTTGAGTCACGGGTGTGCAGCATGGGGCGTAACGACGAGCCTGGAGTTCGCCGATGCATTTTTCGAGCGACTCGATATGGATCCACCGTACGAACACCTACGGTCGCGGCTTGCGACGGCGCCGGAGTAACGAACCGTCACGCCAACACGGATGCACAAAGGAGGACTACTTAATTGGATTCAGCACGAACCACCAGAAACGGGATAATCGAGCTTGATGGGAAATGTGGACAAATGAACCGCGCTCACTCCCAGACTGGATCGAAGACGCTTACGAGATCCTCGCACCCGAGATAGAGGACGGAGAAGGCGGGCTCTCGCAGGAACAGGCACATGATCGACTGTTGACTCACGATACGTTCCCATCCGAGCCGGCCGATGCGGAGTATGCTGTCGAACGGTTACTCGATTCCGGCTGGTTCTATGAAGTTGATGGGTCTCTCCGAGTCACTGACCCAGGCCCCTAACTCTATTGCGGAGTAGTGATACCTGCCTACAGATCGCGTGGCTGGACAGTCTTCCGGTCGTTCGCCTCAGCCCGTCGTGCGGCGTCGTCGAGCAGTTCGGCGACTTCGTCGTCCAGCGCTTCGTAGAAGTCTGCGGAAACGTTGGTGTCGTCGAGTGCATCCTTTACGGTCGATTTGACAATCAGGTCTGCCATACATTCTCGTTTCAGACACCGCTCACATAAGCGTAGATATTCAATTGCGGCACTCGACTACGAGTCGTCGATATAGCGGGTGATTTGGAGTGGTCCGACAAAATCTTACCAAACAGTAGGAGTGTATTGTAGACGAAGAGTTTGGTAAGAGTGTGTTGTCCAAATACAGCCACCGCTTGGACAATAACGTGCGACGATACCTCAGGGGGGCCGGAGATCCCGCCACCGAACATCCGTTTTTGTCCCGTCGTCCAGCTGAACACGGTACAGCACGGCGTCACGATCATCACCCGTGACGGCGCCGGCGTCGTCCTCTAAGATAGCGATGATCTCGCCGTGTCGCCCGTGGAGCCGGTTGTAGTCCGGGTCCGTCTCATCAGGAATATCGATTCGCACACGGTCACCCTCCTCGAACTGGTAGTCGGTCATTCTCGCTCCCTGAGGTACTCCGTTCGTTCGTGGACGTCTTCCTCGAACTCAACGAGCCACTCCTCGAATGGTGTGTCTTCCTCTTCAGTTCCGAAAACCCGTTCGATGAATCCTTCGTCTGTATCATCTGAGGTTGGATCAAAAGTTCGAACGGAGATGTTGCGTCCCTCCGGCTGCTCACCCGCTTTGAGGAGCGCAAATGCCCGGTCAACGATTGTCGGATCGTAATCCCGCCTTAGGAGCCCAAGGTTGTTCGTCCACATTCCAAGACGGCCGTTCTCGAGCTGATCAACACGATAGGCAAGTTGGATTGTCGTAATACAGCACAGCGTTGCCAAGCCATCTATCCCAGCATCGGCAGCAGATTCGGTGATTCGCTTCCAGCCATCATCGATTGACCCCTCGACAAACGGGTACTCCCCCTCCGAGACGCGATATCGGAGAACGGTCTGAGTGAAGCTGACATATTCGCGCCAGACGTGTCGCAGTGGCTCCGCCCCATCAGGGAGCGTCCACTTTCGACCATCAGTAGGAGAGATCCAATTGATATCTTGGTCTTGCACGTCGTCGCCGTACCGGTCAACGAGGACTTCGAATATCTCGCCCACCTCTCGGCTGTAGTAGTCCCCGACAAGCCGGTCTGTGACGTTCGCATCCGGTCGTCGTCGGAGAAGAACAGCCATCTGATGATCCAGATGGTGCGATACCGCCAAGAACGTCGTATACTCAGCATCGCTGGCTGTGGCTTTCGTTAGTTCGAGCAGCGACTCTTTCACCGGGCTCCGAAGTCGATTCCCCTCCCACGTCAAGGGCGCTGCATCGAACGCGTCTCCGAGCCCCTCAGCAGCGTCCTCAGTGACGTCAGTAAAGCCGTGGTTGAGCCCGTCGAGAGCGACCGCTTCGACATCGTCGACAGCATCCGAAACCAGGTCGTATTGCTCGTGGGTGTACGCCTGCTCCAAGATCGGTGGGACATACTCCGTGAGGATTTCAGTCGAAACAGCCGATGCGTACTGGGCGGCGTCTTCTTTGGTATGCTCGCTTTCGAGGTACTCGAACGTCCGGGTGAGAACCGTCCGAAGTCCGTCGATCCCCTGTTCTGCGGTTTGGTATTCGCCCAGCTCGATGGCTCGAGCAATCGTTCGGTACAGTGGGCGAATCGGATGGACCTCGAGTTCAGTGAATTCCGTTGCGGTCGTGGGAAGGTATTCGTCCGGTGCGAGTTCCCGTTCGACCAACACCGAGATGAGATCGTCGGGCGAGCTGCGCTGGATCATCAGCTGGATGAATTGGTAGAGCGCAAACGTAGAGACAGCAGCAAGCGCAAACGCGATTCCGACGACTGCGTTCAGTAGGCGGCTATTCTGTATCGGGAGCAGATAGACGACGACGAGGTTGAACGCGATGGCGCCAACGAAGAGCGCGAACGTCGTACGGAACAGCGGCTCTTTGACGAACAGTGAGGTGAGGCGGGCCGAATATCGTGTCACAACGAGTTGTAGAGCGACGACGGTCACGGAGAACACGATCGCAAGAACGGAGGCTTCTGCCGTCGCTAGGGTCGTCAGTAGCGCCCTGATATTATCGGTCTGAACAGCAGGGTTGAGGAGAGCGGTCAGCGTCGCGACCACCATAGCCGTAGCCACTATCAGGGCAGTATATCGAACAATTAGATTGTGGGACCACTCTCGGATGGAGTCCTTCAGATTCTGGCCACTCATACCCTTGTTCTCATAGAGACTCCTTTACTAGCTTAACATAAGTAATGAATTTCACTCCTTTCTTACCAAACAAACTGAGGTTGAATTCCGAAATTGTTTGGTAAGGTAGCGGATGCTTGAGACACATATCAATCTGCGATTCCTGACGTGTATGAGAATGTTCGAGCCGAAGAAGGGTGTTAAATCTCCCAATCGGTGATCTCTGCAGCATCTCCATCGCCAGCACGTGAACACGTGAAGCAATCTGAATCAACGTTTACACGGCGACTTGCAGTCCGTTGAGTTTGCTGTCCTGGCTCCCGAAGGTAGTGGTAGTGGAGGGGTGATATAGCACCAAACTGCGTGGCGTAGATCAGGATCTCACTGACCCCCATTGACGCAACTTCGCCATTTAGCGAGACGACGGATGGATCAGTTACGTCATCAATATACCCGAGATCACGGTCCTCAGCACTGACTTCAGCTGGTGCAAGGAAGTCCCGAGCTTCTTCTCGATCGATCTCGTCCAAACAGTGAAGGCAAGGCCCATCCGGGTGGATAAACGCTATACGGCCGCCCAGTTGCTCAACTGGGCCGTCTGGAGGATTGATTCCTGTGGCCAAGTCTAGATAAGGAAGGTGGGCTGCACGTGCGAGTCGGTTGAGGACAAGCCGTGGCCCATCATTATCCAAACACCCGACTACGAGATCTGTTGTGAGGAGGGTCTGAAGAGCTTCTTTGTCTCGAACGTCGGTCTCAAACACTGCCATACCAACGTCATCGCTGGTGATCTTCTCGATAGAGTCCGCAGCTATTCTGGCTTTTGACTTGCTTACGTCATCAGGGGCAGCGGTCACCGTCCGGTTAAGATTGGATACCTCAATCTCGTCCGGGTCCACAAGAACAAAGTCTCGAACACCAGCGTAGGCTAGCTGCTGCACTACGTGTGATCCGAGGCCACCGAGCCCGACGATTCCTACCCGAAGGGTCTGTAGCCGGTCTTGTCCTTCTTTGGAGAACGCCCGAATCTGGCGATCATATCGATCATCCAAGCCGTCAGGTGCTTTTGATGACTGGGACCCCGAGGTTGGGAATTGGACATCGAGGTGTTCACCTGCGACAACTACTCGCTCAACAGCGGTCCCATCTCCTGGTTCATTCCAGTATCGCGCATCAATCGACTCTCGCCCCAGAACGATTGCTCCATACGGCGTGCCGTCCAGCGAGTCAAGCACGTACGCTGCGAAGTCTGGCATTTCCTGCTCATCCGTGAAAGAGGAGAATGTGACGTTTTTCTTGGTGAGCGGGTGTGTGTGGGCTTCGATGATTGCGAGATCCTGTCGCTTTGCCTTGTTGATCACATCCAGTATCGGATCGAGATCAACCTCATAGGCTCCGCGACCGTGGAACTCTACATCTTCATCAGCGATTGGAATGAACTCTTGAACCGTGAATCGAGGGCCGGCGGTTGTTTTTGCCACACCGGCGAGGAAGAACCCGAACTTTTCGGAAGGGCTCTGCCGATCGTCGTCAATATCCCAGAGATGTTCCTCTGCTTCACTCCAAGTAGACTCTGGCGTGGCAATAACAGCCATCAGACGCCCTCCTCAAGACGTGCTTCGACGGAGCTCATAAACGTCAGCAAGTTTGACCCGTCTTTGACGTCCTCTGATGGCTTCCAATTGTTTTGTACCCGCCACGAGAACCGGTCCCAGTCCCGGCCATCGTGACGCTTGTGGTTGGTAGCAAAGCTCCCAGGCTGCTGCCCATTACACTTGAGACCGGCAGGAACCCAGAAGTTCCGTGGTGGTGTCTCCGGGTAGCCGGACGGCAGCTGGAGTAAGACCTCGGTGGTCTCGCGGTTCCACTCCTCGTCGAGTTCGACACCCTCCACGAGTACCCAATCGAAGTTACCCCCGTGCTCGATTGATGGGTACTGCTGCTGGAGCAGGTCGATCTCGGCTTCGAGCCTGTCTTGCATCGGAGTTATCCTCGCTTGAACTGGGGTGCCTGTTTGAGTCGTCGTCCTGGACCGTCGAATTCGACCTCGTCGTCGGGATCCAGTTGCTCTTCGGTACCGTCGTCGTGAATCAGGATCAGCCCGACATCGATTGAAATGCCGGCCCGTTCCATTATTTCACGGGCGGTTAGCGAGGATTCGTCCGTTTGGTACTCGTCGCCATCGACGAAGAAGGTGTAAAACTTCCCGTCAACGTCGTCCGAGGGTGGACTCTGGTTGTTAGGCGATGCTCCGTCTGCGTCCGCGGAAGTCGTGTCGTCCGTCATTGTTCTGTGTGCTTGATGTCCCTCAAGCGGCGGGCATCCCGCGGTGGATCCATAGCTGTGGCTCTACGGGCACAGGTCACCGGCTTGAACCGGGACGTCGCTCCGCGTAGTGCTGTTTCCAGCGTAGCTCACAACCACGGCTCGCGTCGAACCGCGGACGTAGTTTTTGAGCCCACCTGTTCTGCCGCCTACACCCGGAGAAATCCGAATGTGTCAGGCGGTGGCTCCGAACTGGTGGCTGTCTTCTCGGACAGGTAAGTATTGCTGGTTGCTACTTATAAATATTTCGCCGGATTAGGTTCACCTTATCACAGAGTATCGAGCGATAGAGGCTCATTCTCGGAGTGTTATTTAAAACAGTCAGTGGTATATAAAGGAGAGTCGAAAAATAGGATATGCTGTATTTATATCTAAGGTAGTGGGTTGGAGCGACATATATGAAAATAGAGAAGAATCTCGCGGGAGTTGATTAGGTGACGAGAGTAAGTAGACTCGCCACCAGTTCGGAGCCATAATCCCCTATGATTCCATTATTTTTAAAACTAGCGGCTCATAGCCTGAGACGGAATAATTCTCATACATAATCTTGACCGAGCATTGCTGTGGGTGTTTCTCCGACGTACGGTGGTAATCATACGGAGTATCAAGATCTCATATGATATCAGCAATAGCGAATGGAATAGTCTAAGTAAAGACTATATTGGGGGGCTGAAACAGGCTTAGTATCCGAGATGACTCGTAAATCAATCGCCCGGAATTCGGGTAACTCCGGGCGAGTCAACATCTCCGGCTCCGAGCTCGAAGCACTCGAGGCCGAGATTGGCGACGATGTCGACGTCGACGTTGCCGACACGAAAGACATCGCTCACGCGCTTATCGACAGCAAGGACGCGGATCGGTTTCTCATTGTCACTCCACGATAATTCATGCAAACGGCACTCACCTATCGGACGAATCGCGACCTGTTCTCGAACTACTACCTGGACGAGCACCTCCCCGAAACCGAGGCGTGGGACGAGCTAAGCGACGACGAACTCCGCGAGGCGAAAGCGGACATCATGGATCTGTGGGAGCGCGAGAAGGGGACGGCTCCCAAGCGCAACGAGTCCCAACTCGAGGAGAAGTTCATCCGGCCGATGTTCCGGAAACTGGATATCCCCTTCGAGGTTGAGGAGAGCACCAGCCGGACCCAACGTCGGCCCGACTACGGCTTCTTCGAGTCCGAGGACGCCGCACGCGGTGCGTTCGAGCGCCGCGAGGAAGGAGGCGATTTCTACAAGGACGCCGTCGCCGTCGCGGACGCCAAGCGCTGGGGTCGGCCACTCGACACCCGTGGGAGTGGGGAACACGAGCGGGACTTCGAGAACCCGAGCTACCAGATTCACGTCTACCTGCAGGAGACGCCGGCGCGGTGGGCCGTCCTCACCGACGGGAAGAAGTGGCGGCTCTACTACGGCCCGACGAGCCACCGCCTCGACTCCTACTACGAGATCGACCTACCGACCGTCCTCGAAAAGGGCGACCTTGAGGACTTCAAATACTTCTACCTCTTTTTCAGGCACGGTGCGTTCCTCGAGGACTCCAGCGGCGAGTGCTTCCTGGACGAAGTCTACGACGAGTCCAACGTCTTCGCCCAGGAATTGGGAGAGGACCTCCAAGACAACATCTACGAGGCGATCAAGGTGCTCTCGGAGGGATTCATGCAGTACCCGGACAACGACCTCTCCGAGGACGATCTCGACCTCATTCACGACAGTTCCCTCATCTACCTGTATCGGCTCATCTTCGTGCTCTACGCTGAGAGTGAGGGCCGTGACCTGCTCGACACGAACAACGAGATCTACGAGGAATCCTACAGTCTCAACTCTCTCAAGCAGGACATCGCCGAGGAATTAGACAGTTCGAATCCGAAGTATCGGGACTGGCAAGACAACCTCTGGGACCGGCTGGACGAGCTGTTCAAACTCATCGACCAGGGGAGCAGGTCCCGCGGTATCCCGGAGGAGGACCTCTACATCCCGGCGTACAACGGCGGACTGTTCAGAACTGATCCGGACGAGGACGATAGCGTCGAAGCCCGGTTCCTCGCGAACCACCAGGTCGGGGACGCCTATCTCGCTGAGGTCATCGAACTGCTCACCCGGAGTCAGAACGGCAACGGCGGCGGGAAGATCTTCGTCGACTACTCGTCGCTGGACGTCCGCCACCTCGGGAGCATCTACGAGGGGCTGTTAGAGTACAAACTCAACGTCGCCGATGAAGCGCTAGCACTGGACGACGGAGAGTACGTGAGCGCCGATGAGGGCGATGATGTAGCCGTACAAGAGAACGAAGTGTATCTCACGACGGATAGTGGTGAGCGAAAAGCTACAGGATCTTACTACACACCGGAGTACATCGTTGAGTACATCGTTGAAGAGACCCTCGGCCCTCTCGTCGACGACATTCGGAACGATCTGGTGGGGCAGAGTGCGTTTGACGAAGGAGGATTCGCTGAGGAGTTCGCTGAGGAAGTATTCAATCTCAAGATACTCGATCCAGCGATGGGGAGCGGTCACTTCCTGACCAGCGCTATCGACTACCTTGCCCGTGAGATTATCGACGCACAGGAGCGGCAAGCCGCACAACAGGGGATCGAGACTGTTGATGAAGATCACGATATCAACTGGGCCCGTCGACAGGTCGCTCAGCGCTGTATCTACGGAGTCGACCTGAATCCACTTGCCGTCGAACTTGCGAAAGTCTCCCTCTGGCTCCGAACGCTGGCTGCCGAACAACCGCTCGCATTCTTAGACCACCATCTGAAGACAGGCAATTCGCTTGTGGGAAGCGACATTGAGACTGTTCTAGATAACGGTGAGCCCGATATTGAAGAAGGACAGCTAACACTACAGGAGTCATTTGACCGGACGCGACGTCAAGCATTAGAACACGTCACCGACCGGTTTGAGGATCTACTCTCTATTGATAACGAGACACTAGACGATGTCAAAGAGATGGAGGCGGTCTACGAGGACGTTCGTGACGACCCACTATACCAGCACCTCATTGCTATGGCGAACGTCCACACAGCTGAACAGGCTGGCCTTGGCGTTCCAGAGGACGCTTACGAGCGTATGGCCGAGGCACTGCGTGATGACTCGTGGACCGATATTGAAGACCAAGACTGGTATTGCTCGGCGCAGGCGATGGCGAAAGAGCAGAACTTCTTCCACTGGGAGCTTGAGTTCCCGATTGCATTTTACCAGCAAGACGGGGAGGTCAAAGAGGATGGTGGGTTCGACGCGGTAATTGGGAATCCACCATATGTGGGAGAAAAAGAAATGAAAGAGGAGTTTGAGCTCCTGAAAAACGGTTCTATTGTCAACGAATGTTACCAAGGCCGAATGGATATGTTATATTTCTTCATTCTACTTGGAATTAAACTCACCAATAGTTCGGGAGCATCTTCCATGATCACCACAGCCTATTGGCCCGAAGCTGACAGCGCCGAAAATCTCCGTCGTGAAATTGCGAGCAGAACGAGCGTTAGAGAGATTTTAGAATTTGATGGGTTTACAGTGTTTGACCAAGCACCTGGTCAGGAAAATCTCATTTATAAATTCGAAAATTCCGGTTCTGACCATATCACGTTTTCATATATTCGTTCAGATGGATATGAGAAGGACGCTGTAGCGGAGTCATTATTAGGAGAAAAAGACCTCTTTCATCAGGAGAGTTACGAATATGATGAATTCGATCTTCCTTCAGATGGTAGCGAATGGTACGGTATAAAGGGATTAGCAAAGGGTGCCTTAGAACTACCTAGCACCGGACAGAAATTCTCTGATTTGCTTGAATCCAAACAGGGCATTGTTCCCAACCCGGATAAAGTAACAAAGCAATCATACGAAGACTTTGAAAATGAAGATGTAGAGGTTGGGGAAGGTGTTTTTCTCTTAGATAATGAAGACTTAGATCGTATTGGAATTAATGGAAACCACCAGTTGCTTAGACCGGCATATAGAAATTCGGATATCTCTAAGTACCATATATCTTATCCCAACGAGTTGTATCTATTATATATAACTTCAAACGTAAATATATCTGAGTATCCGCAAATACAGGATCATCTTAACAGATATCGATCCAAGCTGGAGGATAGAAGAGAAGTTGAAAACGGAGATATAAGCTGGTATAGCCTTCAGTGGCCGCGGAACGAGCAGCTATTTGAAACGCCCAAGATTGTCTACTCTAACTGGGGTAATGATTGGCAACCCTATGCAGTAGAAGATCAAGGATTCTACGAACGGCGAGATATTACTCTACTGAAACCGCTGAATTCAGAAGTAGACCTTTATCGACTTACAGCAATAATGAATTCGAGATTGTCCGAATATTGGCAGACAGAGCGGCGGTCTAGAACTGGCTACACTACACAAGGTAGTCTTGACGATATGCCTATTCCACTCAATTCGAACGAGCCAGATGCCGAAGAGAGTCTCCGGGAGCTCGCGAAAAAGATGTCTGATTTGAAGAAGGAAAGAGTCGCACTCAATCTCAACCTGTTCGACTATCTTGGATTACCAAGTGACGAACTTCCCGAATCAAAGGAAGGCGACTCCCTTGGGGATTTGCAGATTCCAGTCGAGGGCGTCGCAGATACACCACTAACTGAGACTACAGACGAGTATGAGGGCCTTCGTATTGAGGGTGTCACCTTCCATGAGGATGGTGGACGAGTAGTGCTATCAGTAGACCTCAGCTACAAGATTGACGAAGACGACCCTCGGGAAACCGATCGTTGGAATCGGCTCGTAGAGGCGGAGTTCGAGACCTACGAGGCGATGGCCTTTGTTGGACTCACCGAAGTCGAGGAGATATTGCTGCGCGAGTTTGTCCCTGTCGCTGTTGAGGAGGCTGAAGGCTTTGCCGGGTTCCGGAGGGGAGCGTCTAAGACGAATTCTCCATTAGATCGCCTGAAGGATCTTATACTGCCTGATATCGACGATATTAAATCTGGGTTGGAACAGTATATCGAGATCCGGGAACATGCTGACGAACTTGACGAAAAAATCGAGACGACTGATCAGCATATCAACGAAATCGTCTACGACCTCTACGAACTGACCGACGAGGAGATCGAGATCGTCGAGTCAGCAGTACAGGATGACTGATTTCGAGGTAGGCGATCAAGTCAAGTTCGCCGGCGGGCGTGGAGAGATCACGAAAATCGAGGAACGACCAAACGGCGGCCACCTTCTCCACGTCTACACCTCGGAGGGACAGCTCCGTAAACTCCCCAGCGGCCTCCCTCACATCGAGAAACTCGACTCGCTCGTCGATCGCCTCGCAGCAGGCCAGTCCGACGCCCCACTCCACTACGACCTTCGAGAGCGGGCGATCCGGCTGGATCTCGCCTACAAGTACGATCGATTCCTCACGCTGACCAGCAACCGCATCGAGATCGAACCGTACCAGGTACAGGCCGCCTACGAGATCCTCAACTCCTACGACCACCGCTACCTCATCGGCGACGAGGTCGGCCTCGGGAAGACCATCGAAGCCGGCATCGTCATCGAAGAGCTCATCGCTCGCGACCGCGCCGACCGGGTGCTCATCGTCGCGCCGGCGCCGCTGACCGTCCAGTGGCAGGAGGAGATGCGCGAGAAGTTCGACCGCAACTTCGTCATCTACGACCGCGAGACGGTTCGTACACACCGAAAGTCCCACCCCAGCCAGAACGTCTGGAAGCAAGAGGACCTCATCATCACCTCCATCGACTTCGCGAAGCAGACCACCGACGACCCCGAGTCGGACCGCGTCTCCGTCCTCGATGCCCTCCAGAATCTCGACGAGGAGTGGGACGTCGCGGTCTTCGACGAGGCCCATCACCTTACGGCCAGACGGTCGAGCGATGACTCCACCGAGCGGACACAGCGATACCAAGTTGGTGAGGCCGTCGCCGACAACTCCGATGCGCTGCTGTTGCTCACCGGGACCCCGCACAAGGGGAAATCAGACCAGTTCTACTTCCTCGTGAGCCTGCTCGACCCGTATCGCTTCAGCCACGAGTCGCAGATCAGTCCTGAGGCGCTTGAGGACCTGATGATCCGCCGGCTGAAGGATGATATGTACGAGACCGACGGGACCCGAATGTTCCCCGAGAAGAACATCGAGGCACTCCCGGTCGAGATGACTCGCGAGGAGCGGAAGCTGTACGACGACGTCACCGAGTACATCCGCGAGTACTACAACCTCGCCCAGCAGGAGGAGAACCAGGCGGCGGGGTTCACGATGGTCATCTACCAGAAGCGGCTGGTCTCGAGTATCTACGCGATCCGGAAGTCCCTCGAAAACCGGATGCGGGCGATTCAGAACGACGCCGTCGCAGAAGACCTCCCTGACGGGGTTCAGGACCTCATTCCGCGGTATAGTACCGAACCCGAGACGCTCACCGACGCAGAACGCGCTCGGGTCGAGGAGGCGCTTGAGACGGTCACGATTACGCTCAATCAGTCGCAAGTCCAGCAGGAGCTGGACCGCGTGAAACAGCTCTGGCAGCAGGCTAAGAACATCGAGACGGACTCGAAGGCCCGATTGCTCCGGCAGTTCGTCGACCGCATTCTCTCAGAGGACCCCGACGAGAAAATCCTGATCTTCACCGAATACACGGACACGCTGGAGTATCTACGTGACGAGGTCTTCGCTGATCATGATGTCGCCCAGGTGTACGGCGACCTCGAGCAGTCCCGTCGACGGGAAGAGATGAGCAAATTCGAGGAGGAGGCCAACCTGATGCTCGCGACCGACGCCGCCCAGGAAGGGCTCAACCTCCAGTTCGCCCACATCATGGTGAACTACGACCTCCCGTGGAATCCCATCAGGATCGACCAGCGGATGGGGCGGCTCCACCGCTACGGCCAGGAGCACACGGTCGAGATTCGGAATCTCTTCTTTGCCGATACCCGCGAGAGCGAGATCCTCAACCTGCTCATCGAGAAGACGAACCAGATCGAGTCGGACCTCGGGATGCGCTCGGATGTCCTCGGTCGCGTCCTCGAAGACGTCGACTTGGACGAGACGATCATGGCGGCCATCGCTGAAGGGGAGCCGACTGAACGTGTCGTCGCCGATATCGAGGCGACCATCGAGGAGAAACGCGAAGCGATTCAGACCGTCGAAAACGAGTTTCTGATTCGCGACCGCTTCGACCTCTCCGGCGAAGACGATGAGATTCTCGACGTGATCGAACGCAGTCAACACGGCGAGGTGTCTGAGGACGATATTGAGACGCTCGTGCGGGTGTTCTTCGACAAATTCGGCGGCTCTATCAAGGGTGTTCGACCCGGACCGGCCCGGATGGAAGGTGACGTGTTCCAGTTGGATGTCCCTGAGGTCTTGAGTGGAAATCAGGTGGCACGACAGTACTCACGGGCCACGTTCACCAAGGATATCGCGATGGAGGCGGATGATGTCGAGTTCATCTCGCTTGACCATCCTCTCGTCGAGTCGCTCATCGAATTCTGCCTGGACGGCGACCGCATCCAGGGTGAAATTGCGATGCAGGTCGCTGCGACGGCGTCTCAAACCCCCGGAATCTTGTTCAATTACCGCCTTGGCTACGTCTCCGGTGCTGGGGATGTGGTGACCGAGAAGCTGGTTCGTCTCTTTGTTCGCCCAGATGGTAGTGTGACGACTGATGTTCCTGAGCTCTCGAAGACGACGGCTCCCAGCGATATCTCATCGTCTCATGAGGTTGATCGGCTCTCGAGTATGGCGGAGGACCTCTACGAGGCCGCAGAGATGGAAGCATGGACGCACGTTGAGTCGTTCGCCGAGGAGGCCCGAACCGAACGAGAACGGGAGATCGAAATCAAACGCGAGCACGCTGAGCGATACTTCGAAGAGCAAATCGAAGAATGGGAAGAGCGGTTAGAGCAGTACCAACACCGTGCTGAGCAGGGTGCAGATATGTCCGCGCCGATTGGAAACGCGAAGCAGAAGCTCGAAAGTCTGCGACGAGAGCGTGAAGAGGAACTGTCCCGGCTTGAGGAAGAGAAACACGTCACGCCGCAGGAACCAGACCTCGTGACGGCGGCGTTCGTTGTGTCACCGCCGTCCGGAGGGGACTAAATGGTCGAGATCGCGAACGCCGTTGGCTCGGGCGACGTCGGTGTCGAACTGGATATTGCGGAAGTCGAAGCTGATCTCCCGGTTCCGTACACCGAATACGATCCCGAGAACTACCACGGTCTCTACGTACGCCTCGTCGAGGACGGACCACTCATCACCCTCTACCGGAGTGGCAAGTACATCATCAGCGGCTGTTCCAGCTTCGAGGAATTACACGAGACAAACCGTGCGTTCCTGCAGACCCTCGCCGGGCTGGACATCATCAATTCATCCACCGAGACCGGGTTTACCGTCCAGAACGTCGTCTGTACGGGAGAGTTGCAGCGATCAGTGAACCTCAATGCGCTGTCGATCGGACTGGGACTAGAAGCAGTCGAGTACGAACCCGAGCAGTTCCCTGGTCTCATCTACCGACCGCCGGATTTCCCAGCCGTGCTGTTAGTCTTCGCGAATGGTAACGTCGTCATCACTGGCGCAGCAGATGTAGAAACTGCAGAGGAGGCATTCAATCACCTTCAGACGAAGGTGGAGGGGCTTCTCGACGACTAATCTTACCAAAACCTAGCCAAGGGATACATCCGAATTGTTTGGTAAGATAGGACGAGTGATCTCCAGCCGACGACGTTACAAAAAGAGGTGAGACACCTCAATCAGCGAGAATCGACCGAGTGATCCCGGCGAGATTCGGAGCTTCTAACGATGACCCACAGACGCACTCGTACATCTCTGTGTCATCCTCTCCATCGGAGATGCGAGTGTAGAGCGCCCCACAGGAGCACTGTGGGAGTTCGGTTACCCCATCGGCGCCGGAACTCGGCATATCCGCGTCACCCTGCCGGACGAGTTTCACTCGCGAGGGATCCACGTCGACGCCCTCCGCATACGCCCGTTGTGCATCATCACGGATGGTGAACGCGATGCCCGTCCTCGGATCTGTGGCTGCCTCCTCAGCTGCGTCGGAACTTCCCTGTGCCATCGTAACGACGGCCGCCGATTCGCCACTCCAGTGGTCGAGCGCGAAGGCCACGATATCCCGCGCTCGTGCATCCAGCGCGTCGACGTCCCAGCCCGCTGCCGGAGCTGGGAGGTCATCACCAAGGATCTCCATCTGCGCGTCTTGGTAGATCTCCTCGTACTTCGTCGCATAATCGTCGTTCGACGCTGACGGATTATCCTTCGGCCCGAGGAGCGCGAGATTCCCCAACCGATTCACGTTCTCCTCGTGATTTTCAAGCTCCGCAGCGCTGGTCTCCGGCGTTCGCGGCGCGATGTGCTCGATCGTAAACTCGTCGAGGTCCATCACGCTGGGGAGCATTTTCAGCGACGTATCCGTGTTCTTCTCCTGGCGAAGGTGCTTCTCATACTCGAACAACAGGAACCGGATCGCACCCTTGTTGCAGAAGCCCGGCCACCCGCGCGTGTCGCTCCCCTGGATGATGTCCGACCGCGTCAGGTACTCGACGAAGTCGTTGTCGGGGCAGTGCCGGCCGATGTAATTGTCGAGATACGCCGTCACCTCGTCGACGGCGACAGCTGGGTTCTCGTAGGGCGGGTCAACGACCGCTTCACCGAACAGGTCCTCGACGAAGCCGTCCTCGAACTCGGAGGCGTAGAGCCGGTGCGCTGCCTCCTTGAACTCGCGGCGTGCGGTCCGTTGCGATCGTTTGGCGACCTGGTAGACGCGAAACGAATAGACCTCACAGAGCGTAGCAATCCGCGCGAACTCCGGGCTGTCAGCATCGTATCGCTCGATGGCTGCGATGATGAGCGGCGCGATATTGGAGAAGTTGATGTTGTGGAGGGACTTGACGCGAGCCTGAACCTGGGGCGAGACGTCGGTTTGCCGGTTGAAGACGTCGAGATAATTCGCTTGGACGTAAGATTTGGAGACGCTCGAGAGCGTGTCGACGTAGTTGTTGACCCACGTCGCGACCTCTTCTGGATCTCGTTCGAGGGGAATATGCCGGGGTGATTCCTTGATACGTCGGTGGATTGGCGTCGGGCCAGATCGGTTCTTGCGGACTTTCTTGTACTCTCCCGTAAAGAGCTCCCAGTGGAACTGAACCAGTTGGTCGATATCGTCATCATCGGTGGCGTACTGGGCGACTGTTTCGACGGCGTCGTTGAATCGGCGGGCGACTGCTTCTGAGTCCAACGTGTCGAATTCGCCGGAGACGTAGATCAGGTACGATTTGACCTTGTCGGCTAGGGTGATATCCCGCCCTCGGTCGTTGACAGCCTCGAAGAGTCGACCTGCCTCGTCCGTGCTCTCGACCTCTTGGGAGGTGAGTTTGAATTGGGAGGTGAGAACGCCCGTATACCGCTTGATGGCCGTATAGTATTCGAGGAGATCCGCTTCCGTAGCCTGCCTCAGGTCTTCATCACCGAGGAAGAGTTCCCGCTTCTCACGGATCCACTTCTGGATGATCTCTTTCGCTCTGGCCAGCTTCTTCTCCGGGACAAGCCGCTCGTCATCGTCAAGGATCGTCTGTGGATCACCCTGGTCGATGATGAGTTCTGCATACGCTGCTTCAGTGAGTTCTCCGGGCTCAAGATGGCGGCCCTCCTTCCGGTCGCCAAGCTTGAGATAGTTCTCCGTGTAATTCGTCGCGAGATAGCCAGGAGGGCGAACGACACCTTCCGGGAGATCCTCCTTGCCGAGCCCCGCAGCATCGAATGCATCCGCGATCGCCTCAAGCTCCTCCACGATACACGCGATGAAGACGTTGGTCGTCGTGAGCCGCTGTTGCCCGTCAATTATGTCGTAAACGGTCCACTCCGACCCCATCATGTCCTGCTTGCCTCTGGCGTTGAGAACCAACGTCCCGAAGTAGTGGTAGACGTCTGAATTTCCATTCGTGTCGTTGCTGTCCGCATCAGATAGGGCAGTAGTCACGCTACGAGCGTTCGGAGAGCCGTAGCGCCGGCGATAGACGTAGTCGATATCGTTCAGGAGGTCCTCGACCTGCTGCGGTTCCCAAGCGTAGCTTCGCTGATAGAGTGGGACTTGTAATTTTGCGTCCGAGAAGACCTGTGAGACTGTTTTTTGATCCGCCTTTGGCATGTTAGCAGGTGTTTAAATGCCGTCGTAATAAATTCCTGTACCGACAGGGGACCAACGCCCCACCTACGAACGTATGCCAGCAGGTTTCTACGCCGCACTCGCTACTTCGGCAAGCGTCTTTATCGGGATTCTGACCGCCCTCTTAGTCAGTAACCTCTCGAATCTCAAGGCCGAACGCCACTGGATCAACCGCCGGCTCGAGGAGATCGACGCCAAGCGTCGCGGCCTCGACAGCGAACAGACCGATATCGAGGACAAGACCCACAATATTGACGAGCCTCGGTATGTCGAAAAACCTCGGTTGTCGCCGGAACGGGAGTTCTATCGCGAGTCAGAGGAGTCACAGGCGGCGAACGTTCAAGCCGACATCCAGAGCGCCAGACAGCACAATCGAAACCATCGCCGCTGGCTTCAGCTGCGGAGTCGGCGGGAAGCACTCACCGACGAACGACAGCGACTCGTGAGCCGTTACGAAGCTCTTGACCCAGCGAATGTAACAGGAACTCTCAAAGCAAGTGTGATCGCGATTCTCCTGGCGGTCGTTGTGCCTTCGCTCGCGTACCTCCTCCGTGTGTTGGGGATAGCAACCGAGCTCGGACCAGCAGGTGTACGCTCGATAGCTGTGTTCGCAGCGTGGGTATGTGGTCTGGGCTACGTATTCCTCCACCTCTATCGAGAAATTACGGAGATTACAGACGAGTCACCAAAGCGGTCAGTGGATGATGACGCGACGGATGCGGCGGACGAGAATCAGCCGGTCTAACGGTGAACTAAGTGGAAGGGTAGAGTGGTCCCTGATAGAATGCCACCTGAGTGGGGCGCTGATGTGCGCCCGCTAATCAAAGATGGAGTCCAAGCCGTCATCGAACGGCACTCCGACGTGGATGTCAATCCACCAACTCGGACGTTCAATCAGCTGAGTGCTGGCGGGTTTATGCAGAACACCGAGGAAGTCTCGGTTCCAGCTCCCGGTGACCTCTTCGACGACAGGGATCTCTTCGATAACCTCTATGCAGGTGAATTTGCAGAGGCGGCCCAGGTTATCTACGATCAGCTCCCGGATCCCCCCGATGACGATCAGTTATCCGAAGCCAACCGTGTCGAGTCTATCGAACGGGGACTGTTCGAGTTCGTCGGGGTCGTGTTGAACTACGCCGGCGAGTTTCAGTTCGACGAGGATGCCTTCGCAACCGCCTTCGAGGAGCAGTTCGAGCCCCGATTCACCGATCGAGAATACTCCCGATTTCTGCTCGTTCTGAAGAACACCTCCATCGAGCCAGACATCACGATCGACCTCGAAACGGAGATACAAGGTAGCCCGGACTATCTGGGGCCATACACCGTTGACACACTCCGGATTCGTCCCTTGGACCGCTTGGAGGAAACCGGAATCGCAACGCATGAGGCCCCAGGGACGAGCGTCCTCGAACCGGTCGAGACGCTCGACGCAAACGGTCCGAACGCAGCGCTAGAAATTGTCCTCCGTCGCCGCCGACCCTATCGAGAGATCGCTCGCGATATCGATGACAATGAGATTAACCCGTGGAGAAACCCGGACTTTGACGTCACACCGGTCAACGTCTATCCCTGGCAGCAGCTGACCAACGTGATCGAGTATCTCGCGGCGAGCGTTCGTCGGTGTCTACGGCTTCTCTGCCCGATGGGGACTGTTGGCTACGAGAAGGGATACAACGTGGTGCCAGGCTGGGAAACGTACCGTGGGATTGCGGCACCGGTCACTTTCGAACTCGAATTCGAGTGTCCGGGTTCCACGACAGGAACACATATCACTGAAGATCGTGCCTTGGATATCCCACGGCTGTGGAGAGATCATCGACGTCGAATCGCACCCGGCCATGACAAGTTTCAGAACCCGCTGGCCCGGTTCGAGCGAATGTTCAGCCGGGAGTCCCTCGAGGATCAATTAGTCGACTGCGTCGTCGGCTGCGAAACAACCGTGCTGAAAGGCGGCTCTCCTGGCGGGAACAAATACCGGCTCGGTGTTCGGACGGCAGTGCTTCTGGGTGAGCAGAATGCTCGCGATTGGTCGTCAAAACGGATAGGAGAGTTCTTCAGAACACTGTATGACTACCGGAACAAGGTCGTACACGAGGATACAACACTTCCGGACGAACCGACTGGTGGAAACCTGATTTCAGTCGATGACAAGGAATTCGTTGCCAGTACGTTTCTTATCCACGCCCGCGAACTCTATGCAGATCTCATCCTGGAGTACCTTGATCTAGTTGTATCTCAGGATGCGTCCATCGAGGATGTCAACGAACAGATTGACAACCAGACACTTGAGTACGGCACAGAGATTCGCGAACAGCTGTTCTAAATCCGTCCAGAACCAATTTCAACGGCGGCCATATTTCTGCCACTATGACAGAAACGCCGACAGAGAACACCCTTACAGTCAACGCCACGCACCACATGCTCGGAGATCTCGAAGAAAAGTTCACCAGGCCCGCAGCCCTCTCGCCTAATCGGCGGATGGAGAACATCTTGGGGTACGACACGAACCTGCCGTTGCTCAAATCTGTCGTCTTTCAATACAAGCGGCCGTACACCGTCGAATCGGATTCAGACCGCCGGTTCTCGGTGAACCGTGATCAGTGGCGTACACTGACTTCCCTGTACGAGTACAATCAGGCCTTCTTCGTGTTTCCCGAAGTCGTCGACGCGACGAACTTGGAGCATACGCTTTCCCGATCGGTCTTCATCGACGTGTTCGGGATTCGCAAAAACACGTCACTGGTGTACGTCCCGGAGAATGCGTGTTCTGCAGGACGGCCAACCGGTATCAGAGCTAAGATCAACGGCGGTAGACGGTACCCCGTTCCAGATGCGTTGGTGTATGGCTGGGAGACGCTCAAAGAATCAGTCAACGCCTGTGAGTATGGGCTGCGCTTCACATCGCAAGGGGAGCAGACGGACGCGTACAGCACGTTCAAGCAACGAGTAAACCGGCTCGTAGAAAGTGATATAGACTGGTTAGTGGACCGCGTTTCATCCGTAGTGGAGCGCCAGCACTCAGGTGACATACGAATTCCTAAGGAACAGCCGGATATCGACCGAGAAGCGCTCAAGAGCTACCTCTTAAGACTCGACGAGGAAGGGACCGATCTATCCACACACGGCATCGGTCGTTCACGACATACGATGCTCGAACGACCGGAAGAACGTACCGACTGAATGGTCCTCAACGCGGTGAGCGCTACGGTTTGACGCGAGCTAGATGCGCTAGTCGTCGCCGGAGATGGGACTCCACTCACGAAGAGATGAAACAAGTCATCGACATCGAGCAATACTGACGGACTCTGGTTCAAGATCCCTGAAACGAGACGGGGTCTTTCGCGAGAGCCTTCTATCCAGCCAAATTCCGGATAAACAACGTTCAAGACCCGCTCGTATTCATATTCTATGTCTAAAATGCAGGGATGAACGACTCACAAGACACTCAAAGTATACGACAGGGGCTGTCCACCCGTGAGAGCCGGCTACTCTCACGACTCGCCGGCGCGGGTCACCAGATCATCTCCGTCGACGACATCGAGACGACTCTAGCGGTCGCCCCGAACACCGCCCGCGAGATCGCCTCCCGGCTCACCGAAAAAGGATGGCTGGACCGACTGTTCCCCGGTCGATACCTCATCATCCCGCTCACGGCCGGTGAAGAGGGCGGGTATACGACGCACGAGTATCTCATCGCCTCGCACGTTGCCGAGCCCATGTACGTCGGCTACTATACCGCCCTTGACCACCACGGGCTGACCGAGCAGGTGCCTCGGACGGTGTACGTCGTCACGCCGACCCGGGCGCAGAGTCGGGAGATCCACGGCGTCCCCTATCGCGTCGTGACGGTCACCGAGCGCAAATTCTTCGGGTACGAGCCGATGGCCATCGAGGGTACCGCCGTGGACGTCGCAGACGTCGAAAAGACGCTCGTTGACTGTGCCGACCATCCCGAGTTCGGTGGTGGCATCCGCGAACTCGCACAGGCGATGGTCGCCGCGGACGATCGGGACTGTTCGTGGACGACGGTCGGTGAGTACCTCCAGCGACTCGACAATGGCGCTGCGACCAAGCGGATCGTCTACCTGGCAGACCAGCTGGGTATCGACCTCCCGACGCGTGAGACGCTCCTCAAGTCATTCACGAGTGGGTACTCGCTGCTCGACCCAACGCGAAGCGAACAGGGACGCTATGACAGTGAGTATCGTCTCCGAATCAACGTCGACCGGGAGAGACTCGGGTCGATGGAATCCTGATGCCGGGTCGATCCGAGGGGGACGTGAATTAAGATGCTCCTCCAAGTACAGCGAATCAGGTAGATGGGTCACGTCTATTATCACCATCCGGGCGACAATCAGTTCTCTCTTGATTTTGTCCACGAGGCTCCATCAGAGATCGTTGCCAGGATTGTCGAGTACGACGATGACGTGGCGGTGAAGGTTCGCAAGTACGATCTTGACAGCGAGTTCTTCGGTATCTATACCTCCCGCGTTGGTGGTGGGGACGTCGGCGATCTCGAATTCGATCTTGGCGAGGTACTCTCAGAGATGGGTGCTGACAACGGTACTATCGTTGCCCGGCTCCTCGAGATCTATCAAGCGCTCATAGCCCAGAACGAGGAAGAAGAAGGAGTTCCCGTTGAAGCGTACAAGAGCATCGACATCGATGCACTCCCAGACGCGCTCAACCGGACATCGTGGGAGGGCAGCGCGACTGATGTTGCAGGCCGTCTCGCCTCAAATCTCATTCTCAAACACGCGCTGCCGAATGCGAACCATCGGACTGCTGTTGCCCTGGTTCAGTTCTACCTCCGTCGGATTGCTCCCGATTTCTCGATGCCAGAAACCTCCGTGGAAATCGACTCAGAGACATATGACTGGCGGGAGTGGGTAAACGAGTATATTAACGAGTCAAAGCGTCTCTTGACGGTTCGTCGGAAGAATGTGCTCCTCAAACATCTCTCTGACTTCGGAGCGACAACGCTTGAGCGGAAACACGAGGTCCAGATCGACCTGACGGCATACGAGCTGGATATGTATCCCGCAGAAGCGAAAACAGTCTACGCAACAGCGCACGAGGAGCTCTGGATCGAATTCGTCGAAGAGGCAGTTGAGCGCACCGACAACCCCGAGCTGATGGAGGCCCCTGGGCTATCGAAGGCGGAGTTCGCAGAGAAAATTCGGACCCTCAAGTAAGCGGCGTGCGCTAGTCTTGGAGCGTCGCGACCGTCCGGCCGGTTTCTTCGGCCTCTTCGCTCCGCGACATCCCGTATGTTGCGAGAGCCTCCTTAACCGCGTCGTCCAGACTCATTGGTCAGGCAAATCTTGGCTCTGCCGACGGATAAAGTCTCGCACGATTTGGGTTTAACGTTGCATTGGCTAACTCGCCAACCGTGCAGGACCGATCCCGCAAACAGTCGATAACCCGTAGCTCCGCCCCTTCACAGATTCCAATCTCTCCGATGTATTCATAACCATATCGGTGAGAGTGGAATACAGACTCTTGGCGCTCAGATCGAGTCGTCAAATAGTGGGACGGTTGTGCAACCGTATTTTGGAGAGGCAATTCGATCTGCGAGTCCGAACTACTCGGGAGGCGACGTGAACAGGCGCCGATACTCATCAAGCCACTCGATCTCGTGGTACGTCACGTCATTCTGAATGTCGTATTCGAGCGGGAGTGGATCCGAACGGTGGGCTGTAAACGTGAGGTTGATTTCGACACAGGGGCCGTGCTCGGAGACGCATTCGAAGCCATCGTCAACAGGGTATACAACGCTAAACCAGCGAATCTGAAAGCCAAAGTGGTCACACACATCTCTGACGACTGCAGCATCGCAATAGGGCGTGTGGACCCACAGTTCCCCGCCAGCGTACGCCTGATCTTTGACGCACCAGACTGCATCGAGGGAGCGGAGAAACTCCGCAGCGCGATTGTAGTGCGCTTCAGTCAGGCGGTCCCACCAGTGGTACTCCTCGACATCGTCAACGAGGAGCTGGAGGCACTCTCCACACACATCATATGCCCGTTCACCGAGAGAGACTTCGTGGAGTTTGTCGTACTGGGTGGTGTCACATCCATCGCACGGCGGGGAAGCACCACTGCACTGGCATCCGGAGGATGATCGCTGTTCTGTGTGGTTGGAACACCCGCTGTTTGCACTCCCTGGCTTCTGAGATTCGTTTGAGTCGGTATTCTCGGTCATTGGTATCTAACCGAGAACCGTCAGTCACGCCGTGTGACTGGGCTCCCGGCTAGCACCGGACCGGCGATCGGCCAGTCATCTATCGCCCCAGAGAGCAGGTTGGTGTAAATAGTTTCTGTGGGTCCAACCGAGAACACCGGCCAGCGTCCGGCTATCGACGACAGCCAATGCTAGGACATTAAACGTCGTGTGCAACCGTATCTTGGAGTGTGACTGCCGTGTCTGTGGGTAACACACCCTAACTAATTTTAATACAATTGCCACGATATTTCAGGCTGACGTCCGATACACCCCTCAAACCGAGAGAGTTCAACACGATGATCATCACTCGCCTCACCCCGCGGCGTGCTCGTTCTCGCTTAGCCGCGGGTCCCGTGTTCGGCGAGTGCCTACAAGATCAGCGTGCGAAGAACCCGGGCGCAAACCGCCGGATCCACGTCGACTTCGAATACGAGAGTTCGACGCAATCCGGCGACGTCCGGACACTCTCACCCGCATAACTCGGCCCCCATACGGACTACCCGTCACGGGTCGGGGAACACGGGATTGCCGCCTGCCTGTGCCCAGTACTCGCTCAGGACACAGCCTGATGTGAGTGCGGGGTGCCAGGCTCGCGGCTGCTTGGTTTCCGTTCGTTCGATACAGGAGCGAGCGGACTCCGTCCGCGCTGAGCGTACGGAAGTCGTTAGCCAACAGCCCCGCAGCGAGAGCTGCGGCTACGTCGAGCCCCGGAGTCTCCGCTGGCGAGGGACGCCGGACTTTGAATCCGGAGGTCGCCGGTTCGATTCCGGCCGGGGCGACATGCCGACGTGGTGTAATCCGGCGAGCATACGGTCCTGTCACGGCCGTGATCCGGGTTCAAATCCCAGCGTCGGCGTGGATGCGTGGCGTGGCCACGTGGGGATACCCATCGAGGTAGGCAGCCCGTTGGTGCGATCAGCTGGATCGTTCCGACGATGCTGGGCCCAGCAGGGTCTGCAACCTACATGAGCCGGTGTGGTATTCCCGGGAGCACCCGAAGTACGCCCCCGCGATGAGACGCGCAACCACGACTACTCGGTCGCGGTTGCGCAGTTGGAAAGTCGTACAGATAGATAATCAACTGCCGAACGCTCGGCAGTCCAGTGAGCCGATGGTCCAGCGGACGACGATCTGTGCCTTGGGCGCACAGGACCGAAGTTCGAATCCGCGTCGGCTCACTGTGCCGCGACTGGGTATTGGGGAACCCAGCGGCCTGCTATGCCGTGGCCGTCTGCTATCGGTCTCCCGGTTCGAATCCGGGTCGCGGCGTCATGACAACGAATGTCTGCCCTGCCTGCGAGGAGGAAGCGTTCCGTCACGTCCCGCTCGGTGAAACAACGTCTATCGACACGATTGGAAGCGTGGAAATCTGCGTCACCGAGGACGGCGCATACTTCCACGGAACGAGGTGACACCATCCTTGCCGTGACTGGATGCTGATGAACACATTCGCCTCGGTAGTAAAGCTCAGAAGCTGAGTAATGCGCATCTTCCGGTGTCCTGGTGAGAAACGCGAGGCGGGCTCATCGGAGCAAGTTCCGACGGAGATGGTGAGACATGCGGATAGGCGACCGCGCTCGGTGTGAAACCGAGAGCCGCGGGGCTTCGGAGTTCAACTCTCCGTCTCACCGTTGGCGGGGTTTCCCTAGGTTGGTCAAGGGACTGCGTTGGAACCGTAGCGTCCGCAAGGACACGAGTGTTCAAATCGCTCTCCCGCCGCTGCGTACCGAAGTGATTCGCAGAGTCGCTGGCGATTCTCGAATTGCGCCGCCATGCCAGAGTGGTCAAACGGACACGGTCGAGACCCGTGTGGTTAGTCCTTCCCAGGTTCGAATCCTGGTGGCGGCATCCGGCCACCGTGCCGGGAGACAATTCTCGCTTCACCGTTCCGTCGCCGTACTCAAGTGGTCAACGAGAAGCGGCTCAGACCCGCTGGCGTAGGTCCTTCCGAGGTTCGAATCCTCGCGGCGACATTTTCTCCCTGTGGTCTAACGGCTACGATGCCTCCCTGTAGAGGAGGAGACGCACGTTCGAGTCGTGCCGGGGAGACTGCGGGACGGTGGAAGAGCCTGGCATTCACACACTCTCGCCGAATTTTCACCGGAGACCCGGTGCGACGGTGAGAGTTCCTTCATCTCACTTGTAACGAGAACACGCAGGTTCGAATCCTGCCCGTCCCACTGGCCGACGACCCGTTCCAGACGAGGCCAACCCGCTCCAGTGGAGTAGCGGCCAAACTCACGGCCCTCTCACGGCCGAGCCCCCGGTTCGAATCCGGGCTGGAGCATTCTCCAACAGTCCGAGACCTCTCACTTCCAGCCGACTAGATTGAGGGACGGACAGCTGTGGAGAACTGAGAGATGTCCATGAGTGAGTTCCGAATTGTGTGCTGCGGGATAGGATAATGGCAGTCCACGGGGCTCATATCCCCGAGGCCCAGGTTCGACTCCTGGTCCCGCGATGGAGGACAACAATGGGACTATTCGATACAGTCGAACTCTACGACGACGTCCACCTACCGGAGTACCCCGAAGGGATTACTCCTGCCGAGGACGTCGACTGGCAAACGAAAGGCATCGATCGACCGACTATGACCACATTTCGGATTACGGCGGACGGTCGGCTCCTCGAAGAGGAGTGGCACACCGAAGCGGTCCCGCCGGAAGACCGGCCATACGCGAGCCGTGACGACGTCGACGAGGACGATTTTCGCTACATGGCCGGCTGTCGGAACCGAGTCCACGACGGCTGGATCGAACGAGACGACTACCACGGCCGTTTCAAGCTCAAACACTCCTTCGAGGATCTCGATACACTCGTCACGTATCAAGTGACGTTCACGCACGGGCAACTCGAGGGCTTCGAACGCCTGCGATAATCCGTGGGTGTCCGCCGCACCTCAGCGCTTGATTTCTTCCCTACCGCGCTCCCGGAGTCTCCGTTGGCGAGAGACGCCAGTTTTTCAAACTGGAGGTCGGGGGTTCGATTCCCCTCGGGAGCACTCGGGGAGGCTGGCCCTGACAGCGTTTTTCCGTGGCTGACATAGCGGGCAGCCACGGATCCGTGACGCTGTCACGGTCAGCGTTCCCCAAGCGTGTGGTCGTCCAGATGGTGCGTTTCTTCGCCCGCAAAGCACACCAACGGGAGTCATAGCCCGTCGCACCACCGGTTGCCCGACCGCACGTGGCGACCGTCGAGTCGGAGCGTTGCTTCGCCAGGTACTCGCAGGTTCAAATCCTGTCGGTGGCGCAGTCCATCGAGAACATCCCGGACAAAGAGCGTACGAGAGGACGCTCGACACCGGTTCCGCTCCGATAGTTTTCCGGTCGCCGTGTCGCCAGTGGCCGTCGATCTGGAGCGCTACGTCGATGGCACATTACGGGTTCGAATCCCGTCGTTCGCTCCAGAAATTGTCCGGCCACTCGTGTTCCCGTAGCTCAGTCAGGACAGAGCACCGGCCTTCGAAGCCGGGTGTCGCACGTTCGAATCGTGCCGGGAACGTCCAGCCGAGCGATGCGAGGCTGGTTCGGGAAGTTTCTCTCCCGAGACTCGTTGCTCACAGAGCGTGTGGGCAGCTGCGATCGGAGTCGCCTGTTGCGGCTCCGGGTGATAGGATGGAATTCAACACGCCAAAGCAAACGGTCGCGGAGGCAACGCGGACCACCAACTACGAAGGTGGGGAAGCGTTCGAGCCTGCCGACCCCCGACTCGCACTGTACAAGCGCACGATCAACCAACTGCTGGAGGGCTCGTTCTACGAGTCCGATGACGAGCAGCTAGCTGCTGTCGTTCAGCAGTTCGATGCCGCCGCAAACGACGACCCGGAGTTCGTCCTGAAGCTCGCGGCCTATGCGCGCCAGGAGCTCTACTTGCGGGACATCCCACAAGTGCTACTCGTACTGGTAGCCAACGACGACCGATTCAAGGACGACTCCCCCGAGTCGCTCATCCGCGAATGGGCGCCGGCGATCATCCAGCGGATGGACGAGACGGCCACCGCGCTCGCGGTCCACGATCAGCTGTTCGACGGGACTGCGCCGTGGCCGCTTCGACGCGGGATCGAGGATGCGCTGGTTGAGATGGCCGACACCTACACGCTGGGCAAGTACGACCTGTCGCGGCGCGAGGTGACGCTACACGACGTCTTCAACCGCGTTCACCCCACGCCCGTCGACGCCGAGCAGGAAGCGCTCTTCGAGCGGTTCATGCGTGGCGGCCTCGACGACTATCCCGACGTCGACCCGTTGCCGGCGCCGAACACGTGGGAGACGGTTATCTCCGAGCGCGGCAACACCCAAGCCGCCTGGGAACTGCTCATCGAGGACGACGAGTACACGCTGCCCATCTTCGCATCGATCCGGAACCTCCGGAATATGCTCGAAGCCGGCGTTCCGGAGGCCACCGTCGTGGATCACCTCGACCTGGAGGCCGTCCGGCACGCGCCGCTGTACCCGTTCCGGTACTACCAGGCCTACACCGCGCTGCAAGACGCGGATGTCCAGGCACCGGCGGTCGAGCAGTGGCTCGAAGACGCAATTGATGTCGCGGTCGAGACGGTGCCTGGCGGACTCGGCGATACCTTTGTTGCGGTCGACCTGTCGGGATCGATGGATCAGCCGCTGTCCGCGAACAGCACGCTCCGACTGAAGGAGATCGGTGCGTTGTTCGGTGCGATCCTGGCCGACCAGGGTGCTGACGTCGGCGGGTTTGGCGACGACTTCCAGACCGTTCCGATGCACGTCGACACGCCAGTCCTGCAGCGCCAAGCGGCGGTGTTGGCGATCGACGAAGACGTCGGGAACTCGACGAACGGCTGGAAGGCAATCGATTACCTCCGCGAGCGAGGTGAGCCCGTCGAACGCATCGTCGTCTTCACCGATATGCAGATCTGGGACAACACGCCGTTCACGGCCCGCGATTCCCAGACGGTCAAAGACGCGTTCGATGCGTATCGAGACGAGGTGTCTTCGGACACCGCGCTGTATCTCGTCGACCTCGCGGCCTACGGCGACCTGGTGACGCCAGAAGGCTACGAGAACGTCTACAACATCTCGGGATGGTCGGAGAACGTCCTCTCGTTCATCGAACACGCCGAGAATCCGAAGCAGATCATCGATGAGATCGAGGCGTTCGAACTGACCTAGCCCTGTTCGGATCTTTTCTTTGAGGATACGCGAGTGGTGGAGTTCGAAAACACGCGGTCGTGCCACGACCGAGACGGGCGTTCGAATCGTCCCTCGTGCACTCGGAGTACAGTTGTCGAACATCTGGCCCGTGAGACGCGCCTCAACGGAGATGATAATATGGCAGTATCCAATACCACCGACCTAGACTCGACGACAATTGCCGTCGTGACGATTCGAATCCCCTGCGGCGCGGATGGAGACCTCGTCACTGACGCTGAGAAGCGTCTCTCGCGGCCCGAAACTATCGATGACGTCACGATTGACGAATTGGATAGTATCGAGCCACAGCTGTCGGCCACACTCATCACCGTCGAAATTACGGTCCGGTGGGCTACGGCGATTGGCGATGAGGAGGAGGTCAGAGACAGACTGGCTGGTGTCTCGGGACTTGAGTCAGTCAGACGGATTGCATAGGCCGTTCAGAACGGCATAGCCGAAAGTGTAGTAATTTATTTGACTGTTACCAAAATATTGGTATCTGTTAGATGTACGAACCGTTTGATGAGACTGCTGTTAGAGTGTTGCTCGCAGTCAATCCTGGAGATTCGATCCGAACGGTAGCCCAACATCTCCACACCCCCTACGAAACGGTTCGACAAGCAGTCAATCAACTAGAGGATGCAGGGTATCTTCGATATGATGATGGACTGTTCGTGACCGACGATCGCGTCCGTAAGGCGGCACGAGACCTGCTGGCCACGAGTGCCGCCGTGAATCCACCGTCCATCGAAGAGGCGTACGTACTCCCACAGTTCGGTGACTGGCCCTTCGCCTTTACACAGGTGGACGCCGTCTACGTGTGGACCCAAGGGGGCTATCAGGTTGGTCGCGAGCCCGGAGACTACCCGCTCTTTCTTGCCGTCCTTGAGAAGGACATCGACGCCTGGCAGCGTTTTTTCGAACGGTTTGGAATCCCAACAGGATTTGAGCGACAACCGGAGGAATCATTTGAAGGTCCTCTCCAAGTCGTCCTCAACGAGCGTTCGGTGCTCAACCCCGACCACGTCGAAGGATATCCAGTCATCTCTCGGCGCGAGACGATAGAGTTCATGCGGAAGCATTATGCGACGTTTCAGTCAGCACTTGCTATGCTCGATCGCATGTACGACGATCTCGATCTCGACGTTTCCTACCGTGAGTCAGAAAGAGAATGCTCGTGAGGTTCACAGCAGCAATTGAATTATCGACCGCCTCCACGGTGAGGTTTAATTGATTGCCGTTGGTTTGACATCGACAGCGTTCCCGGGTTGCTATTTTTGAATAGTTTGCTATTCATACTCTTCAACCCGTGACGAGTCGATATCTGATTAACCAACAAATCTATGCCGATACGCACTTTGTTGGTTAACACGAGGCGACCGCTGATGTCCTACGAACCACCGACGCCGCCGGCGGAACTCCCGACAGAACTCGTCAACACGCTCAACGAGTACCCCTCTGAACAGCTACAACACGTTGCCCGCTACGCTGAAGAGCTAGCTGAGCACAAAGCTCGCGAGGCACGTCTCGAAGAGGACTCAGATGAAAGCGAAATCGAAGAACGTCCCGACGATCTGCCGGACGACGTCCCGGCGAAGGCCACGATCACGATCAAGGAGATTAACGACAACCGCTACTACTACTGGCAGTGGCGAGAAGGCGAAAAAGTTCGTTCCCAGTATAAAGGCCCCGTCAGTCCCGACGAGTAGACGGTGGTGAACCGTAGCCGGAGGTTTGTCAAGCGCAATTAGTAGCGTAGCAGAGGACACCCCCCAGAGTGTGAATGGGTTCAACCCACCCCACACCCCTCAGTGTGAATGGGTCCGGTCAGTCCAAACAGGTAACACTCGGAGAGAAGATACCCACCCCACGTTTCCGTCGTAACTGGAGGTTGGTGGAGGGAACGCAGCCACGATCGAGGGGATCACACCCCCCACGTTTCCGTCGTTTCGTCACCCGGCCAAAGTCGATTATTGGGAGTAGAAGATGACCTCGGATCACCCACCCCACGTTTCCGACGTATCGAGAGATACACTCGTGATCAGGGGTGTAGTCAGCGACCGAAACGGGAGCTAGGCCAGGTCTTCCAGCCGGCTATCCCGGAGGACAGATTTCAGCACGATGCCGGTATCCTGAACCAGCCGGTGCTCGAGATAACTGCCTTCACCCCGGCCACCACCGGTCCGAGTTGATTCAACGACACCGAGGAACGCCTGCTCTTTCAACAGCTCGTAGACGCGGTGCTCGCTGAGAGTCTTCGCGTCAGCCTTCTCTGTCGTCGCCTGATACCGTTCGTAAATCCGGTTGGTAGAGAATCCATCCTCGTTCGGATTCTCTTCGGTGAGCAGCGCGAGAGAATAGAGGATGAATTTGACCTGGGTCGTCGATCCACGGAGAAGCTCCTCGAACCGGTCGATTTCAGCCCACTCCTGAGCATCACGAACGTGTTCCTCGACGACTGTGTCGACGTTTTCTCGTTCGGCTAGTTCGCCGGCGTGACGTAGAATTTCGATAGCCTTTCTGGCGTCACCGTGTTCTTGAGCGGCTAGTGCCGCCGTCAGCGGGATCACATCATCCGAGAGAACGCCATCGTGGAACGCGTCCCGTCGGTGCTTCATAATCTCGCGCAGTTGATTCGCGTCGTAGGGTTGGAAGACGAACTCCTCCTCGCGAAGACTGGACTTGACGCGTTCGTTCAGCTGGTCGCGATACTCGATTTTGTTGCTGACTGCGATGACGCCCAGGTGGCAATCCGCTTTCCCCGATTCGCGAGCCCGCGAAAGCTGCATAAGAATATCATCGTCATCGAGTCGGTCCACCTCGTCGAGAATGATGATGACTGACTCGTAGGCAGTATCCAGAATCTCCCAGAGATAGTCGTAGTATTCACCGCTGCCAATCCCTGCGCGTGGAATATCGAGGTCAGTCTCGTCCGTCTCGTTGAGTGAACGAGTTACCGTCCTCGCGACGCGTGTCTGTGTGTTGTGCTGCGCGCAGTCGACGTAGACCGTGCCCACGGCCACACCGTTCGACTCCGCGGCTCGACGGGCTCGTTCTGTGACGTGGCGAGCAACTAGTGACTTCCCGGTTCCCGTTTTGCCGTAAATAATCACGTTGTTGGGCGGATCGCCACGAACGAT
>NZ_JQKV01000006.1 GCF_000746205.1 Halorubrum sp. BV1
GGCGCGGAGCGCCGCCGCCGCGCGATGATCTTGGAGGCGCAGGGAGAGCGTCGCTCCGCGGTCGAGCAGGCGGAGGGTGACAAGCAGTCGAACATCATCCGGGCGCAGGGCGAAAAGCAGTCGCAGATCCTCGAAGCGCAGGGTGACGCGATATCGACCGTCCTCCGGGCTCGCTCCGCGGAGTCGATGGGCGAACGCGCCATCATCGAGCGCGGGATGGAGACCCTAGAGGAGATCGGCAAAGGCGAGTCCACCACGTTCGTCCTCCCGCAGGAACTCACCAGCCTGGTGGGCCGCTACGGCAAGGCCCTCTCCGGCTCCGACGTCCAACAGATGGAGGGATTAGAGAGCAAGGAGTTCGACGAGGAGACGGAGAAGATGCTCGGCTTAGAGGACATCGAGAGCGCGCTCGAACAGCTCGATACGGTGGCCGACAGCGACCTGCGGACCGACGAGACGCGGGACGCGGACACGGCACGCGACAGCGCCCGCGACACCGGCATCGCCGGCGAGGCGGACCTCGACCGCGAGGCCGACCGTGACGTGGACCTCGAGACCGAAAGCGAGCGTCCGGGCGACTGACCCCGAACCGGCTCCCGGGAGCCGGGCGGTTCCGCCCCCCTCAGGGCCGCCACGTCGACGGGTCGAGCGCCCAGAGCGACCCCACCGCGACCGCGCCGGCGACCCCGGCGGAGGCGAGCGCGAGCGGGGCCGCTTCCCCCCTTGCGACCGCGGCGAGCAACAGCGCCGCACCGACGAGCAGCGTGATCGTGTCCTCGGTCGTCGCGGCGCGGACCACCGGCGCTATCGCCCCTCCGGCGAGCGCACCCGCCGCGACCGCGGCCGGAGGTCCACCACCGAGCGCCGCGAGCGTCTCCGGAGCGGCGAACGCGGCGAGGGGGGCTCCCAAGCCGGTTCCGATTCCGGTGCCGAGTGCGAGCGCCGCGCCGGCACCCAGTGCGGGTGCGAGGAGAGCGGCGCGCGCGGAGAGGTCGGCGTCGGCGAGCGCGGCCGCACCGCCGACGAAAAACACCGATCCGGCCGCGAGGAGCGCGGGCGCGGCCAGACGCGAGATCGGCGACGGCGAGACGCCGGCGGGGCTGCCGGACGCGCCTCCGGCTTCGGGGACGATCACGGGCGCGACGGCGGCCGCGCTCGCGAACGCGGCGACGGCGAGCGCGAGGAGGACCGCTCCGCGGAGCCGGCGGGACACAGAGAGCATACCGGCGAGAGGCCGCCGACCCACTAAACGATCGCGGGACGCGACCAGATGATCGCGGGACGTGGACCGATGGACGCGCACGCGATCGGTGAAAAACTCCCTCGGCCGGTCGCGACCTCGGGACGCCGACATTCAGATCGTCACGCCGGCGCGATCGCCGTCGGCGGAGACGATGACGCGCTCCGGGATCCCCTGCTGGTCGGTGAGCCGAAGTAGCAGGGTCTTGACGACGGGGTCGTCGAGCTTCTCGACGTCGACGTCGGGACCGGACTCGTCGACCGCGACGCGAAGCGCGCCATCGCCGATGCGGCTGATCGCGCCGAGGCGCAACGCGACTTCGGGCGCGGTGAGGCGCTGAGCGACGACGAGGATCGACTCGCCGCCGTCGTCGACGAACCGGGTTGCATCGACGAACGACCGCGCTTCGGCCGCGTCGGGACGGAGCGCACCGAGCGCGGCGTCACCCGACCGGTACGACGCCGCGTGAACATGGAGCTCGGGGGGAAGCGCGCGGATGCTCTGGCCGTCGACGAGCGGGTCGCCGTCGACGTAGCGGCTTCGAACGGCGAGGTCTCGCGGGGTCGACGCGGCCACGTCGCGGATCCGGTCGGTACAGCCCGCGGTGGCGGCGGCGAGGGCTCCGACCACGACCGCGCGCCGGTACATGAGTCCGAATCCGACGGTGTCGGGTAAAAATCCCTGCCTCGGCGTTCCGCCGGATGAGAATCGGTGCGCCGACAGCGAACGGGCGATGGGCCGCTCGACTACTCCCCGCCGACCGGCGCGGGAACGCCTTCGTCTCCGTCACCGATCTCGAAGGCGCGACGGAGTTCGGCGATCCGGTCGCGGATGTCGGCGGCCAACTCGAACTCAAGATTGCTCGCGGCCTCGTCCATCCGCTCTTCGAGCGCGTCGATCTGCGCTCTCGCCTCCTCTTCGCTCTCTACGTCGCCGACGCTGACCGAGGCGGTGTCCGTCGTCGCGCCCGGGAGGTTGGTCTCGCCGACGGGCTTGTCGATGGTGGTCGCCTCGTACCCGTGCTCGTCGTTGTACTCCAGTTGTATCTCCCGACGGCGCTGGGTCTCCTCGATGGCGGCCTCCATCGAGTCCGTCATCCGGTCGGCGTACAGCACCACCTCGCCGTTGACGTTGCGCGCGGCTCGCCCCATCGTCTGAACGAGGGTGGTGGTGGAGCGCAAGAACCCCTCTTGGTCGGCGTCGAGGATGGCGACGAGACTCACCTCCGGGATGTCGAGGCCCTCCCGCAGCAGGTTGATGCCGACCAGCACGTCGATGTTGCCGAGTCGGAGGTCGCGGATGATCTCGTGGCGCTCCAAGGTGTCCGTCTCGTCGTGCATGTACGCCACGTCGATACCGGCCTCTTCGAAGTACTCCGTGAGGTCCTCGGCCATCCGCTTCGTGAGCGTGGTGACGAGGACGCGCTCGTCGCGTTCGATCCGCTCGCCGACGCGTTCTAAGAGGTCTTCGACCTGTCCCGTCGCCTCCGTCACCTCCACCTTCGGGTCGACGAGGTGCGTGGGACGGACGATCTGCTCTGCGATCTGCTCCGAGGTCTCGCGCTCGTAGTCGCCGGGCGTCGCCGACACGTAGAGGGTGCGGTCGGTCTTCGCCTCGAACTCCTCGAACGTCAGGGGCCGGTTGTCGTAGGCGGTCGGCAGCCGGAACCCGTTCTCGACGAGCGAGTCCTTCCGCGATTTGTCGCCCTCGTACTGTCCCTTTATCTGCGGGATCGTCTGATGGGACTCGTCGATCACGGTGAGGAAGTCGTCTGGGAAGTAATCGAGGAGCGTGTAGGGGGCGTCGCCCGACTCGCGGTCGTCCATGTGGACGGAGTAGTTCTCGATTCCCGAACAGTAGCCCGCCTCCCGGAGCATCTCGATGTCGAAGGTCGTCCGCTCTTCGATGCGCTGAGCGGCCACCAGATCGCCCTGCCGCTCGAAGTAGCTCACCCGTTTCTCCATCAGCTCTTCTATCTCCGCTATCGCCCGCTCCAGCTTGTCGTCCGGGATCGAGTAGTGTTCCGCGGGGTGGAGCATGACCGCGGGCTCCTCGCTCACGACCTCGCCTTTCATCGGGTCGACTTTCACTATCCGATCGATCTCGTCGCCCCACAGCTCGACGCGGACCGCGTACCGACCGTACATCGGGTATATCTCCACGGTGTCGCCGCGCACGCGGAAGGTGCCCTGCGTGAAGTCCACGTCGTTGCGCTCGTAGTTCAGGTCTACGAGGTCGGCGAGCAGCCGGTCCCGACCGACCGCCTCGCCCACCTCCAACCGGAGCGCCATCTCCCGGTAGTTTTGCGGATCGCCGAGCCCGTAGATGGCAGAGACGGAGGCGACCACGATGACGTCGTCGCGAGTGAGAAGCGAGCGCGTCGCGGAGTGGCGGAGTCGGTCGATCTCCTCGTTAATTGACATCTCCTTGTCGATGAACGTGTCCGTCTGCTCGACGTACGCCTCCGGCTGGTAGTAGTCGTAGTAGGAGACGAAGTACTCGACGGCGTTGTCCGGAAACAGCTCGCGGAACTCCTCGTACAGCTGGGCCGCGAGCGTCTTGTTATGAGCCAAGACGAGGGTGGGCTGGTCCAGTTCTTCGGCGACCCACGAGACGGTGTTGGTCTTGCCGGAGCCGGTGACGCCGAGGAGCGTCTGTCTGTCCGCGCCTCCCTCGAACCCCTCGACCAACTGCGCTATCGCCTCGGGCTGGTCGCCCGCGGGCTCGAACGGGGCGTCGACGCGGAGGGGGCGATCGACGGTCGGGCGGTCCTCCGAGAGTGGGGAGTCGGCGTCGCTCACGATATCCGCCGTTGGGCGGCGAGACACTTGAGCGGCGCGGCGGTAATGGACGGTGCGGTGACACCCCCCCAGACAACGGCAGCGTTCGGCGCGGCACGATCGCGCACGCAGTCGCCGGGGCGTCTTGTCGCCTCGCGTACGGCTCCCGCCGGCTCGACCACGCCGGCGGGTCCCGCTCGACGCACGTAGCGGAACGGTTTTATATCGAAACCTCACAAGTATTTGCTAATGACCGCGGCGGCTCGTCAGGCGGCCACGCTCTTCCGAGGCCGACGAGCCCCGCGACCGCGACGAGGCGTCCGACCGCGACGGGTTTCCGGCGCGGCGCGACGACTGGCCCCCCAAGGCCAGTAAGTTTCCCCTTGTCGCGTTCGCGCCGTTTCGTTCCCGAGAGTGACAGCTTCATCGATCGGTAGCGACCGCGCCGCAATTTTGTTCCAATCTCTAAACCGTCGAATTTAAGGGGGTGGGCCGGATCTACTCCGATAATGACGAGCGTTGCACTCGCGTTCAGTGGCGGACTCGACACGACAGTGTGCGTACCGCTTTTGAAAGAGGAGTACGGCTACGACGAGGTCATCGGCGTCAACGTCGACGTCGGCCAGCCGACGGAAGAGTTCGACGAGGCGGAAGAGACCGCCGATGCGCTTGGACTCGACATCCACGTCGTCGACGCGAAAGAGGAGTTCGCGGAGCTGTGTTTCGACGCGGTGAAGACGAACGCGACGTATCAGGGGTACCCGCTCGGGACCGCGCTGGCGCGTCCCGTCATCGCCGAGGCCATTCTGGGCGTCGCCGAGGAGGAAGGCTGTGACGCCATCGCGCACGGCTGTACGGGTAAGGGGAACGACCAGCTCCGGTTCGAGGCCGTCTGGCGCGGCTCCGATCTGGAGGTCATCGCGCCTGTCCGCGAGCTCGGACTCACCCGCGAGTGGGAGATCGACTACGCCGCGGAGAAGGACCTGCCCGTCGAGGCCGGCGACGGTGGTGTCTGGTCGATCGACGAGAACATCTGGTCGCGCGCGGTCGAGGGCGGCGAACTCGAGAACCCGGACTACGAGCCGCCGGAGGACATCTACGAGTGGACCGCAGAGCCCGAGGGCGAGACGACGATCGAGGTCGCCTTCGAGGAGGGCGTCCCGGTCGCCGTCGACGGCGAGGCGATGGACCCGGTGCCGCTCATCCAGCACCTCAACGAGTACGCCGGCGGCTACGGCATCGGCCGCACCGACGTGATGGAAGACCGCATGCTCGGGCTGAAGGTGCGCGAGAACTACGAGCACCCGGCCGCGACGGTCCTGCTCACGGCACACCAAGCCCTAGAGGACCTCGTCCTCACCAAAAACGAGCGCTCGTTCAAGAAGGGGATCGAACAGGAGTGGTCCGAGAAGGCGTATCAGGGGCTCGTGTTCGCGCCCGTCGTCGACGCGCTGAACGCCTTCGTCGACGAGACGCAGGACGTGGTGACTGGCACCGCGACGGTCAAAGTCTCCGGCGGCAACTGCCGCGTCGTCGCCCGCGACTCCGAGTACGCCGTCTACTCCGAGGAGATGGCCTCGTTTAACACCGAAGACGTGGCCGGCATCGCACAGGAGGACGCCACGGGCGTCGCGAAGTACCACGGGTTACAGGAGCGTCTCGCCAACGACGTGAAAGAGGCGGTCTCGAAGCCCGAACTCGCCAGCGATGGCGGAGAGACTGCAGACGAGGAATAGATGACCGACGACGATCCCGCCGTGACCGCCGAGGGTGCCGAGGACGCCGACACCGCCGTCCGCCGCGACCGCTTCAGCGGCGGTCCCGCCCGCGCGTTCCTCTCCAGTCTCGCGGCCGACGCGGCCATCTTCGAGGCGGACCTCGCGGTCGATCGCGCGCACACGGTGATGCTCGCGGAGCGGGAGATCGTCGACGACGCGGTCGCGGGCGAAATCCTCGCGGCGCTCGACGCCGTCGAGGCCGCCGGTCACGGTGACCTCGACGGAGGCGAGGACGTCCACGAGGCGATCGAGACGGCCGTGATCGACCGGATCGGTCCCGATGGCGGGCGGATGCACACGGCGCGCTCGCGCAACGACGAGGTTGCGACCTGCATCCGGTACCGCCTGCGCGAGGACCTGCTCGCGGCCGCGGAGGCCACCCTGACGCTGCGTCGGGCGCTTCTCGACGTCGCCGGCGAGCACACGGAGACGGTGATGCCCGGCTACACCCACCTCCAGCCGGCTCAGCCGACGACGATCGCGCACTACCTGCTGTCGTACGAGGGCGGGATCGCGCGCGACACGGCGCGGCTGCTCGACGCCTACGAGCGCACCAACCGCTCGCCGCTCGGCGCGGCCGCGTTCGCGGGCACGCCGTTCGACATCGACCGCGAGCGGACCGCCGAGCTGCTCGGGTTCGACGGGCTCGTCGCCAACTCGATGGACGCCGCCTCCGCGCGCGACTTCCTCGCCGAGGGGGCGACCGCGTGCGCGACGCTCGCGACGACGCTGTCCGGGCTCGCGGAGGACCTCGTCCTCTTTTCGAACAAGGGGTTCGTCGAGCTGTCCGACGACTACGCGTCCACCTCTTCGATCATGCCTCAAAAAAAGAACCCCGACACGCTGGAGCTGACCCGCGGCGTCGCCGGCGACGCCATCGGCGAGGCGGCCGGCACGCTGAGTCTGCTCAAGGGGTTACCGCGCGCGTACAATCGCGACCTCCAGCGCGCGCACGCGAGCGTCTTCGAGACCGCGGACGACGTGCGGGAGGCGGCCGAGGTGGCTGCGGGCGCGGTCGCGACGGCCGACTGGAACGAGGCGGTGCTCGCCGACGCCGCGGGCGACGGCTTCTCGACGGCGACCGGCGTCGCAGACCTGCTCGCCACAGGGGGACTTCCCTTCCGCACCGCCCACGAGATAGTCGCGGCCGCGGCCGAGCGCGTCGCGGACGACGACGCGCCGCCGGCGGCCGCCGCAAAAGTTGACGAGGCCGCGCGAACGGTGACGGGCGAGCCCCTCTCGGCGTACGTGAGCCGCGAGGAGGTCGAGGCCGTCTTGGACCCCGAACGCAGCGTCGCGAGCCGCGACTCCGCGGGCGGACCAGCGCCCGACGCGGTCGCGTGCGATCTCGAAGCGCGCCGCGAGTCGCTCGACGCGGACGAAACGACGCTCGCGGCGCGTCGGGAGGCGCTCGCGGATGCGGCTCGCGCGCTCGACGCCGAGGTGAGCGAGTATGTCTGAGGTGGTCTCCGGTGTCTGACCGACGCCGACAGCCGGACCGGCTGCGACGACCGCCGCGGTCGGCGGTCGATCCGTGACCGCCGGCGGCGATCCCGTCCCCGCGAGGGGGCGAAGTTCGTATCGAATTCTGACACGACACGGAACGCCGGGGCGACTCGTTCCGGTTTTACGCGAGTAGCGGCCGCTTTACGTAGTGTAATATCCTCGACAAGTTCGAAGCCTTTATGCGCTCTCGACGCTGACACCGATCCACGATGACGAGCGACACCGATACGCTGGTGGCGGAGGACCCGATCACGGGCGACGAGATCGAACTGCCGGCCGACGTCGAGGTCGGCGAGATAATCGACAGTCCGGTCACCGGGACCGAGCTGGAGGTCATCTCTCTCGACCCCGTCGTGTTAGAGGAGGCCCCCGAGCTCGAGGAGGACTGGGGCGAGTAACGTCGATGGTGACGACCGCGCCGAGGTGGTCCGCGTGAAGGTCGGGATCCTCTACTCGCGGATCCGGAAAGACGAGAAGCTGCTGCTCTCCGAGCTTCGCGACCGCGACCACGACGTCGAGAAGATAGACGTCCGCAAGGAGCGGTTCGGCCTCGACGCGACGACCGCGGCCGTCGACGACCTCGACATCGTCGTCGACCGCTGTCTGTCGACGAGCCGGTCGCTGTACGCGACGCGCTTTCTCGACAGCTACGGCGTCCCCGTGGTCAACTCCCCCGAGACGGGCGACGTCTGTGCCGACAAGGCGAAGAACTCGCTCGCGCTCGCCGAGGCCGACGTGCCGACGCCCGCGACGGAGGTAGCGTTCACCAAAGACGCTGCCCTCGACGCGATCGAGTCGTTCGGCTACCCCTGCGTGCTCAAGCCTGTCACCGGCTCGTGGGGTCGGCTGATGGCGAAGATCGACTCGCGGAACGCCGCCGAGGCGATCTTAGAGCACAAAGAGACGCTCGGTCATTACGAGCACAAGGTGTTCTACGTCCAGGAGTTTGTCGACAAGCCCGGCCGCGACATCCGCGTGCTGGCGGTCGACGGCGAGCCCGTCGCGGCGATGACGCGGTCGTCCGACCACTGGCTCACGAACGCTGCGAAAGGCGGCGAGACGACGCCGTTCGATCTGGACGACCGCGCGCTGGAACTGGTCGAGCGCGCCTCCGACGCGGTCGGCGGCGGCCTGCTCGGCGTCGACCTGATGGAGGTGGGCGTCGACGCGGACGCGGACCCCGCCGAGGGCGGCGGCGCGGACGGGTACACCGTCCACGAGGTGAACCACACGGTCGAGTTCAAGGCGCTCGACGCCGCGACCGATGTCGACGTTCCCGCGCGGGTCGTCGACTGGGTGGAGACGAAGGCGACCGAACTGGCCGGCGGAGAGGCCGAGGAGGCGGACGCATGACGGCCGACGCCGACGCGGCCGACGACGCGACGGCCGCGACCGACGACCCGGTCGGCGAGACCCTCACCGCGAGCGTCATCGGCGGCACGGGATTCACCGGCGGCGAGCTGTTGCGCCTGCTCTCCGGCCACCCGAACTTCGAGGTCGTTCAGGCCACGTCGCGGTCGGCGGACAACATGACCGTCGGTCGCTCGCACCCGAACCTGCGCGGGCTCGACCTGCGCTTCTCGGACCCGGACGAGCTGGCGTCCGTCGACGTGCTCTTTTCGGCGACGCCGCACGGCGTCTCGATGGGACAGGTGGACGAGTACTTCGAGGCGGCGGACACGGTCGTCGACCTGTCCGCGGACTTCCGGCTGCCGGAGGCCGAGCTGTACGACGAGTGGTACGACGGCCACGAGTCGCCGGAGTACCTGGAGCGCGCGGAGTACGCGCTCCCCGAACTCAACCGCGAGAACCTCGCTGGGGCGGACCTAATAGCCGGCGGCGGCTGTAACGCGACCGCGACGATCCTCGGACTGAAGCCGCTCGTCGACGCCGGCGCCCTCGACCCGGATACCGATCGGGTCGTCGTCGACGTGAAGGTCGGCTCCTCGGAGGGCGGTGCCGGCGGCGGCGCGGCCTCCTCGCATCCGGAGCGCTCGGGCGTCGTGCGCCCGTACGCGCCAACGAGCCACCGTCACGAGGCCGAGATCGAGGCGTACCTCGGGCTCTCCGTCTCCTTCACCGTTCACGCGGTCGAGATGGTCCGCGGTGCGTCGGCGACCTGCCACGTCTTCCCCGGCGAGCCCGTCTCGAAGGGCGACCTGTGGGGGGCGTACCGCGACGCGTACGCCGACGAGCGGTTTATGCGGATCGTCTCCGGCGGGGGCGGCGTCTACCGCTATCCCGAGCCGAAGGCAGTTGCCGGCACGAACTACGGCGAGGTCGGCTTCGAACTCGACCCCGGCAACCGGCGCGTCGTCGTCTTCTCGGCTATCGACAACATGATGAAAGGCTCCGCCGGGCAGGCGGTCCACGCGGCGAACATCGCCCTGGACCTGCCCGAAGAGGCGGGATTAGAGTTCGAGGGGCTTCACCCCGTGGGGTCGCCATGAGCGGGAACGACACGCGGAGCGGTCAGCCCGCGTCCTGCGCGATCGCAGACGGCGGCGCACCCGCAGACGAGCCTCCGGTCGTCGTCAAGATCGGCGGCGCGAAGGCGGTCGATCCCGCTGGCGCGGTCGACGACGTGGCGAGTCTCGCCGCGGACGGCCGCGAGGTCGTCGTCGTCCACGGCGGCTCGACGGTCGTCGACGAGGTTATCGAGCGGCTCGGGATGGAGCCCGAGTACGTCGAGTCGGCCTCCGGCGTCACCGGTCGGTTCACCGACGCGGAGACGATGGAGGCGTTCACGATGGCGATGGCCGGCAAACTCAACACCGAGCTGACGGCGCTGTTCCGCGAGGCCGGCGTCGACGCGGTCGGCCTCTCGGGCGTCGACGGCGGGCTTCTCTCGGGGCCGCGCAAGTCGGCGGTCCGCGTGGTCGAGGACGGCAAAACGAAGATCAAACGGGGCGAACACTCCGGCCGGATCGAGTCGGTGAACGCCGATCTGCTGGCCGGCCTGCTCGCCGACGGATACACGCCCGTCGTCTCGCCGCCGATGGAGGGAACGGAGAGTGACGGCGGCGTCACCCCGGTCAACGCGGACGCTGACCGGGCGGCCGCCGCGGTCGCGGGCGCGCTCGACGCCGACCTCGTCCTGCTGACGGACGTGGCGGGCGTCTACGCCGATCCCGACGACCCCGACACGCTGATCGCGTCGGCGGCGACGCCCGACGAACTCGCGGCGGTTGAGGACGCTGCCGAGGGGTTCATGGGCAAGAAGGTGATGGCGGCCAAGGAAGCGCTCTCGGGTGGCTCCGGCCGCGTCGTCGTCGCCGACGCCAACGCCGACGACCCGATCGTCGCCGCGCTCGGCGGCGCGGGGACGACGATCGAACGCTCCGCGCTCGGTGAGGACGCGGAAGCCGCGGAGGACGCGGAAGCCGAAACGGAGGGCGAGACCGCATGAGCGGATTCGTCTTCTCCGAGAAGCCGATCGAGATCGCCTCTGGCGACGGGGTGTATCTCACCGACACCACCGGGACCGAGTACCTCGACTTCGGCGCGAGCTACGCGTGCACGCCGGTCGGGCACTGTCACCCCGAGGTCGTCGACGCGGCGACAAGCCAGATAGAGGAGCTGCTGTACGTGCAGGCGTCGTACCCGCACGCGGCGCGGACGGCGCTGTACGAGAAGCTCTCCGCGACCGGCCCCGGCGACATCGACAACGTCTGGCTTTGTAACTCCGGGACGGAGGCCAACGAGGCCGCGCTGAAGTTCGCCCGGCATGCGACGGGCCGCGAGAAGATCGTCGCGACCACGCAGGGCTTTCACGGCCGGACGATGGGCGCGCTCGCGACCACCTGGAAGCAGAAGTACAAGCAGGGGTTCGAGCCGCTCGCGGGCGGCGTGGAGTTCGTCGAGTACGGCGACGCGGAGGCGATGCGCGAGGCGGTCGACGACGAGACCGCCGCGGTCATCCTCGAACCTCTGCAGGGCGAAGGCGGGATAAACCCCGCTCCGACGGCGTACCTGCAGTCGGTCCGCGAGGCGACCGAGAAGGCCGGGGCCGCGATGATCGTAGACGAGATCCAGACTGGGCTCGGCCGCACCGGGTCGCTGTGGGCGGCGGAGACTCACGACGTGGTGCCGGACGTGCTCACGACCGCGAAGGGACTCGGTAGCGGGCTCCCGATCGGCGCGACGCTCTGTCGCGACTGGATCGCCGAGGATGCCGGGAATCACGGCTCGACGTTCTCCGGCGGCCCGGTCGTCTCGGCCGCTGCCGGGGCGACGCTCGACGTGATCGAACGTGAAGACCTCTCGGCACACGCCGACGAGGTCGGAGCGTACCTGCGCGGTGAGCTCACCGACCGCCTCGGCGACGACATCCGCGACGTCCGCGGTGACGGGCTGATGGTCGGGATCGAGGTGAAACGCGGCTCGAACCGCCTGCTTCGCGATCTGGCCATGAACCACCAGATACTCGCGCTGCCCGCGGGTCGCACCGTCTTGCGCTTGCTCCCGCCGCTCACCATCGAACGCGAGCACGCCGACGCCGTCGTCGACGCCATCGCCGAGGTGATCAGCTGATGGCGGCCGGCAAAGAGCGGGAGAGCGACGAGTCGAGCGATGAGTCGACGCGTTCCGCCGGTGATGTCGTCGCCGGCGGCGGCTACCCCGCGGCCTGCGACACGCCGGCCCGGAAGCTCCTGTACGACATGGTGTCCATCCCCTCGCCGTCGGGCGAGGAGGAGCGCGCCGCGGAGCGGCTGGTCGACTTCTTTACGGCCAACGGGCGGGAGGCGTGGATCGATGACGCCGGCAACGTCCGCGCGCCGGCGAACGACGCCGTACTCCTCACCTCGCACGTCGACACGGTGCCGGGCGACATTCCGGTCGAGGTGCGGCCGGCCCCGCCAGAGGGCGAACTGCCGGAACCGTCCGACGTTCGGGTCGGCGACCCCGGCGATCCCGTGCTGTGGGGTCGCGGGGCGGTCGACGCGACGGGGCCGCTCGTCACGATGGCGGTCGCGGCGGTGAAAACCGGCGTCTCCTTCGCGGGCGTCGTCCGCGAGGAGGTCGACTCCGGCGGCGCGCGCCACCTCATCGACGACCGCGACGCGCCGGACGCGGTGGTCAACGGCGAGCCGTCGGGCTGGCAGGGGATCACGCTCGGCTACCGCGGACTGCTGGAGGGGACCTACGTGAACACGAGCGAGTCGGGCCACTCCTCGCGGCCGGAGCCGAACGCGATCCAGCACGCGATCGACTGGTGGCACGGCGTCGAGGAGACGTTCACTCCGGAGGACTCCGACACCGCGGTGTTCGACCAAGTGACGACCAAACCCATCTCGATCGACGGCGGACTGAGCGACGACGGGCTCGCCGTGGAGACGACGATGGACGTGCAGCTGCGCATTCCACCATCTCGTCCCGTCGACGAGATCCACGAACTCTCCGAGGCGGAGCTGTCGACCGGCTCGGTCCACTGGGGCGAGCCGATGCCGCCCGTCATGGAGAGCCCGCGCACGGATCTGGCCCGGGCGTTCCGCGTCGCGATCCGGGCGGCCGACGGCGACGTCCGCCTGCTGCGAAAGACCGGCACGAGCGACATGAACCTCTTTGCGGCCGCGTGGGACTGCCCGATGGTCACCTACGGCCCCGGGAACTCCGACCTCGACCACGCCCCGGACGAGCGACTCCCGCTTCCGGAACTGGACCGGGCCGTAACCGTCCTGACCGACGTCTGTCGCAAGCGCCTGTAACGGCGTACCGACGCCGCCACCGAACGACTCCCGCTCGAACGAGACGACCGCTCTCGAACGACACCACGCTACCACACCACACAACGAACGATGCCACTCGCTACCGACGACTTCCTCGATATCGACGACGTGACGCCCGCCGAACTGGACGCCCTGCTCGACCGCGCGGCCGCGATGAAGGCGGGCGAGACGGACCCTCGACTGGCGGACGCAACGCTCGGGATGATCTTCGAGAAGCCCTCGACCCGGACCCGCGTCTCCTTCGAGACGGGGATGACTAGACTGGGCGGGCACGCGATGTTCCTCGGCCCCGACGACATCCAGCTCGGCCACGGCGAGCCGCTGCGCGACACCGCGCGCGTGCTCGGTCGGTACGTCGATGGCGTGATGGCCAGGCTCTTCGACCACGCCGACGTCGAGGTGCTCGCCGAGAACGCGGACTGTCCCGTGATCAACGGGCTCACCGATGAGGCGCACCCCTGTCAGACGCTCGCCGACCTCCTGACGATCCGCGAGACCGTCGGCTCAGACGCCACGGTCGCGTGGGTCGGCGACGGCAACAACGTCGGGCAGTCGTTCGTCGTCGGCGCGGCGATGGCCGGGATCGACGTCGCGGTCGCGACGCCCGCGGAGTACGGCATGGACCCCGCCGTCTTCGACCGGGCGGCCGCGTTCGGCGCGGACGTGGAGCCGACCACCGACCCCGCGGCGGCGATCGACGGTGCGGACGTCGTCTACACCGACGTATGGATCTCGATGGGACAGGAGGACGAGCGCGACGAGAAGCTGGCGGCGTTCGACGGCTTCCAGGTGAACGCGGACCTCCTCGCGGACACCGACGCGCGGGTGATGCACTGTCTGCCCGCCCACCGGGGCGAAGAGATCACGGACGACGTGCTCGAATCCGACCGCGCGCTAGTGTGGGATCAGGCCGAAAACCGGATGCACGCACAGAATGCGCTTCTCGTCGAGCTACTCGGAGCGGAGTGACGCGCCCGAGCGTCTCCCCCGGCCTTCCTCAGAGCCCGGCGACGTCTTCGATCGCGTCGGTCAGCTCTTTGACGCTTTCGACCGTGTGCTCGCCCATGTGCCCGATCCGGAACGTCTCCTCGCCGAGCTGTGAGCCGTACCCGTTCGAGAAGGCCATGTCGTACTCCTCGCTCACTTCCTCGATCGTCGCGGCGACGTCTATCCCCTGCGTGTTCTCGATGCAGGCGACCGTCTGGGACTCGTAGCCCTCCTCGGGGAACATCGCGAAGTGCTCGTCGGCCCACTCGTGGACGTACGTCATCATCTCACGGTGACGCTCGTCGCGGGCGTCGTGGCCCTCCTCCAGCATGTGTTTCATCTGTTTGCGGTATGCTAACATGACTGGGATCGCGGGCGTCGAGTGGGTCTGTCCCTTGCGGTCGTAGTAGTCGATCGTCCGGCGGAAGCCGCCGTACCACGAGGAGGTTCCCTTCTCCACCTCGCGGTCGTAGGCGCCGTCGCTGACGACGCAGACCGCGAGTCCCGGCGGCATCGCGAACGCCTTCTGGGTCGACGCGAAGATCACGTCGATGTTGTGTTCGTCGATGTCGACGTAGTCGCCGCCCAGAGCGGAGACCGCGTCGACGACGAAGTACGTGTCCGGGTACTCCGCGACCACGTCGCCGATCTCCTCGATGGGGTTGCGGACGCCCGTCGAGGACTCGTTCATCACGGTCGCGACCACGTCGTACTCCGTCTCCGAGGATTCGAGGTGTTCGCGGATGTCCTCGGGCTTGACGGCCTCGCCCCACTCGTACTCCAGCCGGTCGACGTCCTTGCCGAGCCGTTCGGCGACGTTGGCGTGGCGCTCGCTGAAGCTGCCGCAGGTCGGCACCAGGATGTTCTCGTCGACGAGGTTGAGCGTCGACGCCTCCCAGAACTCCGTGCCGGAGGCGGTGAGGATGACGACCTCGTTTTCGGTGCCGAGGAACTCCTTCGTGTCCTCAACGATGGTGGTGTACAGATCGGTCATCCGGTCCATCCGGTGGCCGAACATCGGCTGTGCCATCGCCTCGATCACGTCCTCACGGACCTCGGTCGGCCCGGGGATGAAGAGCGTCTTGTCGTCGTAGTCGTCGCGGTATTCGCGTTTCTTGGTCACGGGATCCACCTGATGATCGGTACGGGGGCGCGTGCCGGTATGTTCCTTGTGGTATCTCCGGACTTTCCTTGTGGTCTCTCTCGACCCCGCGGGCCGCGCGTTCGCCCGCCTCGCCCCGACCCGCCTCCATCTCACGGAGCCCTTTCAACCTCACAGAGCCGCCGACCACGCCGCGGAAAGTAGCCGGGTTTATACGAACAGAGAAAAGAAACAAGGTATGATACACGCACGGAGAGTCACAACCGCCCGGGGGGTAGCCACCGGTTCCGGGGCCGACGTGATCGTCCGAGGTGGCCCGCCGTGAGCGGCGACGAGGAACTCGCGAAGGACCTCGGCCCGCTCGCGGCGCTCACGATCGGGATCGGGACGATGATCGGCGCGGGGATATTCGTGTTGCCCGGAACCGCGGTCGCTCGCGCCGGCCCGCTCGCGGCGCTCACGTTCGTGCTCGGCGGCGTTATCGCGCTTTTCACCGCGCTCTCTGCGTCGGAACTCGGCACGGCGATGCCAAAATCTGGCGGGGCGTACTTCTACGTCAACCGCGCGCTCGGACCGATGTTCGGCTCCGTCGCCGGCTGGGCCAACTGGCTCGGACTCGCCTTTGCCTCCGCCTTCTACATGTACGGCTTCGGCGAGTACGTCAACGCCCTCGTCGGGCTCGGTCCCGTCGGACTCGGGTTCGTGACGTTAGAGGCCGCACAGGTGATCGGCCTCGCCGGCGCGCTGTTGTTTATCGCGGTCAACTACTTCGGCGCGAAAGAGACCGGCGGGCTCCAGATCGTCATCGTCATGTCGCTTCTGGGTATCCTCGCGGTCTTCACCGTCGTCGGTCTACTGAACGCCGACATGGAGTCGCTGCGGCCGATCGCGCCGCCGGGAACGACGAGCGAGGTGTTGCCCGTCACCGGGATCATCTTCGTCTCGTACCTTGGATTCGTGCAGATCACGTCGGTCGCAGAGGAGATCAAGAACCCCGGCCGCAACCTTCCGCTCGCGGTCCTCGGTTCGGTCGTCATCGTCACCGTCGTGTACGCGCTGTTCCTCGTCGTGCTGCTCGCGGCCGTGCCGAACGAGCTGGTCGCGAACAACGAGACCGCCGTCGTCGACGCCGCGAGGCTGCTGTTCGGTAACTACTCGGTGTTCGGCTACTCGCTCGGCGCGGTCGGTGCCGGAATGCTTCTCATCGGCGGGCTGCTCGCGACCGCCTCCTCGGCGAACGCCTCGATCCTCTCCTCGTCGCGGATCAACTTCGCGATGGGCCGCGAGAAGATCGTCACCCCGACGCTCAACGAGATCCACGGCCGGTTCGGGACCCCGTACAAGTCGATCGCGCTCACCGGCGCGCTCATCCTCGTCTTCCTCGTCGCCGGCGGCGTCGAGTCCCTGTCGACGATGGGGTCCGTGCTTCACCTCATCGTCTACGGTCTGCTCAATCTCGCGCTCATCGTGATGCGGGAGTCCGAGGTAGAGGGATACGACCCCGACTTCGAGGTCCCATTCTACCCGGTCGTTCCGATAATCGGGACCGTGTCGTCGTTCGCGCTGATCGTGTACATCGATCCGACGATCATCCTGATCTCTCTCGGCCTCGTCGTCTTCGCCGTCCTCTGGTATCTCGTGTACGCCCGCAAGAAGGTCGAAGCCCGCGGCGTGTTGGGAACGTGGATCCTCGATCGGTCCGAAGACCTGCCCGAGCAGGCCGTCTCCGCCGCCACGTCCGTCCAGCCGAGCGGCGGCGACTACCGCGTGATGGTGCCGCTCGCGAACCCCGCGACAGAGGAGCACCTGATCACGCTCGCGTCGGCCATCGCCAAGCAGCGCGACGGAACCGTCGTCGCGGTCAACATCGCGAACGTCCCGGACCAGACCTCGCTCGAAGCCGCCCGCGACCGCGGCGCACACGACGCCGCCCATGACCTGCTCGACCGCGCGAAAGCGGACGCAGAGACGTTCGATGTCGACGTCGAGACGCACGTCGTCCTCTCTCACCGCGTGTTCGAGGAGGTGTTCGACGCCGCCCGCACCTACGGTGCTGACCTCACCGTGATGGGCTGGGGCGAAGACTCTCACGGCGCGCCCGGCCGTGCGGAATCCGCGATCGACGAACTGGCGTACTCGCTCCCCTCCGACTTCCTCGTGTTCCGCGACCGCGGGTTCGATCCCTCGCGGATCTTGGTGCCGACCGCCGGCGGTCCCGCCTCCGACCTCTCCGCAGCGGTGGCGCGGATGCTCCAACTGGAGTTCGACGGCGAGGTCACTCTGTTGCACGTCGCCGACGACGAGGCGGAGGGCCGGCGGTTCCTCTCGGCGTGGGCCGAGGAGCACGACCTCGCGGACGCCACGCTGCGCATCGAGTCCGGCGACGTGGAGACGAGCATCGAGCGGGCCGCCCGCGACGCCACGATGCTCATCGTCGGCGCGACGGAGAAGGGGCTGCTCTCGCGGCTGGTCCGCGGCTCGCTCGTCTTACAGGTGCTCGATGAGGTCGAGTGCTCCGTGCTGCTCGCCGAGAAGCGCAGCGACCGCGGTCTGCTCGCCCGGCTCTTCGGCGGCGGTGCGCGGTCCACCGATCTGATCGACGAGCCCGAGACGCCGGCCGACACCGGCGTCACGCCCGACCCCGACGAGACGGAGTAGGATCTTCCGTTTCCGTTTTCGCCTGTTTTCGTCTGTTCCGCTCTCGTCTGCTTTCTTTCGCCTGTTTTCGCCTACTCTCATCTGCTCCGCTCTCGTCTGCTCTGCGTTCGCTCCGTTTCGCGCTCGCCGGAAACGGATCGATTTTTACTGACGGATACGAGTACCACAGGCATGGCAGTTTGTGACAGCCCGGGAGACGGTCACGGCACGGTGACGCTTCCGGCGGTGATACCGTTCGATCTCGACCACCTCACCCGGATGAGCTGGGAGCTCGGATCGCGAACGGTGCGTGACCCCGACGCGACGCGAATCGGGCGATGGTGTGCCGAATCCCGAAGCTGGGAGCTTTCAGCCTTCGATGTCACTCGGGACACCGTCGTTCTCAGGGTCCACACGCCGGTGGGGCGCACGCGGTTCTACGGGGCGATCGCCGCGGAGGCGGAGCCGGCCCTGCGGACGCTCGCCGACACCTCCGAGTGGACCGCCGTCGACGGGGACACCTGAGCCGCTACCCGCCGTCGGCGGCGGTCCGTTGACGAGCGCGACGGCGCAGGACGCCGACGTTGTTCGCGACGGACCCCGTCAGGTCCCGAAACGCCGCGGCCGTCGCGCCGTCGTCGCGAGACACGATCGGCTCACCGTCGTCTGCTCCCGTTCGGATCGCCGGATCGAGCGGCAGCGAGCCGAGATACGGCACGTCGACTTCCTCGGCGAGCGATCGGCCGCCGTCTTCCCCGAAGATGTCGTGCGTGTCTCCGCAGCTTGGACAGACGAACCCGCTCATGTTCTCGACGACGCCGAGCACGTTAGTTCGGTACTCCCCGAACATCTGCACGCCGCGGCGGGTGTCGTCCACCGAGACTGACTGCGGCGTCGTGACGACGACCGTTCCCGTGACGGGGAGGTGTTGGAGCACCGTCAACTGGACGTCGCCGGTGCCCGGCGGGAGATCGACGACGAGGTAATCGAGCGACCCCCACGAGACGTCGCCGAAGAGGTCGGTGAGCGTGTTCTGCGCGACGGGGCCACGCCAGACGACGGGGTCGTCCTCGTCGATCAGCAACCCGACGCTCATCAGTTCGACCCCGTGAGCGGTCGGCGGTTCGATCCGGTCGTCACCGTTGACGGTCGCCACGCCGGGGTCCTCGTCGACGCCGAGCATCTGCGGGACGTTCGGGCCGTACACGTCGGCGTCGAACAGCCCGACGTTCGCTCCCCGATCCGCCAACCCGGCGGCGAGGTTGACGGAGACGGTGCTCTTTCCGACCCCGCCCTTGCCGGAGGCGACGGCGATCACGTTTTTCACCTCGGGCAGTACCGAGGACTCGCCAGCGTCGAGACGCGGCACCGTCGCGGAGAGGCGCGCGTCGAGCCCCGCCTCCTCGACCACCTCGCGAACGCGGTCTGCGATCGCGGCCTCCTCCGGCGCGTGCGGCGCGCCGAGCGCGAGTTCGATCGACGCGGTTCCGTCGTCGACGGCGCTATCGGTGACGAGCCCGGCGCTGACGATGTCTACGCCGAGCGCGGGATCGTCGATGGTGCGGAGGCGGTCGCGGAGGTCTGAATCGGTGATGTCTGTAGATGTCATTGGTGAATCGGCTACGCGTGTTCGGTGTCCGACGGGCGGTCGTCCGACTGTGCTACGACTTCGCTTGCGTCCCACGCGGCGAACGTCCGTGCAAGCCGTGTGATCCCGGCGAAGACGCCTTCGGCCGTATCCTGTTCTGCAACCGCCTCGTCGAACCGGTCGAGCCATCCCAACCGGGAGAGCGTCTGCGCTTGGAGATCGCACACGGCCTCGACGGCCGGCCCGTCGCCACCGCCTTCGAGGAGCGTCGCCTCGCGCTCACACAGCGCGCGCATGAACTCGAAGCACGCGGCCACATGGTCGGGGATGCCGTCGCCTCGCCGGGGCGAGAACCCCGCGGCGGCGTACAGCTGTGCCATGTCTGCGGCCGGGTCGCCGAGGAGTTCGCCTGCCTCGCCGGCGGTGTGGTACCGCGAGTCCGACTCGAACTCCTCGCTCGGATCGGCCGCGTGGGCCGACGCGAACGGCGGGACGTAGTGGCTCCCGGGGACGACGAACAGGGTGTCGTACCCGATGGCGAGGGAGTCTGCGTCGTGGCCGTCTCCGCCCGGAATCGCCTGCTCGCCGTCGATCGGGAGCGCGTCGGCGACGGCCGTGAACGCGTCCCGCTCGAACGCCTCGGCGATCGTCTCCGTCTCGCCGTCGAAGGCCGCTGCCAGCAGCCCGTACAGCCGAGCGCGAGCCGTCGCCAGCGCCGCTCCGTCCGGGCCGTCCGTGGCGTTCGCGTCGTCTGGATCGCCCGGATCGTTCGCATCGCTCGCGTCGTCCGGATCGGCCGCGTCGTTCGTGTGTGCGGACATCTCAGATCACCGCCGCTCCACGTCGACGAAGGCGTCGTACTGCGCGTTGCTCCCGCCGACGAGATCCGAGAGTCCCGTGTCGCCGAGTTCCTCGTCGAGCGGCTGGACGTGGTTGATCGCGAAGCCGGCGTCGCGGCCTTTCGCGTACCCCGCTTCTTCGGTCATCGGCTCGTCGAACTGATAGTCGCTGTGGCCGTCGGCCTCGACGGCCGACCGCGTCTCGCCGTCGACCGTCTCCGCGGTCGCTCCGTCGCCGGTCCGTCCCCAGCCCCACATCGCGCCGACGACGCCGGGGCGGATGCCGCTCGTGACCATCGCGACAGCGTCGACGGTCTCGCGTCCGGCGTCGAGGGCGATCTCGTCGCCGTTTTCGATACCGCGCTCCTCGGCGTCTCGCGGGTTGATCCACACCGGATTCTCCGGCCGCGTCTCGCGGAGCCACGGGCTGTTCTGGGTGCGGTGCATTCCTTGGGTCCGCGGCTTCCAGTTTATCAGTCGCAGCGGGCGCTCCCGCTCGTCGTCGCCGCGCACCGCGGCCTGCACGGTGCCGTCGTAGTGCTCGACGTCGTCGACCTTCGGAAGCGGGTCGAACCGCTCGCCGGTGAACGAGTGTTTTCCGTTCGGCACGACCTCGCTGTAGAAGTCGACGCGCGACTCCAGTTTGTACCGCATGTGCTCGCCGTCGTAGGCGTTCGAATCGCGCGTTCGCTCGGCGTAGTCGTAGTCGTGTCCGTGTTCGCCGAACGCCTCGTCGTAGCCCTCGGCCGGTTCCTCGAAGCGCCCGCCGCGGTTCAATACAGTGACCACCTTCGGCCACTCCTCGTCCGTGACCGCGGCCTTCCAGCGGTCGAGGTCGAACTGGTCGCCGAGGCCACTCTCGTGGCTCTCGCGGAACACCCGACGCTCGTCTGCGCTCGCGTCCGGGACCGGATCGCGGTCGTACGCGATGTTGGCGGCGAGTTTCACGTAGAAGTCTTCGGCTCGTTCGAGCGGCCACAGGTCGCCCTCGGCGTCGGCGATCGCGTCCTCGCCGACGCCGGGCAGACCGAGTTCCGACCACAGGTCGATCAGCACGTCTTCGAACGGACGCGCGTCGGGGACGACGGACACCGCCGGCTGGCTGATCTTCTCGTCTGCCAGCCGCTTGTTCGGATACGTGCCGAAGTTCTCCCACCGTTCGAGGTAGGTCGGCTCGGGCAGGATGTAGTCGGCGTACTGGCTCGTCTCGCCGATGACCGTGTCCGAGGCGACGATAAGCGGGATCGCGTCGGTGTCTCTGAGGATCGACGGAATCTCGTCCCCGCCGGCGACCGCCATCACGTGGTTGTTCGAGTACGGTCGGATGAACAGCGCCTCGACGCCGTACGGGTACTCGTCGGCGGCGCTACCGTAGAGTTCTTGGGTCGCCTGCGGCGGCGCAACGGGGAACCACGGCCGCTTCGCCGGGTAGCCGCCGTCGCGCTCGAACAGCGAGGTGTCCTCGTAGTTGACCCCTCCGCGGAGCAGCGGGATCCCCCACGGCGAGTGCCCGTCGGGCACCGACCCGAGATCGTATCGGCCCGACATCGTGTTGTAACCCGCGTACGGCGTGATCTGCCCACCCTTCCAGTCGTAGTTGCCGATGAGATGCTGCAGGGTGGCGATCGCCCGCGTATTGTAGAAGCCGTTCGTGTGCTTCGCCGGCCCGCGGTACGCCATGATCGCGGCGCGCTTGCCGTGGCTCGTGAACTCGTCTGCGATCTCCGCGATCTGTTCGGCCGGCACGCCGGCCATCTCCGCGTACTCCTCGACCGTGTGTTCGAAGACGCGCTCGCGGTACTGGTTCCAGACGCTCCGCACCGCCGCGTCCTCGAGGCTCACGTCCACGTCGAGGACGGCCGTGTCGACCTCGCTCGCGGGGCGGGGCTCGCCGGTGTCGGCGTCGAGCACGACGAAGTCGTCCGCGGTGTCGGCGTCCTCTGGAACGAGCCCGAGGTCGCCGGCTCGGGCCTTCGGTCCCGCGGGCTCGTCGACGAGAACGAGGTGGGTCGCGTCGCTCCACGTCGGCTCGTCGTCCTCGCTCGCGGCAGACTGCGAGGGGTTCTGAAGGTACGTCAGGTCGTGGCGGTCGTTCTCGATGATCCACCGAGCCATCCCGAGCGCGAGCGCCCCGTCTGCACCGGGCTCAACCGGCACCCACGTGTCGGCCTTCTCGGCGGTTTTCGACAGGCGCGGGTCGACCACGTCCATCCGCATTCCGTCTTCGATGGCGTTCGTCAGCTTCGGCGCGAGCCACGTCGGCCCCTTGTTCGCGACCATCGGGTTGGTTCCCCATGCGATGAGGTACTCGCAGTTGTCGATGTCGGGGTACTGCCGCTTCTTTTGTGCGGCGTGCGAGCGCACGTTACCCATCACGCTCGAGACGCCGCAGGTCCCGGCGTGGTGGATGCTGTTTATCGATCCGAGTCCCTGGTGCCAGAGTCGGTTTCGGATGAAGTTGCGGCGGAACCCGCCCACGTCGACGATCTGGTTCGACTTCGGCCCCAAGTCGGGATGGTCGGTGTCGATGAGGACGTCGGCGTACCGCTCGTCGAACGCCGACTTGGACAGCTCGCCGTTCTGGACGGCCTCCCAGTCACTCATCACGTCCTCCTTCGGAACGTACCCCCAGATGTCTTCGAGCCCGGGATGACCCAGCTCGTCGTCGCCCTCGACGATGTCTTGGAGGGCCTGCTCCCACGAGACCGTCTTCCACTCGCCCGAACCGCGCGGACCGACCCGCTTCATCGGCTTGCGAACCCGGTAGCTGTCGAAGGCCGTTTGGATGCCCGCCTGTCCCTTCAGGCAGATCCGACCGCCGGAGAGCGACCACCGGTCGGTGTCGACGTCGCCGCTCCCCTCGACGTCGCCCATCGCCACGTCTCCCGGGTCGCTCCCGTAGGGGACCTGCGAGAACGGCTGGGTGTTGAGGAACGAGTACGGGTTCCCCGCCAGCTTCCGGACGAGCGAACTGTACTCACCGGTGCCGCTCCCGTCGGCGAGTTGCACCTTGATCGGGCAGAACGTGTTACACTGCCCGCAGGTGGTGTGGATCACGTCGCTCGCGTCGTACTCGCCGTACTCGTCGCCGACGTAGTGGTGTTCGTCGTCGGTCCACAACTCGTCGACGTCCACGTCGACCGCGGCGTTGCTCGCCGCCGCGATGACACCGATACTCCCGACCGCCTTGATCAAGTCCCGGCGCGAGACGGTCGCACCGTCTCCGTCGGAATCGTCTGCGCTCATTCGTGGTCACCTCCAGAAAGCGGGGTCAGCGGAAGCGTCTCTGCACCGAGCGTGTACAACAGCAGCCCGACGCCGATCATGCCGATGCTCGTCCCCCACTCGACGAGCGTCGGGAAGTACGCTCCGTGGGGCAGTCCCTCCATCACCGGCATGATCTGCGCCGGAACGACGATATTGAACCGCACCGCGATGATTCCGATGACGACGCTCAGGCCGGCGATCACCATCACTCCCGGCGTGCGCCGCCACGATCGCTTGCTCAACAGGACCATCGGGAACACCCAACTGAATCCGACCATGAACCACCAGAACGACCACGACATCGGCCCGTACATGATGACGTTCCAGGTCTCGATCTCATGAGGGTGGAGGCTGGCTATCGCGATGAACGTCTCGATGGCCGTCAGCGCCGCGTCGACGACGATGAAGCCGATCAGTAGCTGCGCGAGGCGATCGAGCAGATCCGGGTTGACCGCCTCGCCGTCGAACAGTCGGGTCCGGAGCACGTAGATCAACATCACCAAGGCGGTCCCGCTGAGAAGCGCCGAGATGACGAAGATCACCGGGAACAGCCCGCTGTTCCAGTACGGTCGGGCCTTCGAGACGGCGAACAGCACGCCGGTCCCGCCGTGAACCATGAAAATGGCGAGCGGAATCCCAACGACGCCCGCCCGCTTCAGCCACCGCTGGTCGAACGCCTGTGACGCCTCGCTCGTGTCCAGCCGCCCGAGCGCGAGCGTCGCGTAGAACTGCTCTTTGAGACCCGAGGTGCGATTCGCGACGCGCGCGAGGTCGATCCGCATCGAGAAGTACAGCTCCGTGACCAGAATGCCGATGTATGCCACGTAGGCGTGGACCTCCCACGAGAGCGCGGAGGTCAGCTGACGCCACAGGAACGGGAAGTACATCCGATCCATCCGCCCGAGGTCGATCCAGACGAAGAGCAGCGCGACGGCCATGCTGATGATCGCAGCGAACAGCGCGTCGCGGTCAATGCGGTGCATCCCCTCGACCTCGAAGACGTTGGCCATCGTGCTCACGAGGAACGCGCCGGCCGAGAGACCGACGAAGTAGATGTAGAAGGCAACCCACGCCCCCCACGGCACGATGCTCGTGAGGTTGGTGCTCGCCATTCCCCCCGTGATCCGGAGGTACGTCGCGTACGCGCCAACGGCGACGAGCGCGATGACGAAGGCGTACCACGCCACGCGGAGCCGCCCGTCCTCGAACCCGGGATCGAAGTCGAATCGTGTGTGTTGTGTTGCCATCGTCCTATTTGAGGTAGTAGACGTTGGGGTCCGTTCCCTCGTCTTCTTTCAGTTGGAACGCACGGGAGGAGTCGGCCATCTTCGCGACCTCGCTTTCGGGGTTGTCGAGATCTCCCATGTTCCGCGCGTCGCCGATGCAGGTCTCGACGCAGGCCGGCTCCTCGCCGCGCTCTAAGCGGTGCGTACAGAAGCTGCACTTGCGGATGTTGCCGATCGGCGATTTCCCCTCTTCGCGCGGTCCCCGATCGACGCCGTACTCGGGGCTCGTTACTTCACCCGCCCCGTCGACTTCGTCGTCGTAGTTCTCGCCGAAGTCGAAGTACCGCGCGCCGTACGGACAGGCGATGTTGCAGTACCGGCAGCCGATACACCGGTCGTAGTCGATGTTGACCACGCCGTCGTCCATCTTGTACGTCGCCGAGACCGGACACACCTGCACGCACGGCGGGTTGTCACACTGCATGCACGGGCGCGGAACGTTCGTGCGCGTGACGTTCGGGAACTCGCCGTGTTCCTCCTCCATCACGACGTTGTACGACACGCCCGGCGGGGTCCGGTTCTCGGACTTGCAGGCGACCGTACACGAGTCACAGCCGACGCACTTCTGGAGGTCTATCACCATCCCCCACGTCTCGTCGCCCGCGCCGATCCCGCCGCCCGCGTCGTCTTCTGCGTCGACCTGCGCCGACTCCGTCGACACGGTGTCCATCGACCCGACGGCACAGCTCAGCGACTCGGCCGTCTCCGTCGAGACGGTCTGGTCGCCGGCGTCGACAGCGGGGTTCGGCGTCTCCCGGTACGCCTCGCCGAACTCATCTGCGGCCGCCTCGTCGTACTTCTCCCAGTACTCGTCGCCGGTGATCTCTCCCCGAGCGACGCGCTTCGCGTCCTCGGCCATCGCGACACCGAGGTCCGTGTCCGCCTCGACGTCTGCGAGCTCCGCTCTCGGATCGGGCCGCTCGTCTTCCACCATCGCGTCGAGGTCCGCCTTCCCGACGTCCGGAACACCGGGGAAGACGTCCCCGTCGTCTGCGGTGCTCATCGCCACCACCCGTGACCACTCGTCGCGCCGGCGGACGGTCGACCCGGCCGGTCGGTTCTGGCGTTCATACACGTATACGTACGCAGACACCGGTGGAAAGGGTGGTACCAATACTGTTTGATACGGGCCGCCGCCCGGAGTTCACCCCATATTGCGGGTACCAATACTGTTTGGATTGGAGTGTCGGACGCGTCACGCGCGGTCGAGGGAGACGCGCGCGCCAACCACGAACTGTTATCTGCGAGAACGCGAAACGTATCGGACATGAACGGGCTGAGCCAAGCCGAGCGGTCAGTCGGTCCGACCGGAGCCTCCGACCGTCTGACGCCCACACGGATCACATGAACTGGATCATCGCCTGCTCTATCGTTCTGCGGCTTCTCGGCGTCGGATACTCCGTCCTGCTTCTCGTCCGCACCCGCGACCGCCGGTTCGGGTTCCTGACGCTGCTTCTGGGCTTTATGACGCTTCGCCAACTGCTCACCGTCCAGACGGCGACCACCGGAATCGAGGAACTCCCCGGCCTCATCGTGAGCGCGCTCACCCTGCTTACGGTGTACTACCTCTCCGAGTACGTCGACGAGGAGGCAGCGATCAAAACGCAACTGCAGTCGGCGAACGATCGCCTCCGGAGCTTCCGCAAGGCGATCGAACACGCCGGGCACGCGATCTTTCTCACTGATCCGGACGGCACCATCGAGTACGCGAATCCGGCCGTCGAGACGGTCACTGGATACGAGCCGGACGAGGTGGTCGGCGAGAACCCGCGGCTCTGGCAGTCGGGCGAACACGACGAGGCGTTCTACGCGGGGCTCTGGGAGCAGATAGAGTCCGGATCAGTCTGGGAGGGTGAACTGACGAACCGCCGGAAGTCGGGAGAGCTCTGCTGGGTCGACGCGACGATCGCCCCGATCACAGAAGACGGAGACGTCGATCGTTACGTCGCGATCGAGCGCGACGTCACAGAACGAAAGGAACGCGAGATGCGAATCGAGGACCAAAACGAGCGCCTGACGCTGTTAAACAACACGAACGCGATGCTTCGCGACGTCAACCGCGAACTCGTCTCCGCGTCGACCCGGGAGGAGATCGAGTCCGCGGTGTGCACGCAGTTCGCTTCCTCGGACCTCTTCGACGCGGCGTGGATCGGCACTCGGGGCCTCGTCGACGACACGGTGGCCCCGCGCTCGCGGGCCGGCATCGACGCCGACGCGCTCGATCGCCACATCGAGACGCTGTGCGCCGCCGATCCCACCCCGATCACGGAGGCGTTAGACGGGGAAACGACCGTCGTCGCCGACGTCGAAAGCGACGCGGAGGCCGAAACGCGGAGCGTCGTCGTCCCGCTCGCGTACCGCGGCGCGGAGTACGGCGTTCTCGTCGTGGTGACGCGGGACCCGAGCGCGTTCGACCTGCTCGAAGGACCCCTCTTCGCGGAGCTCGGCAGCACCGTCGCGGATGCGATAAGCGCCGTCGAGAGCAAACAGACGCTCGCCGCGGACAGCGTGACCGAACTGGAGTTCCAGTTGCGGGGCATCGACGAGCCGCTGGCGACAATGGCGGCACAGCTCGACTGCACCGTCACGGTCGAGCACGTCGGCTGTACCCGCGACGGCACCCACGTCCAGTACGTCACCGTCGACGCCGACTCAGACGCCGTCGCCGCACACACCGACGAGTCGGACCACGTCGAAACCGCACAGCACATGTACAGCTACGAGGACCGGTCGCTGTTCCGCCTCGCCGTCGACGAGCGATCGATCGTCGCGACGCTGGCGCAGTACGGAGCGGAGATCGGAACGCTCTCGATCAGCGGGTCGAGCGGACAGCTGATCGCACGCGTCGCCAGCTCGAACGACATCCGAACCGTCGTCAACGCGCTCCGGACGGCGTACGACGACCTGACACTCGTCGCACAGCGCGAGCGCGACCGAGACGTCCGGACCGAGGCCGGCTTCCGGAAGCAGTTGGCCGCGGCGCTGACGGACCGACAGCGCGAGGCGGCACGCACCGCCTACTTCGCGGGCTTTTTCGACTGGCCCCGCGAGCACACCGGCGAGGAAGTCGCGTCGATGATGGACATCTCACAGACGACGTTCACCCAGCACCTGCGCGCAGCCGAAAACAAGCTCTTCGCCGCGCTGTTCGACGACGCGATGACCGGCGAGGCGGGGTGAGACGCGCCCTCAAATTGCTGCCAACACGACCTGAAGTCCCTTCGGGAGCATGACCCCGACGAGCAGTTGCGTCCACATCGTGAAGGTCGCCGGATACTCCCGGGTGTTGGTGACGTGCCTGACCCGCTCGTGATATCGGTCAAGCTCTGTCGGCGGGTCGGCCATGTCGATCTCGCGGATATCCCACGCCTCAAACTCCTCGCGCGCTTCCTCGTTTAACGTCTTGAGAACTCGCCGCTTGTTCTCGGTCATACACCGGTGAAGCACGTAGATTCCGAACACCATCGCTCCCACACCGAGCGCCCACGCGGACGTGAACAAGACGTTCACCGCTAGGCCGGGCGGGTCAAACGCCTCGTATTGCAGCGCGCCTTGGATGATGTGGGGGGCGTAGGTCGCGATCGCGTAGGCACACAACCCGAGCATCAAAAGGTAGTACGACTGTTTGAGCAGTTCTCCGAGCGGTCGCATGCCTCCAACGTTCTGCGGATCGAGAAAATCCAGTTCGATATCAGACCGCTTGATCCGCAGCGGGAGAGATATCTGAATAGAGAGGTACGTGCTCAAAAACACGGCTAAGACCGGAACGTATCCGAACGGCGTGATCACGACGAACCGGAACACACGAGCGGGACCGCCTGCCGAATATATCTGGGAGACGGTGAGGATCCCGAGCGCGTTATAGAGCGTGAACGCGATCCCCGCACCGACGAGCCCCCATGTGAGTCGCGGCGGGACAAGCGGTGACGGCAGGTCGTCGTACTCGAAGAGCAGGCTGTGTTCTCGCGCCCGGTCGTAGCTGTCGTACAGCGAGTACACAGCTACTGCGCCGCCTACGAGAACCACCGGACGGAGCAGCCACAACGGGTTGTCGACGAACGCGATCGGCCGGCCGACCGCCACGTTGTACGCCTGTAGCAGTACCACTTCCACCAGGACGACCGCGAGCGCATACCAGACGAGCAAGGGGACCTCGCCTGAAAACGGTAGCTGTAGATCACTGCGGGTGCCGAGATAGCTATCGGCGAGCCGATCGAACACCGGTTTGTCCGCCGTCATCGTATTAGCCTCATCCACAGTACGGATGATAGGTTTTACCAACGTATCCCGTGGTCGCCCCGATCAGCGGCGGGGCTCTCTGAGTGCGACCTCGTCTCCCTGCTCGGTCGGGAACGGCGTCTCGTCGCCTGCACCCGGTCCGCCACCCCCGAACTCGTCCCACTCCTCGTCGGTGACGAGCGCGTCGTCGAGTCGATCGATGAGGGCGTCGTCGTCCACGTCAGTGCCGATAACGACGTACTCCGTCAGCCGGTCGCCGTGCTCGTCGTCCCAGTCGAGTTCCGGGCGGTTCGACCGAAGCATGTCGCGCTCGACCGCGGGGAGGCTCGCTATCCACGGACCGAGCGCCTCGACGCGGACCGACCGTCCGGCCTGTCCGACCTGCTGACGCTGGTCCGTCCCGGCGACCCAGAGCGTCCCCTTCGAGCGGACCACGTCGTCCGGAAGGTCGCGGAGGAGCGCGGCGATCCGCTCCGGGTGGAACGGCCGTCGGCGACGGTAGGTGAACGAGGTGACGCCGTAGACTTCGTCGGGATGGCGGTGGTCGTGGCCGCCGTGAGCGTCGCCGTCGCTCTCGTGTGCGTGATCGCCGTCGTCTCTCGCCTCGTCGAGCGCACGCTTCCACCCCGGGAGGTCGCCGACCTCGCCCTCGTCGAAGATCCCCACGTCGAGAATCCGGTCCGGGTCGACGGCGGCGAACTCGGTCACGATCGTCTCGGCGCTCGGTTGGAGCGCCTCGACGAGGCCGACCGCCTCCTCGATCTCCGCGTCCGTACAGAGGTCCGCTTTGTTGCACACGACCACGTTCGATACCTCGATCTGCTCGACGAGGAGGTCGGAGAGCGGACGGTCGTCGGCGGCGTCGGGATCGGTCCGCCGCTCGGGGACGTCCGCTCCCGAGAAGGCGTCGATGAACTGCCGCGTGTCGATCACGGTGACGAGCGCGTCGACCCGATAGCGGGCGGCCGCGCGCGACTCCGTGGTGAACAGCCGCGCGACCGGCGCGGGCTCGGAGATGCCCGAGGACTCGACGACCAAGGCGTCGAAGCTGCGCTCGTTCGCGAGCCGCACGACCGCGGTCTCCAGGTCGTCTTGTAGCTCACAACAGATACAGCCGTTCGACAGCTCCGTGACGCCCTCGACGTCGACCTCCGACTCCTCTGCGATCAGGTCGGCGTCGACGTTCACGTCTCCCATGTCGTTGACGAGGACGGCGATGTCGCGGTCGCCGGCGGTAGAGAGGAGATGGTTCAAAAGCGTCGTCTTGCCCGCCCCGAGGCTCCCCGAGAGCACGGTCACCGGGATCCGATCGGTCATGCGATCCGTTCTGTCGGCCGCCCTCTTCAACTCCTCGCCGCTGGACGGCTCAGCCACTCGGCCGCGGACATGGAGTCGGTCGTCGTCCACTGAAAGCCGATACGTTGATACGTTCGGCCCACCGACCGCGGACCATGTTCCAGTACCTCTCCGCGGTCGGCGTCGCGGCGGTCGTCGCGACGATACTGATGGTCACCGCCATGCTGTATCTCGTCTGGGGCGCTATCACGAACGACGTTCACTCCCCGTCCCCGGACACCGGGGACGCCCCAGAACTCGACGAGGGATCGGAGACCGCGGACTCGACGGACGCCCAAGGCGAACTGACGGCCGACGGCAACTCGGCTTGACATCTTCTCCGAGCTGACGCGCGAGACGTTCTCCTCGATTCTCCGCGATCGAGCGCGGTCGTAGACGGGATCTCGTCTTCTTTTTTTTTCGCACGGGAGCCTCAATGAGAGGTCTACCCCCGGTACTGAAGTGTACCGAACTGGCTACACTACGAACGCAATGGTTCTGGAACACACCGCCGGGTGCGCGTAATGAGCAGTAGCCAGACTCGATCGCCGGAAGCCGAACTCGGGCTGCTCGACGCCACCATGATCGGGATGGGCGCGATGATCGGGGCTGGCATCTTCGTTCTCACGGGACTCGCGTCCGAAATCGCCGGACCGGCGGCGATCGTCGTCTTCGCGCTGAACGGCGTCGTCACGGCGTTCACCGGGCTCTCGTACGCCGAACTCGCCGCGTCGATCCCGAAAAGCGGCGGCGGGTACGCGTTCGTCCGCGAGATATTCGACGACCTGTCGTCGTTCATGATGGGGTGGATGCTCTGGTTCGCGTACATGATCGCCGGCGCGCTGTACGCGCTCGGATTCGCGCCGAACTTCCTCGAACTGCTGCACGTCTACGGACTGGTTCCGCCGCCGGCGCAGGTGGGAGCGATCGCCGTTCCGGTCGTCGACGTGGCCGTCCCGATCGCGTTCCTGCTGGCGTTCGTCGCGGTGCTCGGCCTGGTGGCACTCAACGCCGTCTCGACGGCGGCGAGCGGAAGCGCAGAGACCATCTTCACCATCGTCAAGGTGTGTATTCTCGTGGTGTTCGTCGGGTTCGGGTTTGCGTCGCCGATGTTTTCCGGAGCCGAGTTTCAACCCTTATTTCCCGACGGCAACGGCGCGGCCGCGGTCCTGCCGGCTATGGGCCTCACGTTCATCGCGTTCGAGGGATACGACCTCATCACCACCGTCACGGAAGAAGTCGAAAATCCCCGCGAGAACATTCCGAAAGCGATCTTCCTCAGCCTCGCGGCGACCGTGGTCGTTTACCTGTCCGTCGTGACGGTCGCCGTCGGAACGCTCGGGGCCGCCGGGCTCGCGGACGCCGGTGAGGCCGGTATCGCCACCGCGGCGACCTCGTTCATGCCGACCGGGTTACCGATCATCCAGAACGGCGGGGCGCTCATCGTCTTCGGGGCGGTGTTCTCGACTTTGACCGCGCTGAACGCGGTCGTGATCGCCTCCTCGCGGGTCGCGTTCTCGATGGGGCGGGAGGGACAGTTGCTCCCCTCGTTCGGCCAGATCCACCACCGCTACGGGACGCCGTTCGTCGCGATCCTCGCCAGTGCGGTCGTGATGCTCGGGTCGGTGGCGCTGCCGACACAGAGCGCCGGAAACATGTCGAGCCTGTTTTTCTTACTGTCGTTCGTTATCGTCAACATCGCCGTGATCAGGCTCCGCCGGGAGCGGCCGAACATGAACCGCCCGTACACGATCCCCTTCTATCCGGCTCCGCCTCTGATCGGCATCGCGCTCAACCTGATCTTGACGGCCGTCCTCGTGGAGTACCTACTCCGGACGGACCCGCTGGCGCTCGGACTCAGCGCGGGATGGATCGGCCTCGGCGGCGTCGCCTACGTCGGCCTCGACAGACTCCGGACGCCGTCGGCGAACGACACTGCAACCGTCGACACCGAGGAAGACACCAACAATCAGTAATACTGACATGACCAGTAACCTTAACATCATCATCGCGGGCGGCGGACGCGTCGGCTTCCGGACGGCTGAGATACTCGCCGACCGCGGTCACGACGTGACGATTATCGAACGCGACGAGCGAACCGTCTCGAACATCGCCGACGAGTGGACGGCGACTGTTATCGAGGGTGACGCGACCGATCCGGACATCATCGAACAGGCCGGCATCGAACGGGCCGACGCGATCGCGGCGCTCACGGGCGTCTCGGGACTGAACCTCGCGGTGTGCCTGGCCGCCGCCGAGCTGGCACCCGGCATCCGGACCGTCGCGCGCATCGACAGCGCCGTCGGCGACGCCTACACTCGGTTCGTCGACGCCGTGCTCTCCCCCGAGCGGGCCGGTGCCCGCCTCGCGGCGAACGAGATCCTCGGCAGCGATGTCCAGACGCTCGCCGACGTGACCGGGACGCTTGACATCATGCTCGTCCGCGTCGCAGAGGGGGCCCCAGCCGCCGGGAAACAACTGACCGACGTTCGGTTCCCAGCGGGAACGCTGATCGTCTCGGACGACGACGGACAGCGGATCGCCCGCTCGGACACGACGCTCTCGCCCGGACGCCGCTACGTCGTCGCCGTCGAGCCGGACGTCGCCGAGGAAGTGATGAATCTGATGCGCGGGTGAGACCGGTGTCTCGATCCGGCCCGACGCCGCGCCCGGAGTGGCATCCGAGCCGCCTCAGCAGCCGAACCACGGTCGACACCGCGATAGCTTTTAACCGAGTCGAGCGTCACGGTCACTCATGAGTATCGCAGACCGAATCGCGGTCTTTCGCGCGGAGCTCGAAGAGTGGCTCCGCGGTCTCTACCACGGCATGATCACGCACCCGGCCTACGAGAAGATAGAGAAGGAGGCCGAAGACGCCGAAGACGAGTTCATGCTCGCGTGTTTCCCCGACGCCTTCGGCATCCCGTCTCCGGTCTCGTACTACACCGCCGAGCTGCTTCCGTATCTCGAAGACGAGTTCGAGGCCTGGGAGCGCCGGCTGTGGGACCGCGAGAGCCTCATCGAGCGGAAGGGCCAGCAGTACCACTTCTGATGGACGCGACAGCTATGGAGGTCCGGTGATGGAGCGGTTCGTCTTCTTCGGCGGGAAAGGCGGCGTCGGCAAGACGACCGTCTCGTGTGCGTACGCCTACCGCTGTGCGGACGCGGGGGTCCGCACGCTCGTCGTCTCGACGGACCCGGCACACTCGGTGTCGGACGTGTTCGATCAGCAGTTCGGCGACGACCCCGAGTCGGTCGCGGGCGTCGATCGACTGGACGCGATGGAGATCGACCCCGAAGACGAGATGCAACGCCACCTCCAAGAGATCCGAGAGGGACTCTCGGAGCAGGTGTCGACCGCGATGGTCTCGGAGATCAACCGGCAACTGGAGATGTCACACGGCACGCCGGGCGCGTACGAGGCCGCCCTGTTCGACGCGTTCGTGACCGTGATGCGCGAGGAAAGCGATCCGTACGACCGGGTGGTCTTCGACACCGCGCCGACGGGGTCGACGCTGCGGCTGCTCGGTCTCCCAGAGTTCCTCGGCGACTGGATCGACCGGCTGCTGTACAAGCGTAAACAGTCCATCGACCTCTTCGAGAAGGCGGCGATCGGCGACATGGAGCCGCGACGGTTGATGGACGGCGACCCGGTCTTGGAGCGACTACAGCGGCGCAAGGAGTTCTTCGAGTACGCCGGCGACGCGATGCGAAACAACGCCGCGTTCTTTCTCGTGTTGAACCCGGATCAGCTCTCCGTCAACGAGACGGGACGGGCGATCGAGGGGTTCACCGACCGCGATCTGCGGGTTCGGGGACTCGTCGCGAACAAGCTCACGCCGCCGCCCGACGACGACGAAGACGGCCGCGGTGCCCGCTACCTCCGAGACAAGGTGCAAACCGAGCGAGACCGGATCCAACAGGTCCGCGAGGGGTTCGAGCCGCCGCTGGTCGCCGAGATCGAGTCGCGCACACGCGAAGTGCGCGGGAGCCTGCTCTCTGACGTCGCCGCCGAACTCGACGTCGAGACGTCACCGCCGAATTCGACGTAATCGCCGAACTCGACGTCGAGACGTCACCGCCGAATTCGATACCGAGACGTCGCAGCCGGTCCGTCGCGGATCGGCGGCGGGCGACGCGCACCGACTGACCGACGCGCGCGAGTGCCCGCTGAAGAGCGCGCGCAAGAGCGCGCGCGAAGGCATTCAACGCGAATCCACAGTTTCTTTTATATTGGGTAGGAGTGACAAGACTGCACTCGGCGGCTGATCTCGACCGAGGCGGCCGTTTTTCGGGTCTATCGTCACGATTGAAGACAATACTTAAGTATTCGATCGTGAACCACTATCACGAGGCAGGGAACCATGACAAGTGTAATCTGGATCGTAGTTGCCGTGCTCGGCACGTTCACCGTCGGGTATATGGGATACTCGCGGTACCTCTCGCGGTTCGTCGACCTTGACGACAGCCGAGAGACGCCGGCACACAAGTACGAAGACGGACAGGAGTACGTACCGGCGAAAAAGCCGGTACTACTGGGGCATCACTTTTCGAGTATCGCGGGCGGCGCGCCGATCGTCGGTCCGATCACGGCGGGAGCCATCTGGGGATGGGTCCCGGCGCTTCTGTGGGTGGCCATCGGAAACCCGCTTATGGGGGCGGTTCACGACTTCATCTCGCTGTCGAGCTCGATCCGACACGAGGGTCGGTCGATCGGATACATCGTCGGCCAGTACGTCGGCGAGCGCGGGAAGGACCTGCTCCTGTGGTTCGCGTTCCTCACGATCATCCTCGTCGTGGCGGTGTTCGCGCTCGTGGTCGGGATCGTGTTCAACGCGTACCCGCAGGTGACGACCGCGAGCTTCGTGTACATCCTCTTGGCGTTGGCGTTCGGGGTGTACCTCTACCAGCTCAACGGTCCGTTCATCCCGGGAACGATCCTCTTCGTCGCCGGCGTGTTCGCCGGCGTCTGGCTCGGCATTCAGTACCCGGTCGCGCTGTTCGAACTGGCCGGCGACGCCAGTCACCCGGCCGGCACCTTCGTGCTGTTCAGTGGCACCGGAAGCTGGGTCCCCGGCGCAGCGGCGCTCGGCGGTAACACCGCGGCGTGGATCCCGATAATCATGGTGTACGGCGCGGTCGCGAGTGCGCTCCCGGTGTGGGTGCTTCTCCAACCGCGAGATTACCTCTCATCGTTCCTGCTGTACGCGGGTGTCGGTGGTGGAGTCATTGCGATCATCGTCGGCACGATCCTCGGAACGTCCGCACAGCCGCTCGTCATCGATTCGTCGATCGGCGCGTTCGAGGGCTTCTGGGGCGTCGAAGCGGCGGGGCTGTATCCGCTGTTCCCGCTGCTTTTCATCACGATCGCCTGCGGGACGATAAGCGGGTTCCACTCGCTCGTCTCTTCGGGAACCACCTCGAAACAGCTGAACAAGGAGAGCGACGCCCGCCTCATCGGCTACGGTGGGATGCTCGGCGAGGGATTACTCGCAGCGCTGGCACTCTCGACGCTGGCGATCGCTGGGGTCACCTCCGGCGGCGGTATCGGCCGTGCACTCCCGAACTTCGCCGACGGTGGCGGGATCATCCTCACGAGCCTCGGGATTCCGGAGACGCTCGGTGCCGTGTTCATGGCGCTCGTCCTGGTGAGCTTCCTTCTCACCTCGACCGACACCGCGGTCCGGCTGGGTCGGTACATGATGGAGGAGATCGTTGGCATGGACGACGGGATGACCGTAAGCGGGCTTTCACCGAACCTCGGCTCGATCGCCCGCGGTCGGTACACCAACCCGCTCTTCCAGATCGGCATCGGCTACCTGCTCGTCATCTCCGGCGAGTGGGCGACGCTGTGGGCGCTGTTCGGCGGTGCGAACCAGTTGCTCGCGGCGCTCGCCCTGTTGACGGCCACCGTCTGGCTCGCCAACTGGGACGAGTCCAAGCAACTGATCTCTACGGGCGTCCCGATGGCGGTGATGGTGGCTATCACCGTGCTCGGCCTCACATGGCTGGCGATCTACCAGAACCTCTATACGAACCTGATCGGCGGCGGCGCGGAGACCGTCGGCGCGCAGATCTCGTCTGCGACGCAGATGATCCTCGCGTTCGTGCTGATCGGGCTCGCGCTGTCGCTCGTGAAGATCGGCCTCGGCAACATTCGGTCGGTCCGCGGGGGCGGTGACGCGCCCGCGGCCGAACCGAGCGACGACTGACGTAGTCGCGGTGCGGACCGATCGGGTCCCCTGCTTTCTTCCTCCACGCGGTTCATCTTTCGAGCGGTGCCGCCGCCGAGACGTCCGTCCGGTCGCTTTCTACCGCCAGAATCGCTTCGCGAACCGCGAGAAGAACCCCTCCTCGGGCTCCTCGACCGGCTCCCACAGCCGAAACGCGCCGGCGACGTCTGCGACCTCGCTTGCGACGAGGTGCTCGTGGTCCGGCGCGACGACGACGAGGTTCACCTCGTAATGGCCGTAGTAGCCGAGTTTCAACAGCGTCCGGTCGCGGAACCCCTCGACGAAGTCGGCGACGGTGTCGGGGATTCGGTCCGCAACGAGCACGACGGTGATGTCGGTGCCGTAGTGCTGCTCGTCGCCCTCGACGCGGTCGTCCGCGACCCCGTGGGCGAACTCGACGAGCCGCTCGACGTCGGCGACGGTGGGAACGCCGACCCGGCGCGCGAACACGTGCTCCATCATGTCGTGGTCCGCGTAGCTCAACGCCGGGTGGAGGAACTGCTTTTGACTGCGTAGCCGCATCCGCGCGTACAGCTCGAACCGCTCGCCCCGCTCGACGACGTCGGCCTCCAGGTCGTAGCTGTACATGAGCCGGTCGGAGACGCGGTCGAGGTACTCGTCGTCGTAGTCGGGGACGCTCTCGCGAATCTCCGACGGGAGCGTATCGGGGTCGGGACGATCGGTGTCGCGGCTGCCGCCCGTTCGCCCGTCAGTCGCATCGCCGCCGTCGGCGCGTTCACTCATCCGCCGGGTCGTACGCGACCGCGTCGTCCGCGGCCGGCGGGGCACCGATCGCGAGCACCGTTACGGGACCGTCGGCGTCGTCGGGGTTGTACGCTCGCTGCGGACTCTCGGGATCGACGACGAACAGGTCGTCCGTCTCGACGTCGTAGGTTCCGTCGGGCGTCTCGACGGCGAGCGTCCCCGACAACACGTAGAACGCCTCTTGTTGGGTCTCGTGGTAGTGGTACGCGAGCGGTAGCTGCTCGCCGGGCTCGGCGCGGAAGCGATTGATAGCGGCGTGTTCGAGCCCGCCCGGCTCCGAGAGCTTTCGGCACTCGGAGGGTCGGTCGGGTGCTGGATCGACTGCGTTCGCGTCGACGACTCGATATCCCATGCGAACCAGTTCCACGGAGTAGTAAAAAGGGCGTCGGGCCACGGCGATAGGTCGAACCCCCGGCGTCACTCGGCAGAAGGGTGGTCGGCGACGGGTTTTAACTCCGTGGAGGCGATCACTACGGCAGAGAAGCTATGTCCGACCAAGAGATTCGAACCGAGGCGTGCGGTCGGTGCTCGATGTCCACGGTCGTCGGCGCGGTGAGCGACGATCAGAGCGACGAGGAGCGCGCGGAGCGCGACCCGTTCGGCGCGGATCGGATCGAGGTCGACGAGTCTTCGATCCGCCGCGTGTCGCCGGCGGGATTCCTCAGCGATCTCAAAGATCGGATCGATGCGCTCGGGCGACGCCTCGCGTACGGGAAGTAGACCCGTCAGGTGAGAGACTTATACCGGTCCGATTCCTAGCGAGGCCAACGCGATGGAAGAGAGCATCTCCGGGTTCAAGATCCGCGGGGACTGGGGCGACGTCGTCGAACACGGCGAGCGGATCGCGCTCGCGCTCCGCGAGGCCGGCGTCGGCGGTGACGCGTACCACGACTTCGACGACTGGCGGCCGAAGTCTCACGAGCGTATCGACGAAGACGTATCCGAAAAGACCGCAGAACAGGCGTCCGTCAGCGAGGGCGAAGGCGAGCGGGCCGGAAAGTCGCCGGGAGAGGACTTACAGACGGCCGGAGAGAAACTCACAGAGTCCTACGAGAAGGTCGGCGAAAACGACACCGAAAGCGCCGTCGAGCGGTGGGGCGAGTCGATCGGACACGTCGCCCGCGCGGCCGACTCCGCGAGTCGCAAGGCGCTCCGGAAGGTCGAAGACACGGTCTACCGGAAGGTGATGACTCAGATGGCACCGTACTACTTCGACAACGAACTCGTCAGCGCGAACATTCAGGAGGTCGGTCGCGGTGAGGCCGGCGAGACGTTCGTCTTCGAGGTGAACATCAACGACGACGAGCTCAAAGCCGAGGTGAGCGACATCCTCGCCGAGTACGAGTCGGAGATCGACCGCTGGCACGTCGAAGCGGAGAAGCGCACGGAGGACGTCGCCGCGGCCGAAGGCGTCGAACCGCCCGAAACCGAAGGTGGTCCCGACTCGACGATGACGTGACCAACGCATCGAACGGATTTACTTTCCGGCCCCCGAACTGCGTCCATGACTGAACTGCTTCGGGTCGCCGCGGGTGAACTGTCGGCCGACGAGCTGATAGACGCGCTCAACGACGGACGGCGGATCCTCGTCGACGTCGAAGTCGCCGGCGGCTCACACGAGGTCGTGTTGCGCTACGACGGGGAGACGTACCACTGTGACACGCCGACGAACCTCCACCGTCACGCGGACGAATCCGAGATGCGCGGCTGTCTCGATCGGATGGGATACGCGGCCGCAGAGTGACCCCGCCGTGACCGGTCCGGCGTGACACCGAGGTTTAACCCAAACGGGGTCGAACGACGCCCATGAGCGATCCCGATATCGAGGACCTCGTCGGCAACGTGTCCCCCTCGTTCGAACATGTGCTCTCCTGTGTGTTCGGCGTTCGAGACCACGAGAGCCGCACGTATCTCGTGTTGCTCGATTATCCGGGAAGCACGGTCGCCGAACTCGCGGCGACGCTCGATCGGGACCGGTCGAACGTGAACCGGTCGCTCTCAACCCTGCGAGAGAAGGGACTCGTCGAGCGCCGTCGGCGACTCCTCGACTCCGGCGGATACGTCTACCAGTACACCGCGATCCCGATCGCAGAAGCGAAGACCAGACTTCACGACGCCCTCGACGAGTGGGTCGAGGGCGTTCACGCCGCGATCGACGGGTTCGACCCCGACGCCGACACTGACACTGACGGACCCGCATAACCCGTGTCTCGACGCCAGCCGCGGCTCCGCTGACGGGCTACGACGTGTCGTTGTCGAACGCGAGCGTGACGCCGTCGGCGTCGACGGTCGCCCCGGCCGCACACACTGGGTGTTCGAAGTCGGCGTCGAGAACGTCTGTTGCCGCCTCCGTCGCGTCCGCGGCCGCAAGCGGGTACGGCTCCGGACTGTCGGTCTCGTAGGTCGCGACGATCGTCGGTTCGTCGACCGATTCGACGAGCAACGCGTCCCGTCGAACGGTCCCGATCGTCGCGGTGTCGTCCTCGACGACGCCCGCGATCCGCGGGGTGTCGTAGTCGTCTTTCTCGAAGTCGAGCGCGAGCAGCGCGGCCGCGAGCGCGTCGCGAGCCGGATATCCCCGTTCCAGTTTCTCCGCGATCGGGTCGACGTGCGAGCCGTTGCCGACGACGGCGAGCGCGTCGCCGGTCGGCGCGCGGACCGCTCGCGCGCAGTTATACGAGACGTACGGGTTGTCCGTCTCGGGCGCGTCCGGCGTGGGGCCGACGGTGAGAGTCCCGTCGCGGTCGATCACGCGGCGGTTCGGAAACGACCGAGAGGAGACCCGATACGCTCCGATTCCGGGAGCGACGACGACGAATCGTCCGACGTACATACAACTTCGTGGCGATTGTGTCCGCTAAAACGCATCGATCTGTTCACGTTCGTCGATCGAATACGCGTCCGAGATGCCGGTCTGCCCGCCCTCGCGACCGAGGCCGTCCCATCTCCCGCGGCACGTCGAACACGCGGCGCTGCCGGATCGGACGCTGTGAACGACTCGCAGAGCGCCCCCAACGCGCAACGCTTACAAACACCCGTTGGCTACGGATGAGTGCACAGTCCATTGGGGTAGTGGCCAATCCTGTTGCCTTCTGGGGGCAACGACCCTGGTTCGAATCCAGGATGGACTATTCTCGCGGTCCCCGTCCGAGATGTCGATCGACGCACCGCCAACGGCGGCCCGCGGTCTGGCGCCCACTGAGATTTCGACTGGAACAATACACCCGTCACGTAGTGCGGTTTCCACTCGAAAATAAGGGGTCTCAACACCGATTCACTTCTCTACGTCGAGCAGCGCGACGCGCTCCCGGACGACGTCGGCGATGTCACCGTCGACCGCGTCGAGTTCGCGATCGCCGATATCGAACGCCTCACGCACGCGGTCTCCGTCGAACCTGCGCGCCGATCCGCGGTCGTCGGCCGGGACGAACGACGTGCGTTCTTCCACCGCCGTGACGGCCGCGCCGACGTCGGCCGACGGCCGATCCGCGCCCGACACCGCACCGAAATCCGCGAACAGGACGACGACGCGGCTTTCGCCTTCCGCGACGCCGAGCCGGAGCGCCCGATCGATCTGACGCCGACCGGCCGCGTACAGGAGTATCTCCACGCCCGGGTCGCGGGCGACCGCCTCGCCGCGAGCGATCGCGCGGGCTGCGAGACGGGTCGCCTCCCGCAGGTGCGCCTCGGAGACGATGAGGTCGGCGTCGAACGCCTGCACGACCGCTCCCGTCTCACTCGAGATCGCGGCGAGCTCGCCGAGAAACGCGTCGAGATCGCGGATGCGCGCGGAGCCGTACCGGATCCGATGCGGAGGAACGGGTGGATCGACAGCGGCCGTTTCGCCGTCATCCCGGACGGGCGCGGTCCGGTCCCCTGCCGCACCGACGCGGTCGCTCGTCATCGGAAATCACCCAAGCTCGCCTGTCCCTCACCGTCGTCGTCGCTCGCGGAGCCGGCCGTCGCCGCCGCGGACGCCGAGCTGTCGGGGCGGACGTCGTCCATCGACGGATCCTCGCGGCCGGCGTGTTCGAGGATCCGCTCTGCGGTCCGCTCGCGCCCCCGAAGCGCGCCGAGGACGACGGCCTTGTCGGCCTCGCGGAGGTCGGCGCGGCTCTCGACGCCCGCCTCGTACAGCCGCCGAGCGCGCTTCCGTCCGACGTTTCGAACGCCGGCGAGATCGAGCAGCTCCTCGCGAACGCCGTACTCGATCCGCTTTCTGGCCTCGCGGACCGCGACGACGACGTCGCCGTCGACGTCCGCAATATCACCGGCGAGGGTCTCTGCGGCCCGGAGAAGCCACTCTGCGGTCTCGACCTTTCCGCGAATGTCCCCCGGTCCCACGCCGTACCGCTCTGCGATCCGGTCCTCGTCGACCTCCGTGGCCCAGTCTTCGAGCAGCCGAGCCGTCTTCAGCGACGCGAGCCAGTCTTCGAACCGCACGTCCTCGTACTCGGAGGGAACGTCGCCGAGGAACTCGCTCTCCCGTTCGTAGCACATCTCCGTGTACTCCTCTCTGTCCCCCGATTTCAGGTAGAGTTCGTACATGTCCGGCGTGCGGCTGACGAGGTGGTAGAGCCCGAGCGGCGTCACGTTCGGCGGCGGTCCCGCGACGTCATCGGTCTCGTCGTCGCCGGGTTCGTCAGTCCTCCCGTCGACGGGCGCATCCTCGCTCGGCGCATCCTCGCTCGGCTCGCCCTCATCTGCTCGCCCGTAGGTGCCGAATCCGCGGTCGTCGCCCGCGTCTCGGACGAACTCGCCCGTGTCGCCGTCCCCGTTCGCCTCTCCGGCCGCTCGGAGTCCGTCTATCATCTCCGCGGCGCTCATCGGGTCGAGGTAGAGCCGCGAGACGGTGTGGCCGATACCGGTCGCGGTGAGACTCTCCGTTCCGTCCCCGCGGCCGCGGTCGAGGAAGTCGTTGACCGCCAGGTAGTCGAGGACGGTGTCTGTGACTGCGGCGAGTCGGCCGTCGTCGTCCGTCTGTGTCGCATACAGGGTGTTATCGAGGAACGCGAGGAGGCCGTCGCGCGTGGAGGCGAAGCCGGAGGCGACGGTGGCGAGCACGTGCGTCCGGAGTGCGGGCTCGGCCGCGAGCTTCGAGCGGACCGGTTCGGGGTCGGCCCAGACGTACCGCTCGAACAGCTCGTCTTTGGTGTCGGCGTCGCTCGCGAGCAGCACCGCCTCGCCGTACGGGTCGAGCCCGGGCCGCCCCGCGCGCCCGCACATCTGGTGAATTTCAAGCACGTCGAGGGGCTTCATCCCGCCGAACTCTCCGTCGTAGCGCCGCCAGTCGCGGACGATCACTCGACGGGCAGGCGTGTTGACGCCGGCGGCCAGCGTCGGCGTCGCGGAGATGCACTTGATCAGCCGGTCGCGGAACGCGTCCTCAACGAGGCTCCGGTGCTCGCTCGCGAGGCCGGCGTGATGGAACGCCGATCCTTGCTCGACGGCGTCCGCGAGATCCGACGCGGTGTCTGTGTCGGAGACGCCGCGTATCTCCTCGGCGAGGTCGCGGAGCCGGCCGCGCTCGCCGTCGGTGAGCCGCGACGCGGTCACGTCGGCGAGCCGCCGAGCCGACGACTCGGCGTTGCGCCGAGAGTTGACGAAGACGAGCGACGAGCCGCCCTGTCCGTCTTCTTCGGTGTCCAAGGCGTCGGCGACGAGCCGCGCCGTCTGGTCTTCGCCGCGGTCGACGGGCACCTCGCGTTTGCTCCCGTCGTCGAAGTCGATGGCGTTGCCGTAGTGGACGCCGATCCGGAGGTCGATCGGCCGCCAGTCGGACTCGACGAGTTCGGCGTCGAGCCACTCGGCGATCACGTCGGCGTTGCCGACCGTGGCCGAGAGCGCGACCGTCTGCAGGTCGGGGTTCACCTTGCGAAGCTTCGCGAGCGTCACTTCGAGCGTCGGACCGCGGTGGGAGTCGTCGACGAGGTGGACCTCGTCGCTCACGACGCAGGTGAGGTCGTCGATCCACGGCGCGCCGTTGCGGATGAGCGAGTCGACCTTTTCCGAGGTAGCGACGATGATGTCGCGGGTCGCGAGCCACTCGCCGTCGGACTCGTAGTTCCCGGTGGAGACGCCGACCGTGATCCCGTGGTCATCCCAGCGCTCGAACTCCGCTTTCTTCTCGCTGGCCAGCGCGCGCAGCGGGACGATGTACAGCGCCTTACCGCCGCGTTCGACCGCGGAGAGCATGGCCAGTTCGGCGATGAGCGTCTTTCCGGAGGCCGTGGGCACCGCGGCGACGAGGCTCTCCCCGTCGACGACGCCGGCCTCGACGCTCGCCCGTTGCGGCGGGTACAGCTCGGCGACGCCCTCCGCTTCGAGCGCCTCGCCGACGCCCGCGGGGAGCCCGGAGAGCGAACTCGGTTGCATTACAGAAGCGTGGGTTCCATTGCGATTTAAACCGTCGGAAGCGGGCGGTGAGAGGACGACCGCTGACGACTACGCCGTCTCCATCTCGCGTTCCAGCTCGCGGAGCCGCTCGACTCGGTTCTCGGTCGAGGGGTGCGTCGAGGCGATCTTGCCGACGAACCCGGCCTTGATCGGGATGATGAAGAACGCGTTCATCTCGGCTTCCTCGCGGAGGTCCTCTTTGGGGACCCGGTCCATCCGGCCGTCGATCGTCATCAGCGCCGAGGCGAGCGCCCCGGGCTTACCCGTGATCAGCGCCGCGCCTCGGTCCGCGGAGTACTCGCGGTACCGCGAGAGCGCGCGGATCAAAAGGAACGAGACGATCCAGACGAGGATCGACACGAGGATCGCGACGATCACGGGCGCGCCCTGCCGGTTGTCGCCGCTGAACAGCCACCCCCACCGCACGATGAAGAAGGCGATAGTCGAGAGGAACGAGGCGATGGTCATCACCATCACGTCCCGGTTCTTCACGTGCGCGAGCTCGTGGGCGAGCACCCCGTCGAGCTCGTCCTCGTCAAGCGATCGCAACAGGCCCGTGGTCACGGCGACCGTCGCGTTCTTTTTGTTGCGGCCGGTCGCGAACGCGTTCGGCACCTGCGTATCGGCGACCGCGACCGTCGGCTTCGGAAGGTCCGCCTGCTGGCTCAGGCGCTCGATCCGACGGTGGAGGTCGGGGTACTCGTCGGCGCTCACCTCCCGCGCGCCCATGCTCCGCAGGGCGAGTTTGTCGCTGAAGAAGTACTGGGCGATCGAGAACCCGCCGAGCATAACCAGCGGGAAGAGGAAGTTCTGAAAGTACAGGCTCAGAACACCCACAAATACGACGTAGAGGGCGAAAAGCAGGAACATCGTGAACGCCATCCGCCCACGGAGTCCCCAGTCGGTCTGCCAGTCCATGCCCGTGAGTTACCGTTCGCGGCGTTAAAGCTTGCCGGAGGGGAATCCGTCGACGACGATCGGATCGCGAGGACGACGATCGGATCGCGAGGACGACGATCGGATCGCGAGGACGGCGATCAGATGGACAAGATTGCGTTGACGAGCGTTCGGGTCGCGATCGCGGTCACCGCGCCGAGCCACGTTAGGAGCACGAAGTGGATGTACCCGTTCGCGGGGTTGCCGCCGTCTATCCGCCGGATCATCTGCGAGGAGAGCGCGGCGTTAAACAGCACGACGGTGAGGAGCAGGTACTCGATGAGCGGGATGTCGTACGCTCCGGGGTAGACGATCTGTCCGATGTCCATCTGTTCGAGCCCGAAGTCTGCGGTCAGCTCCGCTAAGATCGCGACGATCTCCAGCCCGATGAAGAAGGCGAACGTCGCGGCGGCCGTGATCCCGTACAACAGCCCGATGAACGTCAGTGCCGCCTGCCGGCGCTGCTCGCGAAGCTGATTCACGGTGTTCATGTTCTTCGAGATCAGCTCGCCGAGCATCTTCGGGTCCCCGCCCATCTGTCGGCCGACGAGGTACATCTCCGAGAACTTCTGGATGAGATACGACCGCGTGTCGAACGTGAATTCTCGCCACGCGCCCTCGGTACTGATACGCATGTTGAGCCGCCTGTAGAGCCGCTCGATGGCCGGCGAGAGGTCGCCGAAGTTCTTCTCGCGCAGCGTGGTCAGCACGTCCGTCGTCGTGGACTGCTTCGCGCTTTCTGTCGCGCCGAGCGCGCGGACGAACGAGGGGAACTCCCCATCGCGGGCGGTGATCGCCTGCTCCGCGTTCCGCAGCACGACGCCGGTGATGATGAGCGGCGAAATGGGCACGGCGAGGTACAGGGGCAGCCGCACGTCGTCGATGAAAAAGAGAAGCCCGGGAAGCCCCGGACCGTAGCCGAACATCCCGGCGGCCGTGATCCCGATGATCATAAAGGAGAGCCCCCCGCCGATCCCGAGTGACGCCCACAGCTTCAGGTCGCCCGGGGCGCGCTCGTCGGGATGGAACCAGATCGGATCGTACGGCGAGGTCGTCCGGATCATCGCGTAGAAGCCGAGCTGGACGAAGACGAAGAGCACGATGACCGCGGCCACCGTCGCGGTCGGATCGTTGCCGGTCAATATCGGGAGCACGATGGCGAAGACCAACGCGAACGTCATCGACAGGATCATCGACATGTACAGGTCTTTCATCACCTCCAGGTTCGCGAGTGACGACTCATACAGCGTCTCGTACTTCGCGAGCATGACGTCCTGTTCGGAGACGAGGAACTCCTCTAACGACTGTCCCGCACCCATCGTGTACCCGAGCCGGTCGAAGAAGTCGGCCATCGCGTCCGAGGGAACCTCCTCTGCGCGCCGGCGACACGCGTCGTCGAGGCTCTGGTTCCACGTGTCGACGAGGTGGACGACGCGTCCGATCTCCTCTGCTGCGACCCCGTACTCCTCTTCGCGCGCCAGCGTCCGGAACACCTCCATCCGGTCGATGTTCGTCGTCGACAACACCGTCATGTGCGTCATCACGAGGTGCAGTTGGTTGTCGATCTTCGTCTCTAAGCTGCTGAGGTAGATCTTCGGGTAGATGATCGCCGCGACTAGTATGAGTGCGCCGAACATCGGGATCGGAACGCGGGCTGCGAGCGGCAGCGGCAGGACGACCATACCGACGACGGTCGCGAGGAACACGAGCACCGCCGGGAGCAGCACGAAGCCGACGTACTGTCCCTTCGAGATGTCGAGCTTCTCGTACGACTCGAGGACCTCTGAGGTCAGATCGGCCGCAGTCGCGAGCCCGTTGCCGACCTGTTTTACCGCCATCGGCTGTGGTGACCCCGCGTTCCGCCGTGGTACTCGCCGCCCCCGTTCATCTCGAAGTCACCTGACGTTCCGGTGCATATCGAAGGGAAGTCCCTCGACGCCGTCGCGCTGGAAGGAGTTGATCGCGTCGTTGACCTCGTGGTATCCCAAGATACCCTCCTGTATCATCCGGTTTATCAGCTCCGCGCGGAACTCGAGGTCGTCGTAGATGTCGCGGGTGTCCGCGTAGCCGAGCAGCGTCGCGATCTGCTCTTCTAACACGTAGGAGTTGTTCATCCCTTGGAAGACGATCTCGTCTTCCACGGGGTCCCAGCTGAACACCTCGCGGGTGACGACACCCTCCATCTCCTTCGAGTACCCCTCGATCTCCTGAACGCTCGTCACCCGACGCAACACCTGGTCGCCCTGTTTCACCCGGTTCTGGAACAGCGCCACGTCGGCGTTGTCCATGAACGTCTCCGGGACGTTGATCGGCTCGGAGGTGAACCGCTGGATCATCGAGACGATGTCTGACGCGTGGAACGTCAGCATGACCGGGTGACCCGTCTGGGCAGCCTGGAACGCCATGCGCCCCTCGGCACCGCGGACCTCGCCCACGATGATGTAGTCGGGGCGCGACCGCAGCGCGGCGGCGACGAGATCGAACATGTCCACGTCCGAGCTGCCCTCGCCGCCTCCCTCGCGTGTCAGCAGCTGCTGCCATGTGCTGTGTGGCGGGATGACCTCAGCCGTGTCCTCTGCCGTGTAGATCTTGGAGTCGTCCGGGATGTACGAGAGTATGGCGTTCAGTGTCGTCGTCTTCCCTGATGCCGTCTCTCCGACGACGAACACCGTCTGTTCGTTCTCCAAGCACAGCCAGAGGTACGCCGCGAGTTCGGGCGACAGCGTCCCCCAGTTGGTAATCTGGTTGATCGACAGCGGCACCTCCTCGCCCTGTCGGATCGTGAGCGAGGACCCCTTCAAGGAGACGTCGTCGGAGTAGATGATGTTGATACGCGAGCCGTCCGGCAGCGTGGAGTCGACGATGGGGTCGGAGTCGGACAAGGGGTCGCCGATCCGTTCGCCCATGTTGCGGAGCCAGTTGTCGAACTCCTTCGGCGTCCCGAAGTCGACCGTCGTCTCAAGCATGCCGAACGTACCGTGATCGACGTGACACTCCTTGGGGCCGATGACGTGAATGTCCTCGTTCGCCGGGTCGCGCATCACCGGCTCTAAGGGTCCGAGACCGACGATGTCGCGGTTGAGTCGGTAGCGGATGTTCTCGTAGGTTTCCTCGGTGACGGAGAGTTTCCCCATGTTCCGCACCTTCGAGAGCCCCCGCCGCCAGCCGGTCGTGTGGTCGTCGACGTGGGTCACCTGTTCTAACAGCTCCTCTATGAGGTCGTCGTACTCGGCTTCGGAGTCGGGCGCGCTGTGTTGGCCGCTCACGGAGAGCAGCCGATTTTTCACCTCGTTGAGGATCTCAGCCTGCGGCCCGGACACCTCCGGCTCGATGGCGTAGTATTTGGTGTCCTGTCCGAGGTCGCCGTAGATGTGGCTGTAGATGGGGCCGCCGACCGGGTAGATGACGTTCGGTCTGTTCGACTCGTACTCCGATTTCGGCTCCTCGATGAACTGCGGGAACTCGCCGGTTATCTGTTTGAACTCTCGGAGGTGCTCCCGGAGATGCGGCCGTCGCATGGCTGCTTTCCGGAGTTCTTCGGACGGTTTCGCGGTGCCGTGTTCGGTCATGATATCTTTCGGGTAGGGTGGTGGCTACGCGACGCTGCGACTCTCGATGACGATTCCGGTCCCGGATCGAACCGAGAACCCGATCGTATCCCCGACTTGTTCGCCCATCCCGGCGAACCGCTTTACGTTTATCTGTCGCCGGATGTCGTTGCCGACCTCGATCATCTCCAGTTCCAAGAAGACGTCCGCGATGGAGCGGAACGGACCGATGGCCTCGTCGTCGACGGCGGAAGGGTCCACGGTCAACACGACCACTTTCCCCTGTGAGATTATCTCCCTGAAAAAGGAGATGATCTCGAGGGCCGCCTGCCGCTCCTCGTTCTTCCGGACCAGCGCCTCGAAGGTGGGATCGTTCCGGAAGATGGCGTCGAACGTGTCCAAGAAGACGACGTCAGAGTTCCACATCGCCTCCGCGTTCATCAGCCGCTTGAGTAGCTCCTTGCGTTCGCCGTCGCCGTCGGAGAACGCGCCGCCGGAGTCGAAGTCGGCGTGTAAAAAGAGCAGCTCCTCGTTCAAGAGCGGCTTCACCATGTCGTACTCCAGCGAGTGCATCTGGTCGATGAATCCCCGGACGGTGAGTTCGGTCGACATCAGCGTGACCGACGCGCCCTCTTCGACGAGCCCGTAGGCAAACCGCTGGGAGATGGCGCTTTTCCCGGCTCCGTAGTCGCCCTCCATGAGGACGATACTCCCGCGGGGGATCCCTCCGCCGAGCTCCTTGTTGAGCCGGTCGCGCTCGCCGAGCCCGATCGAGAGGAGGTTGTCAGTGCGGGGCATTTACGCACCCACCCGGAACTGGAACAGTTCCTCGTCGCCGTTGACCGTCAGGTACACGCGGTGGTCGGTGCCGGAACTGAGGGCCCCGACGTCGATCGTGAGTCGGAGCACGTCGCCGCGGCTCCACGCCGCGCCGTTGCCGGCGGAGACGAGTTCCCCCGTCGTCGCGTCCGGTCTGACGTACGATCCGTCAAAGAGCACGTCGAGCCCGGAGCCGTCGGGCGCGAGCCGGTAGGTGCCGGTGTTCTTTATCAGGAGCGTGACGGTGTCGTTGCTCGCGTCGTACACACCTCCGCTCGGGTCGGAGATGATCGTGACGTCCGTGCGGAGCGTCTCGGTCGCGTCTAACCCGGCGTCGTCGACGGCGGCGCTCACGCGGTCGACGCCGGTCGTGATCGTCCCCACGACGCCCGCGGCGATCACGAGGCTCGCGATGAACAGGATCAGGTGTGAAACGGGAACGCTCGCCATCTAGCTCACCTCCGTCACGGTGGCGGCGTCGCGGACGCCGGATTCGACCACGAGCACGACGCGCGTTTCCCCGCCGACGATACTGGTCGAGAGGTCGCTCCCGGAGACGTCGATGACCAGTTCCTCACCGCCGAGCCAGAGTTCGGTATCCGCGTCGCCGTCGACGGTCGTGTCCGCAGCCGATCCGCCAACGTCGACGTACTCGTTCCCGACGACGAGCGTCGCGTCGCCGGCGACGAGGCCGACCGCGCCGTCGTTGGTGGCGGTCACGGTGAGCGTGTTGGTGCCGGTATCGAACGTCGCGTTCGTCACCGCGAACTCGGTGTTCTGCTGTTGTAAGGCGCGCTCGTGCATCCCGTGTTGGGCGTCGGTGACGCGGTCGAGGCCGTTCGCGGCCACGGGGTAAAACGTCGTGAACGCGAAGAACAGCCCCGCGACGATGATGGCCGTCGAGGCGGAGACGCTAACGCCCATCTCCCCACCCTCCGTCGGCCGGATCGGCCCGGTCGGAATGCGGGTTCGGGTCGTTCATCGGTCTCGGTGACCCTCCGTTCCGGTCGCTCCCGGTCGGTCGGTCGGCGCGGTCCTCGCGGTGCTCGCCGTCTCGACGGTCAGATCGGTCGGCCCGCGCGTCGGCATCCGGATCGTGTCCGTTTGCACGCCGGCCGTTTTTCTCGCGTCGGCTGGCCTCATCGCGTCGGCGGCCGCCGCGCCGGTCGCTCTCGCGACCGTCGGGCCGGTCCCGGGGCCGTCGCCGTCCGCCCTGTCCGTTTATCGACGGTGCGCGTCCTCCCACGAGCGACCCCCCGGCGAGGTCGTCCCACCGGTCCAAAAGCATCAGGTGGCCGCTCGTCCCGTTAAGTTGGGTCACGTACCGGAGACTCCGCGTGTGGTGTTCGCGGACCAGTCGGTCCGTGCCGGGGCGGTCGACGACGTTTCGGTCGATCGTCCCGAACCCGGAGAGGAAGTCGCGGAGCCGCGCGGCCGCCTCCGGTCCGACCCACTCGATCCGCTCGTAGTAGTTTATGGCGCGAACCGCGTCGGTGACGTCGCTCTCGGAGACCAGGAACTCCAGCCACTCCATCACGAGGAGATCGCCGACGTAATCGCCGGGCAGCTCCGTGAGGTACGGCTTTCCGCGCCCGCCGGAGAGGTCGTCCGTGCCGACGTACTCGAAGCCGTCCCCGCTCGCCTCTGCCGGATCCCCGCCGGGGCGGGGGCCGCGCGAACGGTCGGGCTCGGGCTCTGCGTGACTGCTCGGCTCGGGCGCGGGCTCGGGTTCCGGCTCTGGATCCGGGTCTGGCTCCGGCTCGACGGCCTCGTCGGCGAAGGGGTCCGCGTCGGACGCCTCTTCGTCGAATCCGTCTCCGACCTCGAAGTCGTCTTCCGGCTCGTCGAAACCGTCGCTGGCGTCGTCGAGCGCGTCGTCTTCCGGCTCGTCGAACGGATCGACCTCGTCGTCCGCGCTCTCGCCCGGCTCGTCGAACGGGTCCGTTTCGTCGCCGGGGCCGTCGTCTCCCTCGTCAGCCCAGTCGGCCTCCCCGGCGTCGTACTCCTCTTTCAGCTCGCTGAAGCTCTTTCCATCGTCGTTCATGTCGTCTCCGTCGTCCGCCGTCGCAGTCTCGGACGCGGTGGCGGTATCGCCGTCGTCCGTCTGTTCGTCCGCCTCTATTTCCCCGAACGCGTCGTCCTCGTCTTCGTCCTCGTCTCCCTCTTCATCGAACTCGTCGTCGAGGAGGTCATCGTCGAAGAACCCGTCCGCGTCCGCGCTCGCGACGTCCTCGTCGAGGTCGTCGTCCTCGCCGTCCTCCTCATCTTCATCGAAGAGGCCGAAGGATCCCTCGCCGCCGCCGCTGACGCTGTCGAACCCGCTCGAATCGTCGACGAACGGGTTGATGCCGCGGGTGACCATCTCGTAGATGTCCAGCAGGTTCCGAACGTCTTCTTCGATGTCGTCGACCGCAGCGGATATCTCCTCGTTCTCCGACCTGACCGTCGAGACCGTCGACGACAGCGAGGCGACCTCGTTTTCGAGGTCATCGAGCCGTTTTTCCAGCTCGTCGGTGTTGGACCCGCCGCCCCCACCGCCCCCGTCGTCGAAGCCGTCGTCCCACTCGTCCATGCCGTCGAAATCGTCGAAGCCGTCACCGCCGCCCATGTCGCCGCCACCGCCACCGCCACCCATCCCGCCACCGCCACCCATCCCTCCACCGCCGAAGGGGTCGTCGTCGCCGCCCATGCCTCCCGAATCGTCGTCGGATCCGTCATCGTCGTCGAGGAACCGATCGAGGACGCTCGCACCGACGAGCCCCAGCGTGGCGACTATCCATGCAGCCGTCGGAGCTCCCCACACCGGTAGTTCGAGGCCCATTACCAGCATCAACCCGCAGAACACACTTTAATGCACCTCTCAAAATATCAACAGTGAGAAGACGGCGCGTGGACGGCTCGGAGCGTTCGTTCGAGACCGGCTCAAAGCGTCCGTTCGAATCCGTCGGCCGCCCGGACCACGAGTCCGCCGTCGGCCCGGAGCTGTACCGTCCGCCCGACACCGTCGCCAACGTCGCTCGCGACGATCGGCACGTCGGCCGCCGCGAGCGACTCCTCGGCTCGTTCGACGTTCCGCGGCCCCACTGCGTCGGTGAGGTCTAACATCTCTGCGCCCCCGGCGATGCGCGCTTCGAGCCGGGCGGCGGACGCTCCCGACCGACGGAGCTGCTCGATCAGCGTCGCGATACCCGCGTCGACGTACTTCGCCGGCCGGGCGGTCGCAGAGCGGGCGTCGTCTTCGCTCGGCAACATCGCGTGTAACAGCCCGTGCACCCCGGCGTCCCGGTCGACGAGCCCGACGGCGACGCACGATCCGAGCCCGCTCGTCGTGAGCGTTTCGCCGTTCGTCGCCACCGCCAACTCGCCGACACCGACTTTGATCCGCCCGGGGTCGACGCCGGTCTCGTCGCCCTCAGAGGCCTGCCGGCCGCGAGACGGCGACGAGTGGCTCACGGCTCCGAGAGCTGTGCGAGCGCGTCGGCCAGTTCGCGCTCGTCAGGGAGCGCGTACACGTCACACCGCGCCTCGACGCCCTCCGTCCGGATCGCGGCGTCTATCACGAACCCGTAGTCCTGTCGCTGACTCAGCTTCGCGACAAGCGGGCTGATCGTCGAGGAGCCGATGTCGTGGACGAACTCGGGCGGCGAGTGCGCGATGGACGTGCCGAGCACGTTCGCCCATCCGTCGATGAAGCCGCTCGTCATCACGTTGCCGAGTTCACAGAGGGCGTTCTCGGCCATGTCTCCGAGCGGCTCGTCCGGCTCCATCGGGAGCATCGCCTCGGCGATGGTCGCCGCGGACGACTCCTCGAAGAGGATCGCGAGGTAGCCGCTCGGTTTGCCCTGTAGCTCGAACACCGTCCCGGCGTGCGGCTCGACGCCGACTTCGGCCGGCACGTCGGCGAGGGGGACGAACCGGAGCCGGCTCACGTCGACTGTCGTCTCCAGCCCGGTCATCATCGCGATGTTGTCCGCGGCGTTCGCGGAGCCCCGCTTCGCCAGCGACGCGAACGTCGACAGCGATTCGTACGGAACCTCGGGGCCGCTGACGTCGTCGCTTCCCCCGGCCGCCTCGGCTCCCGGCGCTGCGGCCGGCGCGGCCTTCCCGACGATGAGATCGCGAAACTGCCCGGAGTCGGGAAGCATGTAGATGGAAAAATCCAAGTCCGTGGTCGTCGCATCGAGCCGGCTCTCGAAGAGGAACACGCCGTCACCGGCGAGCGCCCCGTCGGGAAGGACCGCGGCACCGTCCGCTTCGAAGTACCGCGGCGGCGTCATATCGATCGCCGTGCCGAGGTAGTTGGCCCATCCGTCGAGGAAGCCGCCGAGCGCGATGTTGCCGACCTCGCTCACGGCGCTGTGGCCCATCGACTGGCCGCCGGGCAGAAGCGACAGGAGGGCGTCGACGTTGGCGGCGTCGAACGCGAGCACCGCCTCGCCCTCTAATCCGCCCCGGAGCCCGACGCTCACGCCGATGGACTCGCGGCCCGCGAACGCCTCGGCGAGGTCCTCGCCGCTGGCGACGCTCGCGCCGGTGACCTCGACCGCGAGGTCGGTTCCGGTCAGTTCGGAGAGCGCGTCGGCGGCCTGTTTCGCTCCCTGCTCCGAGAGACGGTTACAGGCACCGAGCGCCCGGACGTCGACGCGCATTATACTGCCGATCCGATGGCGTCGAGCACGTTCGGCTTCTGGAACGGCTTCGTGATGTACCCCTCTGCGCCCGCCTTAATTGCGGCCTTCATCTTCTCCTCCTGACCGACGCTCGTACACATGATCACGGTCGCCTCGGGGTTCTCCTCCATGATCTCCGTCGTCGCCTCGATCCCGTCCCGGATGGGCATCACGATGTCCATCATCACGAGGTCCGGTCCGTGCTCCTCGTACATGTTGACCGCCTCCACACCGTTTTCCGCCTCGCCGACGACCTCGAACTCCCCTTCGAGGATCTCTCGCAGGAGATTCCGCATGAACTCCGAATCGTCCGCGATGAGCACGCGCGTTGCCATAGTTATTCGGAAAACGGAGGAGCCGTCACTTAACCGCTCGCCCGCGGTTCTCATCGGTGAGAACTACCGGCGAACGTCGTCGTCGCGCACACTCCTCGATCGGCCGCCAACCGATCGGCGATGTACACACCATCTGGGTATCAGATATGAAACCCACGATCCAACGTTCGGACCCGATTCTCTCGAACTCGGTGACGGTACGGGGATCGACCGAACGTCGCGGTCCGAAGAGTTAAGACCGATCACACTCGGAATCAGATGAAGATGAAGTCGTGTCCCCGGTGTGAGGCGTCGATCGATGACGAGGCCCGCTACTGCGCCGAGTGCGGCGCGCCGCAGACCGAAGCGGCCGCAGAGGAACTCGACGAGTACGTGCAGCGACAGGCACAACAGGTGGCGGCCGACGCCGGAACCGGTGGCAGTGGGGGCGGCGGTGGCTCCGACGACGGATTCTCCCCCACCGAGGCGCTCTCCGACCGCGAACAGCTCTGGCGACGGGGGTGTTACGTGCTCGGCTACGGGACGATCGTGGTCGCGATCACACAGATACCGCGGATCGGCGCGTTCCCCCTGATATTCGGCGGGATCGCGATACTCCCGCCGGTCCGCCGACTCACGGCAGAACCGCTCGGAAGTCCGCTGAAACGCGAGGCCATGGCCGGTATCTACGCCGTGTTCGCGCTGATCGGTGCCGCGTTACTGTTCCTGTTGTAGCGAGCGTGCTTATTCGGCGGCATCAACCGCTCACTCGATTCTGAAGCCGCCGTTCTCCTCTGCCGCACGCACGAGGTCGCCGATGGAGTCACTCGCCGTGAGTCCCTGACTCGTCGCGAACCGCTTTATCGCCACCGGGGGCACGTCGACCGTCGTGTCTGCGGCGACGAGAAGCAGCCCGAGCGCCTCCGGCGTCGGCGAGTTCGGACCGGCATTCGACGCGAACCAGCTCACGAGCGCGTCGAACGTCGCGGTCACGTCGTTCGAGACCATGCGCTGGCGCGTCGTCTCCCCGTCGACGTGGAGGGTCGCGTCGATCCCGTACGTGAACCCGTCGTCGTCGAAGGAACTCGCGAGCCACCGACTCACCGCCTGTCGGTTGACCGTGGGAGCGCCGCCGCGTTGTGCGTTCCCGCCCGCGTGTCTTTCGGGCGCTTGTGCACCGGCGGGCTGACCGCCGGGTGCCTGCGTGCTCGTGGGCTGACCGCCGGCGGCCTGCCCGCCGCGGCCGCCGGCCGCTTGTCCCCCATGGCCGCCCGCCTGCCCACCTTGCTCTGCGTGTCCCCTCCGTCCACCGGGACCCTGTTGTTGCCCGCCCGCAGCGCCGCCGGCCGCGCTCTCCGTCTGCCCGCCCCCCGGCGGACGCCGTGCGTCCGGATTCTCGGGGTCGGCCGGCCTGAACGCGGAGTCGTCTTCGGCGGCGCGGGCGGGCTGCGATCGCCCGACGTTGGGCCGGCCGTTCGTCCCGACGACGTACCGGCTCTCCCCGATCTCGACGACGCTCTCGTCGTCGGTGAAGTCGAGTTCGTCGGGGTCGGCTGGCGGTGCGTCGTGGTCACTCATGACGTAACCGTTATCGCGCGATAAAATAGGTGTTCCGGGCGGCCGACCCGCCGAGGAAGTGGTTAGGGGGCTGTGCGAGGCTCGTTAGAGCCGGACCGCTTCGTTGTCGGTATTGTAGAGGTCAGGCGAGTTGAGTTCGACCGTAGTTACCGCGGATGCGGGTGACACGATGTCAAGAGTTGCCTCGTCGCCTTCACCGAACGTAGAGCTACCAGATCCGAACGGATCTGTCGTTGGATCGAGGATGAGAGTGAACTCATCATTCTCACTGTTGAGTACTGCGTTGCTTGAATCACTGACTCCCTCGATTCCAAACTCGTCGGCACCGGCACTGCCGCCTGAATTCAGCGTCAGTGTGTTTTCTCCTTCTGGACCGACGGCCTGAATCACTGTTTCGTTCAGGTCAATATCGTCCGCGCCTGGTGCGGTCGTAACAACGATGTTGATCTGGCTGAGATTACCATCAGCGGCACTGCCAACGATTCCCGTCGCACTCACGACTTCGATCCGATCGGACACGAGGTCGGTACTTTCTTGACCAGTTGCCTCCGCCTGCGACTGGAGGAACCCGGCCGTGTTGATCAGAACACCCGCGGCGATCGCCGCCACGAGCACCATCGCGATGAACACGATGAGGGTTCCGATCCCCACTTGACCGCGCTCTTCCTCATCTAATATTGTTTCGAACATAATTATAGCCTCACTGAGCTGTCCTCGCTCGTAATCGTCGTCGGGACCCGAATCTCTTTGACTGTGGACGCACCGGAGGAAGTAGTGAACGTTACCGTGACCCGCTCATCCTCGCCGAGTGCGTTACCGTTGTAGTCAAGATCACTGATAGCGAAGGTGACCTCTTTGCGGTCGCTGTTATCAGTCAAGACATCACCACTTGTACCGATGATGTTTGTGATGTTTGATGACTGAACATCGAACCGATCTTGACCACCCTCCCCGACAAACTCTACGGTCGTCTGGCTAAGATCGATCGGACCAGATCCCGGTGAGGTCGCCACGATAAACGTGACATTCGAGATATTCTGGTCGCCGTTGACCGTTCCTGATGTGCTGACGATCTGCAGCCGGTCGCTCACCTGACTTGTACTCTCTTCGCCCGTTGCCTCAGCCTGCGTCTGAAGGAAGCCGGCCGTGTTGATCAGAACACCCGCGGCGATCGCCGCCACGAGCACCATCGCGATGAACACGATGAGGGTTCCGATCCCCACTTGACCGCGCTCTTCCTCGTCCATGATTGCTTCGAACATTGGTTGTGTTGCGTCGGCCCCCGGCCTGCCCGGCGGGCGTTACCAGAAGGAAGTGGGAATTCCCTATTAAACACTCTGTACCGATTATCCACATTGATAAACAACTGCAGTAGTGCGATTTTGGGATTAATATCACTTATTCATCGGTGAATATTGCGTCCAACCGAACCTCGGGGTTATCGGATGTGATATCAGTGTTCCAGTGGGTGGCGTCGCTGATTTCAGGCTTCGGGCCGATTTTGTATAGGCACGCGAGTGAACGCCCGTCTCATCCATGATGCGACAACACCCCTGTCAGTGTCGTCTGTCGTCGACGCCGGTAGTTCCGGTCGGGCTACCGGTCCTGGATCCGCGTCAGCTCCGACTCCGGGATCACGAGTTCCTGCGTCCCGGGCTCGTAGACGACGAGGCTCCCGGCGACGAGCGCCATCGAGGCTGCAAACAGCCCCGTGGTGATCAACAACAACGCCTGCGCGTTCGCGAACCCCGTCCGAAAGGCGGCGATCGGCGTCCCCACGGCGGCGACGACGACGAGACCGAATCCGACGGCGAGGTACGCCATCGCCGTTCGACCGGACGACCGGTACGCCGCGACCGCGAAGGCCACGAGCGTCGCGCTCGCGCCGGCCAACACGGTAGTCGTAACGAGGTACAACCCCTCGATGAACTCCATACGCTCCGTCCGTAAACTCGACGTATAAACCCACGGTGGCGACTATCACGGGCGATAACACCCTGACGAGCGCCGCCACCCATAATTCTCCGCGCACGCACACGGAGACGGCGCCGGAACACGTTCCCGACCGTTCGACATCACCGGTATCCTTTTAACCTCAAAAAATCAACTGCGATAACGTGAATGGTGGGAGACGACCTGATCACGGTTCTCGGTAACAAGTACAACACGGACATCCTGACCGCGACGGGCGACGCGATGTCGGCGCAGGACCTCAGCGACGAGCTCGACGTGCCGATCGCGACGTGTTACCGACGGATCAACGAACTCGAGGAGGCGGATCTCCTCGAACTCCACGACCGGCCGCTCTCGGACGAACACCGTCGAGTGAAGGTGTACCGCCGGAAGGTCGACGGAGTCGAGGTCGACTTCCGCGACGGGCTCACGGTCGAAGTTGAAGAACGCTCCGCGGTGAAGAACCGCCTCGACGACGTCTGGCGGGACCTCTCGTCCGGCCAGTGACGACTCGGACCTCTCGCCGGCCGATCTCCTTCTCGCTTACGGGACCCCCGATTAAAACGACGGTTCGTCGGACCGTCCCATCATCGAGAACCCGCCGGCCCGCTCGTGGACCGTGATCCCCCCCTCGCCGATCTCCATCGGGAAGATGTCGGTATCGATGTCCTGTTTCCGCATCTTCGCGACCCAGACGTACCGGTTGACGCCGGAATCGGTCGGCGTCTGGATGAAGTAGATGTTCCCGTCCGTGAGGAAGTTCTCCAACCCGACCTCCGTGTCGGGGAAGACCGCTCCCTGCTCGTTGATCAAAAGCGACGTAAGACCGTTCGCTTTGAGGATGTCGGAGAACTTCAGGAGGTACGTCCGCTTCTCCTGTTCGGCGTCGAAAAAGAGTTGGAACATCGACAGCGAATCGAGCACGAGCCGGTCGAACTCGCCGTCTTCGACCGTGTCGAGGAGGTGATCGACCGCCGTCGAGAAGTCAGTCTCGCGCAGCATCTCACGTTTATCCAATATCACGATGTCGCCGTCGTCGACGAGGTCACCGAACCCGTCGAGGCCGATGGACTCCGCAGCACCGCGGATATCGGATTCGTCCTCCTCGAAGGAGACGTACACACCGCGTTCGCCGTGTTCCGTGGCCCCGTGGTGGAGGTACTGGATGCCGAAAATACTCTTACCGGTACCGGGGTTCCCGGAGACGAGAACCGTCGATCGCTCCGTTATACCGCCGGTGAGGATCGAGTCGAGCCCCTCGACCCCGGTGGAGACGAGTTCAGACATTCGTCCCCGTATTTGCGTCGAGAGTATATAAAAGACGATCCGATCGACCGGCCGCGCAGACGGCGACAGCTTTATTTCTCGACACGCCGCCCGTTCGTGTATGTCCGGTGAAGCGTCTTCCGTCGACCTCGGTGGTGACCGGCGGTGAGCGATCCCTCGGTTCTCGTCGTCGAGGACGAGCCTGACATCGCCGCGCTGTACGCCGGCTTCCTCGAAGAGCGATACGACGTGGCCGTCGCTGAAACGGCCGCGGACGCGATCGAGCAGGTCGACGCCACGTTCGACGTTGTACTGCTCGATCGCCGGCTTCCGGACGGGAGCGGTGACGACGTGCTCGACCACATCCGCGACGCCGGCTACGACTGCCGCGTCGCGATGGTCACCGCGGTCGAGCCCGACTTCGACATCGTCGACATGGGATTCGACCTGTATCTCACCAAGCCGGTCAGTCGCTCGAAGCTGCTAGCGGCGATCGACACCCTCCTGACGCGGAGCGAGTACGACGACCTCATTCAAGAGGCCGCCGCGCTCGCCAGCAAGCGCGCAGTCCTCAACTCACAGAAGCCCGCCGCTCAGCGGGAGGGTAACGAGGCGTACTCCGAACTGGTCGAGCGACTCGACGACATCGACGCGGATATCGACGACCTCGGCGAGTCGCTCTCGTCCGACGACTACCGGGCGATGTTCCGCGATATCGGCGAAGCCTGACCGACGAGCCGACGCCAACTGCGGTCGTCACTCGTCTCGCTCCCCGAATTCGGTTGCTGTCGTGTTCGATTCTCTTCCCCCGTCGAGACCGCCCAATCGGTAGCCCGGCCGATCCGCATTCAAGTGGTTGCAGCGCTATCGGGTCGTATGCCCACCGATCTCACGGGTCGTGACCTCCTCCTCGCGACCGCGGCCGGCGCGGCCGCGGTCGCCGGCTCGTACCTCGCCACCGGCTGGTCGCGCTCGTTCGTCGTTTCCCCGCTTGACCAAGCGATCGTCAACCGAACGCCTGGACCCATCGTGACGGTCGCCATCGAGACGCTCGGCGATTCGGGGCACCTGTTACACGTCGCGCTGGCGCTCGCCGTCGCTGCCGGCCTGTTCGGTGCGCTGTCTCTGGTCGGACAGCGGATCGCGGTGAGAACCGACCGCCTCTCGGCCGGCGTCGCGGCGGCCGGTGTCGGGTCGTGGCTGCTCGCCGTCGGAATGACGGGAGCACTCAGTCCGGCACTCGGGGCTGCACTTCCCGTGGCAGTGATAACCGCGCTCGGTAGCGGCGGGTCGACGAGTGACGATACACAGCCCGTCGACGCGGCGCGCCGACGGGTGCTCCGCACGGTCTCGGGGTCGCTCGCGTTCGTCGTCGCGGCGGTCATCGGACGCGAGGCGTTCGAGGCCGGTCCCGGGCCGGGAGAGACACCCGAGCCGCTCCCCGACGCCCCGCGATCAGAGGGTGTCGAGACCCGTATCCGAGACGTCGAATCGGCCTCGCTCACGCTCGAAAGCGACGACCTCCTCGGGATGGTGAGTCCGATAGGCGAGTTCTACAACGTCGACATCGCGCAACTCGACCCGGACGTCACCGCGGCCGAGTGGTCGCTGACGTTCACCGGCGAGATCGGCCCCGGGCGGACGGTCACGTTCGACGACCTGATCGACCGTCCCGTCGAACACCGAGCGATCTCCCTGCGATGCGTCGGCGAACGGGTGAACGGGCGAAAGCTCGACACCGCCGTCTGGACCGGCACCCCGATCCGGCCGCTTCTCGAGTCGGTCGACCCCGCGGGCGACTGCCACTGCGCGATGGTGCGCGGCGAGGACGGCTACTACGTCCAGTTCCCGGTCGAGGTGCTCGCCGAGGGGTTCCTCGCGTGGGGGATGAACGGGAAGGTGCTTCCCACCGGACACGGCCACCCGGTCCGCGTGCTGATCCCCGGCCACTGGGGCGAGACGAACGTGAAGTGGCTCTCGGAGATCGAGCTGCTGAACGTCGAAGAGGACGGCTACTGGGAGGAGCGCGGCTGGGAGGGGACGGGCGAGGTGAAGACGGTCGCCAAGCTCTGGGACGAGGGGATCACGGAGCTGTCCGACGGCCGGATCGAACTCGCCGGCCACGCCTACGCCGGGACGCGCGGGATCGAGCGGGTCGACGTCTCGACTGACGGCGGCGGCTCGTGGACCGACGCGGTCCTCTCCGATCCCCTCCCCGACGGGGACGTCTGGCGACAGTGGCGACACGTCTTCGATCCGGACGGGACACACGACGTGGTCGTCCGCGCGGTCGACGGCGCGGGGACCGCGCAGGCCCGAGAGCAGTCGGACCCGTCGCCGTCAGGCGCGTCCGGCTGGGTCCGTCGGACCGTCGGCGAGTGACCCGCGCGTTCACCGGCGGCGGGCGTCGCTGGGCTCACGAGAGCTGTTCTCCCACCAGCCTGTCGGCCGCCGCGAGAAAGGCGTCCCGCTCGCCGATCGGGATCGTCGCGCCCGCGGCGACGTCGTGGCCGCCGCCGTCGCCGCCGACGGCGCGGCTGGCCTCGTGCATCACCGCAGAGAGGTCGAGTCCTCGCCGCACGAGCGCGTGCGATCCGCGCGAGGAGACCTTCAGTTCCTCCGCACTCTCCTCTGCGAACGCGATCACGGGCTTCGAGCGATCGACCGCTGGCGACCCGACCGCCATCCCGGCGACGATGCCGACGATCGTCTCCCGGATCCGCGAGCCCGCGTCGAACCACTGTATGTTGGCCTCGTGGACCACTCCCTCGTTTTTTACCCACTGTAGGCCTTCCGAGAGGTTCCGACGGTGGGTGCGGAGGAGCCGCCGCGCCTCCGCGAGTGCGTCGCCGCGGTCGCCGAGACACACCGCGAGTCCCACGTCCGCCCGGTCGTACCGCGCGGTGGCGTTGAGTAGGGTGGAGAACTCGCTCACGTCTCGCAGTTCGGTGCCGCGCTCCTCGTCGACGAGGGTGTAGGAGGTGCCGACGAGCGCCTCGATCCGGTCGGCGGGAACTCCGGAGGCGACGGCGCGGCGCATCAGTCCGGAGGCGAGCGTCTGGCGCTCTCCGGCGTCCAGGTCGACCCAGCGCCGCCACTCTCCGTCGCGTTTCGCATCGACGTCGAGGTCGGCGAGGAACGATATCGCCCCGGCCTCGTCGTTCGAGATCCCGGGGATCGTCACGTCGGAGGCGTACTCCAAGAGCTTCGGGAGCGGGCGGGTCTGTCTCCCGTACAGGTCGAGATCCGTTCGCGTCTCGATCACTCCGGCGTCGACGCCGTCGCGGACGATGGCCGCGTTGGCTCCGACGAGTTCGCCGTCCGAGTCCTGCATGTCGCCGACCGCGCCGATCACGGCCAGCGCGGCGAGGTCGCGGTTGTCGCCGTCGGGGCCTTCGAGCGCTCGCGCGAGGACGTAGCTCGCGCCGGCCCCGGACAGTTCGCTCGCGCCGTTTATCCCTTCGAGGAGCGGGTTGAGATGGAGTTCCGTGTCGGCGTCGGCCGGCTGGTGGTGATCGGCGATGACGGGCGTGAACTGGCCTGCGGCCTCGTGCTCGGCGATGGCGTCGAGCTGTCCGGAGCCGAAGTCGGTGAAAAGCACCGTGTCGTACCCCGTTGCAGCGATGCCCTCGATGGCCGCGTCGTCGAGCTGTTTTTCGAAGACGACCTCGTGGTCGACGCCGGCGCGCGCGAGCGCGGTCGACGCGACCGCGGCGCTCGTGAGTCCGTCGGCGTCGATGTGCGACGCGAGGAGGACCCGATCCGTCGCGCGCAGCCGTTCGGCGCACGCGGTCGCGCGACTGGCCAGATCCGGGACGGGGGAGTCGGCGACTGCCATTATCGTCCGATGGCGCGCGATGAGGGATAAACTCACGCCTCGGGCGGTCGGCGCTCGTTTCGCCCCAGACGCGCCCGCTCGAACCGGTCGCGGCTCGGACACCACCGGCAGAGGCAACAGTTGCCGTAACTGACGGTTATAGATGCATCTAGATATATGCACTACACACATGATACGTGGGTTCAACACCCGGAGTCTCCACGCCGGTGCCGAGGCTGATCCGGCGACCGGGTCGCGCGCGACCCCGATCCATCAGACGACCTCGTTCGTCTTCGACGACGCTGACGCGGCGGCGGATCTGTACGCCCTTCAGGCGGAGGGGAACGTCTACTCACGGATCGCGAACCCGACCGTGCGCGTCCTCGAAGACCGCCTCGCTGACCTGTCCGGCGGCACCGGAGCCGTCGCGACCGGCTCCGGGATGGCGGCGTTCGACGCGATCACGACCGTGCTCGCGAGCACGGGCGACAACGTCGTCGCCAGCTCGGAGATGTACGGCGGCACCGCGTCGTACCTGTCGACCATCGCGAACCGCCGGGGGATCGAGACTCGGCTCGTCGACACCCTCGACGTCGATGCCTACGAGGAGATGATAGACGACGACACGGCGTTCGTCCATGTGGAGACGGTGGCGAATCCCTCGCTCGTCGTTCCCGACTTCGAGGCGATAGCCGCAGTCGCCCACGAGCACGCGGTGCCGCTCGTGGTCGACAACACGTTCGCCACCCCGTACCTCTGTCGCCCGTTCGAGCACGGCGCGGACGTCGTCTGGGAGTCGACGACCAAGTGGATCACGGGTAACGGGACGACCGTCGGCGGCGTCGTCGTCGACGGCGGTCAGTTCCCGTGGGGTCACCCGGACGCCGACTACGACGAACTCGACGGGCAGTCGCCGGCGTTCCCGGTCGACTTCGTCGAGCGGTTCGGCGACGCCGCGTTCGCCAACGTCGTCCGCCAGCGCGGCGTGCGGACCACCGGCGGTCAGCAGTCACCCTTCGACGCGTGGCAGACGATCCAGGGGCTCAACACGCTCCCGCTCCGGATGGAGCGCCACTGCGAGAACGCCCGCGCGGTCGCGGAGTTCCTCCGCGACGACGACCGGGTGGCGTGGGTGACGTACCCCGGGTTCGACGACCACGACAGCCGCGGGAACGCCGAGCAGTACCTCGATGGCGACGGCGGCATGGTCACGTTCGGCGTCGACGGCGGCTACGAGGCCGCGAAGGCGCTGTGTGAGTCCGTGGACCTGACGAGCTTCCTCGCGAACATCGGCGACGCGAAGACGCTCGTCATCCACCCGGCCTCGACTACCCACGCGCAACTCGACGAGACCCAACAGCGACTGGCCGGCGTCTTCCCGAACATGCTCCGGCTCTCCGTCGGCATCGAGGACGCAGACGACGTGATAGCCGACCTCGACCGCGGGCTGGCCGCGGGCGAGCGCGCGGCGGACGAGTCGGGATCCGGCGGGTCGGAGGTGTGACTCGCGTGAGCGCCATTCCCACCGACCACGGCGTCGCCGAACTCGGTGAGTTCACCTTCGAATGCGGACAGTCGGTCCCCGAGCTGGAGGTGGCCTACGAGACCCACGGCGAGTTCGAGGGCGACAACGTCGTGCTGATCTGTCACGCGCTCACCGGCAGCCAGAACGTCGCGCGCTCGCCCGCGGCGAGCCGAGACGAGAGCGCCCGCGGGGCGGGACAGGCCGGGCAGGCCCGCGCGTGGTGGGACGACATCGTCGGCCCCGGGAAGGCGATCGACACGACGGAGTACTACGTCGTCTGCGCCAACGTCCCCGGTTCCTGCTACGGAACGACCGGACCGACGAGCGAGCGACCGCCCGACCTCGATCTGCCCGACGATCCGGACCACAACCGGTGGGGGACCGCGTTCCCACCGGTGCAGGTCGAAGACTGGGCGCGCGCGCAGCGCCGCCTCCTCGACCACCTCGGCGTCGGCCGGCTACGGGCCGTCGTTGGCGGCAGCGTCGGCGGTATGAACGTCTTGGAGTGGGCAAAGCGGTACCCGGACGACGTCGACCGGATCGTCGCGATCGCGACCGCCGGTCGGCTCGACGCGCAGTGTCTCGCGCTCGACGCCGTCGCTCGCCGCGCGATCCGCGCGGACGCACACTGGAACGAGGGGAACTACTACGGCGACGACCGGCCCTCGCCGGACGAGGGACTCGCCTTGGCCCGACAGATCGGCCACATCATGTATCTCTCGAAGGCCTCCATGGAGCGGAAGTTCGGCCGCCGCTCGGCGGGTCGCGACTCGCTGACCCGCGAGGAGGGTGACCTCGGGCTTCCGCCGGAGCCGACGGCGGCGTTCTTCCCGTATCGGGAGGTCGAGTCGTACCTCGATTACCAGGCCGAGGGGTTCAGCGAGCGGTTCGACGCGAACAGCTACCTCTATCTCACGCGCGCGATGGACGAGTACGATCTCTCCGCGGGCCACGGCACCGACGCGGACGCGATCGCCGCCTTCGAGGGCGAGGCGCTCTTGGTGAGTTTCACCGCCGACTGGCACTTCACGGTCGAGCAGTCCGCGTCGCTCGCGGACGCCTTCCGCGAGCGCGACGTCCCCGTGGCTCACCATGTGATCGACTCCGATCACGGTCACGACGCGTTCCTCGTCGAGCCCGAACACGTCGGCCCCCCACTTCGCGACTTCCTCGGCGACGGCGTCGCGGGCCGTGCCGTCTCCGACGACGGCGGCGACAACGAGGACCCGCGTCCCGAATCGGACCACGCGCCCGTCCACGCGAGCCTGTTCAGAGGATAATGGACGGTGCGGGCGGCACGCGACCCGACCCGTGGTCGGCGCGGTCTGTGCCCGCCTCGGCTACTCGTCCCGCTCGCCGACCACCCACTTGTGCGAGTAGCTCTCGCCACAGGTACAGTGGGCGTACGCGTGGACCACGTCGCCGTCGGCGTAGAGCCCGCCGACCTCCTCGTTTTGCGCCTCGGCGAACGCGAAGACGAACTGGACCGCGTGGTCGGTCTCGGAGTCGCCGTCGGGGCCGTCGTCGCCGGAGCCGGCGTCGCTGTCGACGCGCTCACCGTCACCGAACGGGCAGACGCCGCCGTCGAGCGAGCGCGCGATCTCGCCGTCCGCGCCCATCGCGGTCTTCGCGAACTCCATCGCTCCCATGCCCGTGCCGGCCTCGAACGCCGAGCGTCCCGTCTCGCCGTCGAGTATCAGCCGAACCCCGTCGTCGGTCTCGGTACCGACCGACCGAAGCCGAGAGCCGTCGTCGAGATACGCGTCGCTCACGAAAAACACCACGTCGTCGAGCCGCTCGCCGGCGAGGAACTCGTCGAGGTTGCTCATGCCGGCTGGACGCGCGTGAGCGGTAAAAGGCGTGCGAGTCGCGGACGTACGAGCCGCGGACGTGCGAGTCGCGGACGTACCCGCGCGCTCACGAACCGCTCGCGAGACGAGCCCGCCGCGCCGGACTACCGATGCCGACGCGGCTGGAATCGGGGTAACTGTTAATACGTACCACTGAGATCCGTCGCCTGATGAGCGCGCAAACCCCATCCGGAGATCGACTCGTCGAGTGGGCACAGCTGGTCGACGAGACGGTTCCGGAGGAGGTCCGAGAGGACCGTCCCGTCGAGCGATAACTTTCACCCCGCTTCGCGAAGGCTTTAGGCCGGAGGCGGCGTAGGCCCGCCGATGGCGACCGAGGCCGCCGGGATCGACCGACCGCTACTCGTCGACGACTTCCTCCAGCACCGCCGCTACCAGGTCCAACTGGCGGACGCGGCCGCCGCCGACCACACGCTCGTCTGTCTCCCCACCGGCCTCGGCAAGACCACGGTCAGCTTACTCGTCACCGCCGAACGCCTCCACGAGGCGGGCGGGAAAGCCCTCTTTTTGGCCCCCACCAAGCCGCTCGTCCAGCAGCACGCGGAGTTTTATCGCGAGGCTCTGACGGTTCCAGACGACGAGATCGTCGTGTTTACCGGCGACGTGAAACCCGACGACCGCGCCGCCGTCTGGAACGACGCCCGGATCGTTATCGCGACGCCGCAGGTCGTCGAGAACGATCTGGTCGGGAACCGGATCTCGCTTTCCGACGTGACCCACCTGACGTTCGACGAGTGTCACCGCGCGACCGGCGACTACGCGTACGTGTACATCGCCGAGCGCTACCACGCCGACGCCGCGGACCCGCTCGTCACCGGGATGTCGGCGTCGCCCGGCGGCGACACGGAGGAGATCGAGACGGTGTGTGAGAACCTCGGGCTCCGCAACGTGGAGGTGATGACCGAAGACGACGCCGATGTCGGCGAGTACACCCACGACACCGACGTCAGTTGGGAGCAGGTCACCCTGCCCGACGAGGTGCTCGCGATCCGCGACGCCCTCAACGAGGTGATCACGGACCGGCTGGAGACGCTCAAGCAGTTGGGCGTGACGAACACGACGAATCCCGATCTCTCCCAGCGCGACCTCAACGAGATGCGCGGGAAGCTCAAGAAGATGATGGACAACGACCAGTCGGACGGCTACAAGGGAATGAGCACCCACGCGGAGGTGATGAAGCTCCGCCGGGCCGTCGAACTCGTCGAGACGCAGTCAGTGGAGTCCGTCAGGCGCTACTTCGAGCGACAGCGCGAGGCGGCCCGGTCGTCGGGCGCGTCGAAGGCGAGCCAGCGGATGGTCGCAGACCCCAAGGTGCGAGACGCGATGCGGAAGGCCGAGTCGTTCGACGGCCTCCACCCGAAGTTCTCGAAGGCGCGAATTCTGCTCGCTGAGACGCTCGGCATCAACGAGGGCGAACGCGCAATCTTGTTCACCGAGTCCAGAGACACCGCAGAAGCGCTCGTCGAGTTTCTCTCCGCCAGCTTCGACGTCCGGAAGTTCGTCGGTCAGGGCGACAAGGAGGGCTCCGACGGGATGAGCCAGACACAGCAGCAGGAGACGCTGGACGCGTTCAAAGACGGCGCGTTCGAGGTGCTCGTCTCCACGAGCGTCGCCGAGGAGGGGCTCGACGTCCCCGAGGTCGACCTCGTGTGTTTCTACGAGCCGGTTCCCACGGCCATTCGGTCGATCCAGCGGAAGGGACGGACCGGCAGACAGGCGGAGGGGAAAGTCGTCGTCCTGATGGCCGAAGACACCCGAGACGAGGCGTTCTTCTGGATCTCGCGGCGGCGCGAGAAGAAGATGGAAAGCCAGCTCGTCGAGCTGAAGGAGGCCACAGACGACATCGAGGAATCCGTCGGCGACGACGGACAGGCCGGGCTCGACGCGTTCGCAAGCGGAGAGGGTGACACAGACTCCGCCGACACCGACGACAAGTCCCACGCCGGCGACGCTACCGCCGACAGCGACACCGCCGCCGCCGGCGACGACCCTGGCCTCACCGACTTCGCCGCGGAGGCACGCGAGGGAGACGACGAGAGCGACGGGAGTGCGGCCGCCGCCGAGGGGAGCGACGCTGACGGAAGCGAGGCCGACGACCTGGACGGCGTCGTCGCGACCGCCGGCGTCGACGAGGGCGTCGAGATCGTCGTCGACCAGCGCGAGCTCGACTCCTCGATCGCGAAGGACCTCTCGACGCGGGATGGGCTCGTCACCCGGCTGGAGACGCTCGCGGTCGGCGACTACGTGCTCTCGGACCGCGTCGCCGTCGAGCGGAAGTCCGCCGCCGACTTCGTGGACTCGATGCTCGACGCCGACCGCTCGTTGTTCGAGCAGATAGGTGAGCTCTCACGGGCGTACGCTCGGCCCGTAATGATCGTCGAGGGGGCGAACCTCTACGGACAGCGCGACATCGACCCCAACGCGATCCGCGGCGCGCTCGCGTCGCTCGCGGTCGACTTCGACGTGAGCGTTCTGCGGACCGAAGGCGAGACGGACACCGCCGAACTGCTCGCGACGATCGCCCGCCGCGAGCAGGAGACGCGCGACCGCGAGATAAGCGTCCACGGCGAGAAGACGACGAAGACCCGCGCGGAACAACAGGAGTACGTCGTCTCCGCCATCGCCGACATCGGTCCCGTCACCGCCCGATCGCTTTTGGAACACTTCGGCACCGTCGAGGCGGTGATGACGGCGCGCGAGGAGGACCTGCTCGCGGTCGACGGCGTCGGGCAGGTGACCGCAGAGCGGATCCGCGAGGTCGTCGGAAGCGAGTACGAGTGACCTACAGCTCGTAGACCTCGCCGTCGACCGCGAGCGGCTCCGCGAACGCCTCGTCGGCGGGATAGTAGTGCGCGAGGTGGACCAGTCGCGTCCGCGCTGCGTCCAGTTCGTCGGCGAGCGCCAGCGCCCCCTCGCGGGTCATGTGTTTCGTCCCGAACGTGCGCGGGACGCCGTCTGCGTCCTCGTGGCGGCCGCCGATCGGGTGGTGGTGACAGAGCGACGCGGGGACGATGGCGTCGGCTAGGAGGAGGTCGGCCCCGGCGAGCGCCTCGCGCGAGCGCTCGGGGATGTCGTAGCTGGTATCGCCCGTCAACGCGAGTTTTGCGCCCGTCTTCGGGTCCGCAATGACGGCACCGAAACACAGAAGCGGCGGGTGATCGACGGGTACCAGCCGGACCTCGAATCCGCACGTCTCGAAGGGGTCGAACGGCTCGCGGGCGTGGACGCCGATCCGGTCTTCGAGGTAGTCGTACTTCCGGCGGATCGTCTCCGCGACGCTCTCGTCGGTCGCCGGATCCGTCTCCGCGGGCGCGTGGACCGGGAGCCCGTCGACGAGACGGTAGACGTTGCCCAGCCCGTCGAGGTGGTCGAAGTGGATGTGCGTCACGAGCCCGGCGTCTGGAAGCGGAACGTCGGCGTCGAGGAACTGGCTCCGGAAGTCGGGACTGAAATCGACGAGCAGAGCCTCGCCGGTGCGTTCGTTCTCGACGTGGACGGAGAACCGCGAGCGCGACACCCCCCGTTCGCGCGCCGCCTCGCAGGTGTCACAGTCGCAGCCCACTGTCGGTGTCCCGGTCGTGTCACCGGTTCCGAGGAGCGTGACGCGCATGGACAGCCGTCCTCGGGCCACGGACTTAGCGTCCGCGGTCGGGAACCCGGGAGAATCGCTCGCCCGTCCCGCCTCGCTGGCCTGCGGGCTCGGCTACGGCTGTCGCACCCGGATCCGTCCGTCCGCGTCGACGGTGACGAAGAGCCGGGAGCGGACCTCGCGGCCGTGGACCGCGTCGCCGGCGCGGTCCCCTATCGCCTTCATCAGCTCCGGCGCGGTCTGGTTCACCTTCACGCCCGCTTCGTCGCAGGCGTCGTACACCCGCTTCGGCGCGTCGTAGAGGTCCGTCCCCGCGTCGATTTCCACTCTGACCGGCGCGGAGAGTGCCTCCGCGAACGCGACCGTCTCGCGGGCGCGCTCCACGTTGTCGCGGGCGCTGGCCTCGACGCTGGAGACGTTCGCCCGCGACGTGCCGAGTCGGTCCGCGATGTCCGACTGCCGGAGCCCTCGTTCCCGCAGCGCGAGCACCTCGGCTTGCCGGTCCGTGAGGACGCTCTCGTCGGCGTCGAACCCGGCTCGTTCGAGCAGATCCGCGGCGTTGACGTCGTCGAGGTCGGCGTCCGGACCGGAGTCGGCCGAGCCGTCGTCTGCGACCATACCCACACAGACGAGACGAGCGTTCAAAAAACGGCGGTTTCGGGCCGAATAAACACCGGCGCCTAGATCGCTCGATCACGCGACCGGCGGCGTTCGGACTGTCCGTGGGGTGGGGCCACCCCGAGCGCCGATCACTTGCCCCAGAAATTCTCGCGGCTGCCGAGCCGTTCGCGGTCCGGGCGGTCGCGCCGTCGGTCGCCCTCATCGTCTTCGGCGTCTGCGTCCGGGTCCGCGTCCGTCTCGGACGCGCCTGCGCCGTCGTCTTCCTCGTCGGGGTCATCGGGGAGGCGCTCGACGACCTCCTTTGCGGTCGCGTGGCTCGATTTCACGCGATGGATACGCACCTCGGCGCGCGCCGGCGGGAGGAGCCCGTCGACGAGCACGATGAAGCCGTCGTCGGTGCGGCCGACGCCCGACCCGCTCTCGTGGATGTCGTCGACCTCGACTTCGACCTCCTCGCCGGGCTGGACGGGCTGTTGTTTCAGCTCGTAGATCGGCATATCGTAGTGGCTACACCACTCCGCGCCGCCCTTGTTGCCGTAGTGTTGACACCCCATCCCCTGAATCTGTTCGTCGAATCTGGGGCAGTCGTCGGCGAGTGGACAGTCCGCCATACCGTACAGGAGTCCGGCCGCCGTTGTAAACGTTTTCGACTCTCAGACCGGAATTCGACGGAATCGGGCGTCTCACGCGGCCGAGCGGTCGCTGATCGCGCTCCCCGTCGTTTCGGACGCACGCGCTACAGGAACTCTCGGACCTCCGAGTACCACATGTCGTGGTGGTCGACGGCACCGATCGCGTCCGCGACGTCGACCGCGATCGCGTGCCAGCACCGCTCGTCGGGGTCCGCCGGATCGAGGTTGTACGTCGCGTCCGCACAGGTGCATTCCCCGTCTTCGATCACGTACTCGTCCTCGTGGCCGACGACGACGGTGAAGTCTCGATAGCGTTTCACCCGTCCCTCGCCGACCGCCTCGATGGCCCGCTTCCCGCGGTCGCCGTGGTCGTCGACGACGGCGGCGGCGATCGGACCGGTCAGCTCCCCGGTCTCGGCGAGCGCCTCGCGCCAGTCGTCGACCGGCTCCATGCCGCCCCGTTCTCGCGCGGTCCGTTAAACATCGTCGGTCACTCAGCCGATCCGAGCGAAAGCGATTCACCGTCGCCGCCCGAATCGACGTCGATGCGCGAGACGGACGCACCGGGACCAGTACCCGTCACGGTGTACACCCGCGAGAACTGTTCGCTCTGTGTCGCCGCCCGCGAGACGATCGAGGACGTGGCTACGGACCTCGACGTGGCGATCGACCTACAGATGGTCGACGTCGACGAGGACCCGGAGCTCGCGGACGAGTACGGCGACCGCGTCCCATACGTGCTCGTCGACGGCCATCCGGCCTTCAAATACGAGGTCGACGAGCGGGAACTGCGATTGAAACTGCTCTCCGCCGCGTGACCCGAGGCGACCGAGGCGCGCCGGTCCTCAAGCACGAACGGTCGTTTTTAATCCGAGCCGCCCAAGAGTCGACCGATGACGAACGCGCCGTCCGGGTCGACGACCCGGTACGCGGACCCGGACGAGAATCCGTACGTCGAAGCGCCGCCGACCGACTTCGAACCGGCCGAGTCGCTCTCGGCGGAGGCGGCAGCCGAGCAGGCGGCGCTGCTTCGGGCGGCGCTCCGCGAACACGACCACCGGTACTACGTCCGTGCCGATCCGCTGATCGCAGATGAGACGTACGACCGACTGTTCACGCGGCTCCAGAGGCTCGAAGAGACCTTCGACCTCTCGACTGAACACTCCCCGACACGACGCGTCGGCGGCGAGCCGCTCGACGAGCTGGACACCGTCGAGCACCTCGCGCCGATGCGATCCATCGACAACGCGACCGAGGCCGACGCGGTCCGCGAGTTCGACGAGCGCGTCCGGCGCGGCGTCGCGGACGCAGGGTTCGACCCGGACGCGGTCGAGTACGTCTGCGAGCCGAAGTTCGACGGGCTCTCGGTCGAAGTCGTCTACGAGGACGGGGCGTACGTCCGCGCTGCGACCCGCGGCGACGGGACCGAAGGCGACGACGTGACCGAACAGGTGCGAACGATCCGCTCGGTCCCCGAACGGCTCCGGGGGAACCCGCCGGCTCGCCTCGCGGTCCGCGGCGAGGTGTACATGCCGCGCGACGCCTTCGCCGCGTACAACGAGGAGCTGATGGAGCGCGGCGACGAGCCGTTCGCGAACCCCCGCAACGCCGCCGCAGGGACCCTCAGACAGCTCGATCCCGCGGTGGTCGCCGAGCGCCCGCTCGACGTCTTCTTCTTCGACGTGTTGGCGTGGGAAACGGCGGCGGAGGGCACGGACGGTTCGCCCGGTTCAGACGGCGCGGACGGCCCCGACGACGCGGACGGCGGCGGCCGGCCGAACCGCCCCGACACGCACTGGGCGGAGTTCGACGCGTTCGACGCGTTCGGGCTCCGCCGGACCGACCGGATCGAGCGGGTCGGCGACATCGATGCGGCGCTCGACTACCGGGACCGCCTCATGGCGGACCGCGACGACCTGAACTACGAGATCGACGGCGTCGTGATCTCGGTAAACGAGCGCGCCGCTCGCGAGGCTCTCGGCTCGACGGCACGGGCCCCGCGGTGGGCGTTCGCGTACAAGTTCCCGCCGCGAACCGCGACGACGACGGTCGACGGAATAACGGTTCAGGTCGGTCGAACTGGGCGTCTCACGCCCGTCGCCGAGTTGGACCCCGTCGACGTCGGCGGGGTCACCGTCTCGCGGGCGACGCTGCACAACCCGGCCGAGATCGAGGCGCTCGGGGTGAACGTCGGCGACCGCGTCCGGATCTATCGCGCCGGCGACGTGATCCCCTACGTCCCCGACGTGGTCGAGAAGCGGTCGGAGGGGACGTACGCCTTCCCCGAGACGTGCCCGGTCTGTGGCGCGCCGGTCGAGCGCGACGGGCCGCTCGCCTTCTGTACCGGCGGGCTCGGCTGTCCCGCGCAGTTGGAGCGGGCGATCGAGCACTGGGCCCGGCGCGACGCCCTCGATGTCGAGGGACTCGGCCCCGAGCGCGTCGAACAGCTCCGCGAGGCCGGACTCGTCGAGTCCCTTCCGGACCTATACGACCTGACTGTCGCCGATCTCGCCGCACTGGAGGGATGGGGCGAGACGAGCGCAGAGAACCTGATAGCCGAGCTCGACGAGACTCGATCGCCTCCGCTCTCCGACTTTCTCGCTGGGCTCGGGATCCCCGACGTGGGCGCGACGACAGCCCGCGCGCTCGCGAGGCACTTCGGCGACCTCGATGCGCTCCTCGATGCCGACGAGGACTCCCTCCGCGAGGTCAACGACGTCGGCTCCGAGGTCGCCGACTCGATCCGGACGTTCCTGGACCGCGAGGAGAACCGAACGGCGATCGCGGAACTCCGTGATCGAGGGATCGATCCCGAGCCGGTCGAGACGGACGCCGCCACCGAGGCGGCGGACGCGCTCTCCGGTCTCACCTTCGTGTTCACCGGGTCGCTGTCGGTGACTCGCAGCGAGGCGCAGGCGCACGTCGAGTCGCACGGCGCGTCGGCGACCTCGTCGGTGTCGGGGAACACCGACTACCTTGTCGCCGGCGACGATCCCGGCCGCTCGAAGCGGGACGCCGCCGCCGACGAGGACGTTCCCGTGCTCGACGAGGACGCCTTCGCCGACCTCTTGGCCGATCGCGGCGTGGACTGGCCGCCAGCGGGCGACGAGTAGGGGTGGGACGTCTCGACCCGCAACCCTTTATCGGGTGACGCGGGAACAGAGGCGTATATGACCGCAATCGAACTGCGGGGCGTGACGAAGGAGTTCGCCGACGTCACGGCCGTTCGGGACCTCGACCTGACCGTTGAGGAAGGGGAGGTGTACGGCTTCCTCGGACCGAACGGGGCCGGCAAGTCGACGACTATCGACATGGTGCTCGATCTGGTTCGGCCGACGGAGGGAACGGTGGCCGTGCTCGGCCGCGACGCCACCCGCGACGGGGTCGACATCCGTCGCCGCACTGGCGTTCTCCCCGACGGATTCTCCGTGTACGATCGGCTCACGGGCCGGAAGCACGTCGAGTTCGCGATCCGGTCGAAAGCGGCCGACGACGATCCGGACGCGCTCTTGGAGCGGGTCGGGCTCCTCGACGACGCGGACCGCAAGGCCGGCGGCTACTCCAAGGGGATGCGCCAGCGGCTCGCGCTGGCGATGGCGCTCGTCGGCGACCCCGACCTGCTCATCCTCGATGAGCCCTCCTCGGGACTGGACCCGGCGGGCGCAAAGGAGATGCGCGAGATCGTTCGCGCGGAGTCGGACCGCGGTGCGACGGTGTTCTTCTCGTCGCATGTGCTCGAACAGGTCGACGCCGTCTGTGACCGCGTCGGTATTCTCCGCGACGGCGAACTCGTCGCCGAGGACTCCGTCGAAGGTCTTCGCGAGGCAGTCGGAAGCGAAGAGACGCTGGAGATCGCCGTCGACGCGGGCGGTGCGACCGGGGCGCTCGACTCCGCCGTCGAGGCGGTGCTGGCTCTCGACGGCGTCAGCCGCGTCGACCGCGCCGGCGACACCCTCGTGGTCGACTGTGCCGACGACGCGAAGACGCGAGTGATCGCCGCGGTCGAAGACGCCGGCGTCACGGTCAACGACTTCCACACCCGGGAGGCGTCGCTTGAAGACCTCTTTCTCGCGTACACCGAGGGCACCGCACCGGCGACTCGCGGCGACTCCGGGGCGAGCACTGGAGCGCACGATGCGGCTCCCGACGCACCCGCCGACGAGACGACTGCTGACGCCGCCGACGCAGTCACCAGTGATGCCGCCGACGAGACGGCCGCCGACGGCGACGATAGAGTGGCCGCCGACGGCGAGGAGGTGGGCGAATGAGCCTCGTTGCCGTCGCGGAGAAAGACTTTCACGACGCAGTCCGTTCCCGGGGGATGGCGATCCTCGTGGCGCTGTTCTCGGTGCTCGTCGCGGTGTTCGCGTTCGTGATCCGTCCGACCGGACAGAGCGAGCAGTTCGCGACCGAGCTCCTCTTACGCTTCTTCGTCGGCCCCTTCCTGGTGACGACGCTCGTCCCGCTCGTCGGCGTCGTAGTCGGATATAATGCGGTCAGCGGCGAACGCGAATCCGGCTCGCTGAAGCTGCTCCTGTCGCTGCCGCACTCGCGGGCCGACGTGGTCTTCGGGAAGGTGGTCGGCCGCGGGGCGGCGCTGTCGCTCGCGGTGGGTGCCGGATTCCTGCTGCCGGCCGTCGTCTTGGCAGGTCTCTCGTGGACCGGCCAGATAGCGGCGTTCAACGCCGGCTCGTACCTCGGGTACACCGTCTTCGCCGCCGTCCTCGGCGTCGTCTTCGTCGCTATCGCGGTCGGGTGTTCGGCCGCCGCCTCGACACAGCGACGGGCGCTGATTGGCGGCGTGTCGATCTACGTCCTCTTCGTGCTGCTTTGGGGCGCGATCACCGGACAGGTCCTCGGAGCCGCGAGCCCGCTCATCGACCCGCTCCCGGTGTCGACGACGCAGATCCGGACGTTCCTGCAGGTCGCGAACCCCACCGCAGGGGTCGAAGCGCTGACGAACGCGTTCCTCGGCGGTCAGCTGTTCTCCGGCGAGTCTGTCAACCGACAGATTTCCGCGGCGTCGATGCTCGTGTTCTGGACGCTCGCGCCGCCGCTCGTCGGTCTCTGGAAGTTCGACACCGACGACCTGTAGGCCGCGACGTCGCCGGAATCGGCTACTCTAACACGACTAACACGTCGCCCATGTCGACGCTGTCGCCGTCGGCGACCTGCACGCTCGCGACCGTGCCGCCGCGCTCGGCGACCACGTCGTTTTCCATCTTCATCGCCTCCAGCACGCAGACCACGTCGCCTGCAGCGACCTCCTCGCCCTCGCTCACGTCGACGGAGAGGATCGTCCCCTGCATCTCCGCCTCGATCGCCTCGCCGCCCTCGGCGACGTCGACCCCGCTGTCGCCGCCGTCGTCGGACGTGGCCTGCGGGGGGCGCTGCTGGCCGCCACCGCCTCCGCTGGTACCGCCCTCCGGCACCGGAATCGCGGGCGCACCGCGCTCTTCCAGTTCCACCTCGAAGCGCTTCCCGTTCACCTCGACGGTGAACTCGCGTTCGGTCACCTCCTCGTCCTCGTCCCCGTCCGCCGAACCGATGGTCTCGGACCCCCACTGCCGCTGGGCGTCTTGGATACGCTCGCGGTCGAGTTCCTCGTCGAGGTACTTGGTCGTGTGCGTGCCGTCGACGAACCGCTCGTCGCCGAGCATGAGCCGGTGGAACGGAACGATCGTGATCACGCCGTCGATGTCGTACTCCGCGAGCGCTCGCTTCGATCGCGCGAGACACTCCCCGCGGTCTTCCCCCCACACGATCAGCTTCGCGATCATCGAGTCGTAGTCGGTGACTAACTCGTCGCCCTGCCGGAGCGCGTCGTCGACGCGGACGCCGATTCCGCCCGGCGGATCGTACGTCTCTAACGAGCCCTCGTTGGCGGGCTGGAACTCTTCTGCGGCGTTCTCGGCGTTGATCCGGAACTCGATAGCGTGACCCGAAAGCTCGACGTCGTCTTGGGAGACGGAGAGTCCCTCGCCGCTCGCGACCCGGAGCTGTTCTTTGACGATGTCGATCCCCGTCAGCTCTTCCGTGACGGTGTGTTCGACCTGGATCCGGGTGTTGACTTCGAGGAAGTAGAAGGGCGTGTCCGGTCCGAGCGGCTCGTCGGGGTCGCGGTCGGGGTCCTCCTCGACGAGGAACTCGACCGTCCCGGCGTTGGTGTAGTCGGCGGCGGCGACGCCGCGGCGGGCCGCTTCGCCGATCTTTTCGCGCAGCTTATCCGAGAGCGCGGGGGAGGGACCCTCCTCTATCACCTTCTGATGGCGGCGCTGGAGCGAGCAGTCGCGCTCGCCGAGGTGGACCACGTCGCTCTCGTCGAGCGATCCGCCTCCGTCGCCGAATGTGTCGTCGCTCGGGTCGCCGTTTCCATCGTCGGACGCCCCGGCGTCTGGGTCGTCCGCGACGATCTGCACTTCGACGTGTCGCGGCGTCTGGAGGTAGCGTTCGAGGTAGACGGAGTCGTTCGAGAAGTACGCCTCGCCCTCGCGTTTGGCCGATTCGAGCGCCTCTTCGGCCTCCTCGGCGCTCTCGACGACCTTCATCCCGCGGCCGCCGCCGCCGCCCTCGGCTTTGATCGCGACCGGGTAGCCGTGCTCGTCGCCGAACTCGCGGACCGCCTCGGGCTCCGTGACCGGCTCCGTCGTCCCGGGAACGATCGGCACGTCGGCGTCGGCCATCACTCGACGGGCGTGGGTCTTCTCGCCGAGTCGCTCCATCGCGTCGCTCGACGGGCCGATCCATGTGATCCCGTCCGCGCCCTCGACGCGCGCCGCGAACTCCGCGTTCTCGGCGAGGAAGCCGTAGCCGGGATGGATCGCGTCGGCGTCGGCGGCGCGGGCGGCGTCGACGACTGCCTCGCCGTCGAGGTAGGAGTCGGCCGCTCGCGCGGGACCGACGTTGTACGCCTCGTCCGCGTACCGGACGTGGCCGCCGTGTTTGTCGGCGTCGCTGTACACGGCCACGGTGTCGACACCGAACTCCGCACAGGCGCGCATCACCCGAACCGCGATCTCTCCGCGGTTCGCGACGAGAACCTTGTCGAACATTCCTGCGGGAGTCTTCCACCATAACCCACCTCATTCTATCGGTCCGAGCCGGCGATCGGCGAGCCGGCTGACAGTCCGATCCGCCCCGCCCGAGTCAGAACCGATCGGCGCGTCCCGCGGCGGTCCACGGGTCCGTCGGTGCGCCGTCCGCGACGCGGACTCGCCGGCGCTGGAGTCGGTCGATCCGACCGACGAACGACCACCGGTCGCCGTCCCAGCCCCCGTCGTCGCGCTCGGCGGCCACAGCCGCCGCGGCCGCTTCGCCGTCTCGGAGGTGCGCGGCGACGGCCGCCGCGATCGCGGCGGCCTCCGCGTCACCGGCGTCGTCGGGGATCGACAGTCCGGCGAGGGCGTCGCGGGGCGTCTGTCTCGTTCGATCTGGCTCGCGGTCGTCCGCGGGCTTGGGTGCGTCAGCTGCCATCAGATCGGGATGTTGCCGTGTTTCTTGTCGGGCGACTCCGAGCGCTTCCCCTTCAGCATCTGGAGGTCGGATATCAGTCGCGCACGCGTCTCCGTGGGTTCGATCACGTCGTCGATGAAGCCGCGGTCGGCGGCGGTGTAGGGGTTCGCGAACTCCTCGCGGTACTCGTCGATCAGCTCCTGTCGGCGCGCGTCCGGGTCGTCGGCGTCGGCCAGCTCCTCGCGGTAGAGGACGTTGACCGCGCCCTTCGGCCCCATCACCGCGATCTCCGCGGTCGGCCACGCGTAGTTCACGTCCCCGCCGATGTGTTTCGACGACATCACGCAGTAGGCACCGCCGTACCCCTTCCGGGTGATCACCGTCAGGAGGGGGACGGTCGCCTCCGAGAAGGCGTACAACAGCTTCGCTCCGTGACGGATGATCCCGTTGTGCTCTTGATCGGTGCCGGGCATGAACCCGGGCACGTCCTCGAAGGTGACGATGGGGATGTTAAACGCGTCACAGAAGCGGACGAACCGTGCGCCCTTCTGACTCGATTCGATGTCGAGCGTGCCGGCGTTCACGCGGGGGTTGTTGGCGACGACGCCGACCGAGTGACCGTCGAGCCGGCCGAAGCCGACGACGATGTTCTTCGCGAAGTTCTCTTGCACCTCGAAGAATGACCCCTCGTCGACGACGCTACCTATCACCTCTTTCATGTCGTACGGCTTGCGCGGCGCGTCGGGGACGATCTCGGTCAGCTCGTCGTCCGCGCGCTCGGGGTCGTCCCACGGCTCCACGCGCGGCGGGTCCTCGACGTTGTTCGCGGGGAGATACGAGAGCAGCCGCGCGATGTTGTCGAGTGCGTCCTCCTCGCTCTCCTCAGCGAAGTGCGCGACGCCGGAGGTCGACGAGTGCGTGACAGCGCCGCCGAGTTCCTCGAAGCTCACCTCCTCGCCGGTCACCGTCTCGATGACGTCCGGCCCGGTGATGAACATGTGCGAGGTGTCTTTCACCATGAACGTGAAGTCGGTGATCGCGGGGGAGTACACCGCGCCGCCGGCACACGGTCCCATGATCGCGGAGATCTGCGGGATGACGCCCGATGCCTCCGTGTTCCGCCGGAATATCTCCGCGAAGCCGCCGAGCGAGGCGACGCCCTCTTGGATGCGCGCGCCTGCGGAGTCGTTGAGGCCAACGACCGGCGCGCCGACGTCCATCGCCTTGTCCATCACCTTACACACCTTCTCGGCGAACACCTCGCCGAGCGAGCCGCCGAAGACGGTGAAGTCGTGCGCGAACACGAACGTCTTTCGGCCGTTCACCTCGCCGTATCCCGTCACGACGCCGTCGCCGGGGATCTGCTGTTCTTCCATCCCGAACGTGTGGTTTCTGTGGGTGCGAAAGCGGTCGAACTCGTGGAACGTCCCGTCGTCGAGGAAGTAGTCGATGCGCTCGCGCGCGGTCATCTTCCCCTTCTCGTGTTGGGAATCGATCCGGTCTTCGCCGCCGCCTTTCGCCGCCGTCTCGCGCCGCTCGCGGAGGTCGTCGATGCGGTCGTCCATCGTCACGCCGGACCACCCTGAATCATTACCTCGACGGTCACGAAGCGGCGTCAAAAGGATTCCCCTCTCCGACGTTTTCGGGATCGACGCCCGTCGAACGTCTGCTGTGACCTCCCCGGTCGCCGGTGCGGTGGCGACCGCGCTGCGGGCGCTGACGTGATCGAACCACTCCCGAGCGGCACTCACTGCCCCTGTCTGCGGTTCACACGCGGACGGGCGGTTCGACGCTTTTAAACCTCCGATGGACCACTTTCCGCTGAGACAGGCTTCGCCTGTTTCACTGACCCGTAGGAGCGACCTGCGTACTACGGAGGTGAAAATGGCAGACACAATACAAGAGGCCGTGACCCTCGCACTCGACGATGCCCCCGAGCGGAACTTCCGCGAGACGGTGGACATCGCCATCAACCTGCGAGACCTCGACCTCAACGATCCGTCGAACCGCATCGACGAGTCCGTCGTGCTGCCGGCTGGAACGGGGCAGGAAACACAGATCGTCGTCTTCGCGGAGGGCGAAACCGCCGTCCGCGCAGAGGAGGTCGCTGACGAAGTACTCGACAGCGACGACCTCGAAGACTTAGGAGACGACGACGACCGCGCTAAGGATCTGGCCGACGAGACCGACTTCTTCGTCGCCGAAGCCAGCCTGATGCAGGACATCGGTCGGTACCTCGGTACCGTCCTCGGTCCGCGCGGGAAGATGCCTACCCCACTGCAGCCGGACGACGACGTCGTCGACACCGTCAATCGGATGAAAAACACCGTGCAGCTCCGGTCGCGCGACCGGCGCACGTTCCACACTCGTGTCGGTGCAGAAGACATGGGTGCCGAAGCGATCTCGGACAACATCGACGTCATCATCCGCCGACTCGAAGCGAACCTCGAAAAGGGGCCGCTCAACATCGACGGGATCTTCGTGAAGACCACGATGGGTCCCGCAAAGGAGGTGCCCGTATGAGTTCGGTCCGCAAGACCGAGACGATCCCGCAGTGGAAACAGGAGGAGGTCGACGAGCTCGTCGAGTTCATCGACTCGTTCAACTCCGTCGGGATCGTCGGCGTCGCCGGCATCCCGAGCCGTCAGCTCCAGGCCATGCGCCGCGAGCTTCACGGCTCCGCGGACGTCCGGATGAGCCGCAACACGCTCACCGTCCGCGCGCTCGAAGCGGTGAACGATGGCGTCGAGGATCTGACCCAGTACATCTCGGGTCAGGTCGCGCTCATCGGCACGAACGACAACCCGTTCGGCCTCTTCAAGCAGCTCGAAGCCTCGAAGACACCCGCCCCGATCAACGCGGGCGAGGTCGCCCCCAACGATGTCGTCATCCCCGAGGGTGACACCGGCGTCGACCCTGGGCCGTTCGTCGGCGAACTCCAGACGATCGGCGCGGCCGCGCGCATCCAGGACGGCTCGATCATGGTCACCGAGGACTCGAAGGTCCTCGAAGAGGGCGAGGTCGTCGACGACGACCTCGCGAACGTCCTGACCGAACTCGGCATCGAGCCGAAGGAAGTCGGACTCGACTTAAAGGGCGTCTACTCCGAGGGCGTCCTCTTCGAACCGGACGAACTGGCGATCGACGTCGACGAGTACGAAGCGGACATTCAGGCCGCCGCGGCCGCCGCGCGCAACCTCTCCGTCAACGCCGCCTACCCGACGGCCGCCACCGCCGGCACCCTTCTCGCGAAGGCGTCCGGCGAGGCGAAGTCGGTCGGGCTGTTCGCGGAGATCGAGAGTCCGGACGTCGTGCCCGACCTCATCGGGAAGGCCGACGCTCAGCTCCGCGCGCTCGCCGCACAGATCGACGACGACGAGGCGCTCCCCGCGGAGCTACAGGGGGTCGAGGCGGCCCCGGCTCCGACGACGGACGACGCCGACGACGAACAGGCGGAGGAAGACACAGAGGACACGAACGACGCCGAGGACACCGACGACGACGCCGACGAGGACGACGGCGGCGACGGCGGCGACGGTCTCGGCGCGATGTTCGGCTAACACTACGAGGACACACCAATGGAATACGTTTACGCTGCGCTCATCCTGAACGAGACTGGCGAAGAGATCAACGAAGACAACATCACCGGCGTGCTGGAAGCCGCCGGCGTCGACGTCGAGGAGTCCCGCGTCAAGGCGCTCGTCGCCGCGCTGGAAGACGTCGACATCGAGGACGCCATCGAGACGGCCGCCGCGGCCCCCGCCGCCGGCGCGGCCGCCGGTGGCTCCGCGGACGACGACGCGTCTGACGACGGCGACGAGGAGGCCGACGAGGCCGACGCCGCCGACGAGGAGGACGAGGAGGAGGACGAAGACGAGGGCGACGGCGGCGAAGGTCTCGGCGAGCTGTTCGGCTGAGACCGGCTTCACCGCGCTCACGTCGTCTCGACAGACGTCGGGACGTGCCCGAAATTCTCTCATTTTTGCGCCCGCGAGTGGCGACTACACTCCGTCTCAGACCCGCGACTCGGAAGGTGGTCAGTCGTCGACCGGCTCGTAGCGCTCGTCTGCGGTGCGGTGGTACTGTTCGGCCGGTGACCGAACCCCGACGTAGAGACGCACGTCGGGGAACGAAAGCAGCACGCCGAGCACGGTCAGCGCGCTGCCGACGAGAAGCGCCCATCCCCAACTGGTGAATATCTCGACGGTGAACTGGAGCGCCCAGACGGCGGCGGCGACCGCGAGGACGCTCACGGCGAACCCGGCGCTCGCTTCCGCGCCCGCGGCGTCGGTCGTCATACTCCACGATTCTCGCCGTCCGAAATAAGCGGTTCCCGCCGGCTATCACTCGCGAGAATCGCGGGCCAACTGCCGGGTCGATCGGACGCCGTCGTGACCGCTTCAGGCGTCCGTTTCGAGCCGTTCGGAGGGGCTGACCGCCGTCGTGACGGCGTCGCCGTGAGTCACCGCGAGTCCGACGCCGACGACGGCGCCGTACGCGGCGATCGCGAGCCAACCGTACCCGACGAGTGCGAGTCCGTCCGCGCTCATTCCGCCGAGCACCCAGCCGAACGACACGGCGGTCCACGCGGCGAGCGCGCCGACGTAGAGGGCGAGCGGCGTCCCCGTGAGCGAGGTTCGTTCGAAGCGGTCGATACGATCGTCGGTCGCGTCGCTCTCTATGACCTCCTCTCGGCGGGCGAACATCCCCGCGGCGACGACCGTCCCGACCGCGGCGACGGCGAACCACGCGTACCCGACGACCGGAACCGCCACGGAGATGACGCCGAGCGCCCACAGCGCGGTGAATCCGCTGACTACCACCGCGAGCGCACAGTACCCCCGAAAGCACTGCGTTAACACATGTCTCATATAAGATGAGATATTATACTGAGATGTTATAAAATCACCGCCGGGCGAAGCGGGTCACGGCGGTCGCGGAGCCGTCGTCGCCCCCGAGACCGAACGCTAGTATCCAGTGTGATAACGACGCCCGCGAGTTTTTAACCCGCTCGGAAAAACCGGGCGTAATGAAAATCGTCGACGGCGACAGGATCGAGTGTGATCGGTGCGAGTCGGTGTTCCCGATCGAGGACGTCTCGCTGCTCGAAAAAGAGACGAACCGCGACTACGAGCGCGTGCTCTGTGCCGACTGTCTCGGGATCGTCGGCGTTCCTCAGGGGTACACGCTCCGTCGAGACATCAGTCACCTCGCGGGGTGAACCGTCGCGTTCTCGGAACAGATCACGTCGATCGCCACTGCCTGCCCATCGAAGTGCTTTTTTAGCGGCGAGGGAAACTCGCGGGCATGGAAATCGACGCGGAACTCCGTCGGCAGATCACGGTCTCGCTGCTGGCGGCCGCGGCATTCATTCTCGGGCTGGTCGGCATCGGGCTCACCTTCGGCGGGTCGGCCGCGCTGCCGGAGGCCGGCGCAATCGCTCTCGTCGCACTGCTCGCTGGATTCGTCCTGTTGATGGCGCTCGTCGGCGCGTACCTCATCCGCGCGAACGGTGACGACTGAGCGTTAGTCGGTCGCGTCAGCGCCCTCCTCGTTTTCACTCCCCTCGTCTGCGCGCCGTTCTCGCCAGTCCGTGATCTCGTCGGCCGCCGCCACCTGCTTCTCGTAGTACGCGAGGGGGTCGACGGCGACCTGCATGTGGTCGTCCTCGTTGTGACAGATCCCGTAGTTGGCGAGCGTCTCGCAGGTCGGCGGCGGGTACTGCGTTCCCCGGTCGTCCCGCAGGTACTCGGTCTGATACCGGATCCCCTCCGCGTCGAGGCTCGTGTCGGCACAGAAGGAGACGATTTCGTCCGGCGTCATCCCGATGCCGACGAGAAACGCCATCAGCGCGAACGATTCGGGCGGGGACAGCTCCGCGCCACGCTCTGCCTTCTCGATCAGGTTCGTCATACACGGCGGGAACAGGTCCGGGGCGACGACGTCGACCGGTCCGGCGTACGTCCGCTCGGAGAGCAGTCGCTTGAGGTCGGCCACACCAGACTCCAGTTCCGCCGCGATGCCGCCGTCGTCGGCCAGTTCGAAGGGAAGTCCCTCGCGGACGCGTTCGGTGACTGCGGATTCGAGCGCGCGCAGGAGGTCGTCGCGAGGGAGACGGACCGCGCCGTCGGCGAGCGCCCGGTTGACGAGCCGCCACGACTCACCCCACGACGGCGACGTGAGGCTGAGGTACGCCCCTACCGCGACGCGGTAGTGGTCGGCCGCGGGCCCCGCGCCTCCGCCTCCGCTTCCGACCGGGGCTCTGCCGGCCGCGCTTCCACCGACCGCGCTTCCGCTGCGCGGAGCGGTCCCTTCCGCCCGCACCGCGTCCTCGAGGTCGAACTCGTCGAGCAGGTCGTCGAGCGTGACGGTCGGCGTCGGCACCGATCGGAGTCCGTCGTCCGTCGCGAGGTCCCCGCGGACCCGGTCCATCGCGGTCGCCGCCTCCGCGGCGGCGTACTTCTCGATGGCGGGCTCGGAGTCGAGGAGCGAGACGAGTATCCGCGCGATCGGGTACGAGAGCAGTTCGCCCTGCGTGTCGTAGTCCGACTCGTCCGGGAACCGTCCGCTCTCCGATTCGACCGTCCCGTCGAGTAAGGCGCGCTCGACTCGCTCGCGGCCGCGCTCGACCGCCGGCGCGTCCGTCGCGACGAGTTCCGGCAGCGACACCGCCGCGTCGGCGACGGCCTCGCGGGCGCTCGCGAAGAACGGGTACTTGGCGTCGAGCACGTCCATGTCCGCTCCGAGGTAGCGACGGCCGGCGAATAAGCGGTGCGGTCCGTGCCGGGCCGGGCGCGGCTACTCGCCGGCCGTGTCCGACTCGTCGCCACGCTCCTCGACCGGCGCGCCCGGCGCGTTCGATTTCACGCTGCGGAGCCCCTGTTTCGCCTTCTGTTTCGAGGCGTACCCCTGACCGCCGTCGGCGATGATGTTGCCGTTGTCATGGCGGAGCCGCCAGCGCCGCTTGCCCGCCTTGTCCGTGAACAGCTCGAACGTCGCGCTGCTGCCCCCCTCTTCGGGCGGTTCTTCGTCGCTATCGACGTCGACCACGTGGCCTCCCGGGGCGTTCCGCTGGACGCTCTCGATGCCCGACCGCGCGTCGCGTTTGTCGGTGTACCCCTCTCCGCCGTCGGCGATGATGTTGCCGTTGTCGTGGCGAAGCCGCCAGCGCCACTTGTCGGCGGTGTCGGCGTATAACTCGAACGTCGCCTTGCTCGCGACGGCGTCGTCGTCGATCTCGCCGTCGGCCTCGGGCCACTCCATCTCGACTTCGAAGTGGACCGTCTCGCCCTGTCGTTCGAGTTCCACCTCGACGTCCGGTTCCGCCGCCGGGTCGGCCGTCACGGTTCCCGTCTCGTCGACGGGCACGGGTTCGCCCCGGCGGAGCGCCCGAGCGATGCGTCGGAAGTACGTCGCCATCGCCTGTCTGCTCCGGGGCTGTCGCGACTCGTGGACCGTTTCGTCTGTCATGCGTATACATCTCATACTCGGTGTACAAAACCCTGTGCCCCGTGTCCCCGTCCGGTCGCACGGACAAGACCTAAGTGGCGTTCTCTCGGCTGTCGACGTATGAGCGAGGAGTCGGAACGCGTCGAGACCCCCGAGGGGAGCGGCGACGCTGGCGACGAGCCGGCCGGTGAGGAGACGAAGGGGATCCGCGAAGGCGTCGAGGAGTCGACGGGTGACCCGCGGCTCATCCTCCTGTTGAACGCCGTGCTGTCGGGGTGGCTGGCGTGGACGGCAGTGTGGGGACTCGATCTCTTGGCCGTCGTCGACTACAGTCTCTCCACCGTCGGCGGTCTCGCGGCCGTGATCTTCGCGCTGACGTACGTCGTCGTGTTGCGGTGAGCGTCGCGACCCGAGTACGCTCGACCGCGGTCGGCCGCGGTTCGCCATCTTTTAACTCGAACGCGACCGGACATCCGTCGATGACCATCGAAGACCGCGACAACGCGCACCTCATCACGCACGCGCTGGCGACGGACACCCTCTCGCGGCTCCGCGACGCCGAGACCGAGCAGGTGGCGTTCCGCAAAGGGCTGGTGAAGCTCGGCCGCATCTGCGGGTACGAGATCATCGACGGCGCGATGGAGACCGAGTACGTGCCGGTCGAGACGCCGCTCGAAGAGACGACCGGCGAGCGCGTGAAGGGGCTCGACGACGTGGTGATAATCAACGTCCTCCGGGCCGCGACCCCGTTCGTCGAGGGGCTGCTCAAGGCGTTCCCGCGCGCGAAACAGGGCGTCATCTCCGCCGGTCGCGACGAGGACGCGGGGATGACCGACGACGGCGAGTTCCCGATCACCATCGACTACGTGAAGCTGCCGGAGATCCGACCCGAGGACACCGTCATCGTCGCCGATCCGATGCTCGCGACCGGCTCCACGATGGCCGCCGTCCTCGACCACGTCCTCGCGGAAGCCGACGACTTCGAGGACCTGTTTGTCCTTTCCGCGGTCTCTGCGCCCGACGGACTCATCCGCGTGAGCGAGGCGGTCCCCGAGGCCGACCTGCTGACGGTCGCGATCGACGACCGCCTCGATGACGAGGGGTTCATCGTCCCCGGCCTCGGCGACGCCGGCGACCGCGCGTTCCGAACGGTCTGACTCCCGCCGCGGTCGGACGTCTCCGCCGTCAGACGCTCTCGACGTACATTTAAGAGCCATCCCCGCGACCGATCGGTATGAGCAACGCGGCGACGAGCGAGCCCTGCGACGCCTGTGGCGACCCCACGACGGACGCGCTCGCGCGGACCGTCCGCCTGAGCGTCGACCGCGCGAACATCGACACCCAGCGCCTGTGTCCCGACTGCTTCGCCGACTGGATCCGGCGGTATCAAGACCGGATGGCCGGCCGCGACGGCGATGGCGGCGACTCGGAGATCATCGTCGACTGACGGGCGTCATTCGAGTTTCGGCTCCGCCGGGGTTGTCCCCCCGGCAACGTCCGACCGGACCGCCCGTCTTAAGCCCCGTCGGCACGGACGCCGAAGCAAATGGATCTCGCCATCGACGCCCCCGCCCCGTCGGCACCCGACTGCGCCGACGACGGGACGTGGCTCGCCTGCATCGAGTGCGACGAGACGTTCGCTCCCTTCGCGACCGTGCGGTACACCTGCGACGAGTGTGACGGCTTACTGGAGGTTCGCTACGACGACCCGCCGACGTTCGACGAGTTCGGCGCGGGCGCGCCGACCGAGGGGCCGGACCGCGGCGTCTGGCGCTACCGCGAGGGGCTCCCCTTCGATCTGGGCGTGACGCTCCCGGAGGGCGACACGCCGCTCCACCGCGTCCCCCGCATCGAAGACGAGGTCGGCGTCGACGCGCTCCGGATCAAACACGAGGGGATGAATCCCACCGGCTCGTTCAAGGACCGCGGCATGACCGTCGGCGTCCGCGTCGCCAAGGAGCTCGGCGTCGGCGCGCTCGCCTGCGCGTCGACGGGTAACACCTCCGCGGCGCTCGCGGCCTACGGCGGCCGCGGCGACATGGAGACGCTCGTGTTGCTCCCGCAGGGAAAAGTCGCCGCGGGGAAGATTGCACAGGCCAGTCTCCACGGCGCGCGCATCCTCGAAGTGGACGGCAACTTCGACGCCTGCCTCGACATCGTTCAAGAGTTGGCCGCCCGCGGCGAGGCGTACCTGCTCAACTCGCTCAACCCCTTCCGCTTGGAGGGCCAGAAGACGATCGGCTTCGAGATCTTGGAGGCGTTCCGCGACGACTACGGGACGTTCCCGGACCGGATCGTCCTCCCCGTCGGCAATGCCGGCAACACCTCGGCGCTGTATAAGGGATTCCGCGAACTCGTCCAGTCGGGCGCACTCGCCGTCGACGAGGTTCCCACGCTCACCGGCGTGCAGGCGGCGGGCGCGGCACCGATGGTGGAAGCGATCGAAGAGGGCAACGACGAGATCCGCCGCTGGGAGGAGGTCGAGACGCGCGCGACCGCGATCCGCATCGGCAACCCGGTCAACGCGCCGAAGGCGATCCCCGGAATCAGGAACACCGGCGGCACCGCGGTCGCCGTCGAGGACGACGAGATCACCGAGGCGCAGCGACAGCTCGCCGAGGAGGGCGTCGGCGTCGAACCCGCCTCCGCCGCGAGCCTCGCCGGGCTGAAGAAGCTCCGCCGCGAGGGCGTCGTCGACGACGACGAGCAGGTCGTCTGTCTGACGACCGGCCACCTGCTGAAAGACCCCGATGCCGCCTACGAGGCCGGCGGCGACCCCGAACCCGTCCCGAACGACGTCGACGCCGTGGTCGAGCACCTGCACGAGTGATCGTCGCGGGAGCGTCGTCACTCCCGTCAGGACCGGGGACGCAACCACCGACGGCGCGAGCTGCCGCCGCCTCGATCTGAGAGCGGACGCCAGATCGGTCTATCGTCGTATGCCGTGTGAAACCCGTCCCGCGTGGAAACTACGGTCCGGACAGTCGGGGACCCGACGCTTACTCCGCCTGTCGCTCGTCCGCACCGTCCAGCGTGATCTCGGTGATCTCCACGATCCGGTCGTCGTCGAGCAGCTCCTCGATCGCGGCGTCCGGCACGTCCTGGTCGAGGTTGTAGACGGTGAGCGCCTCGCCGCCCTGCGTCTCGCGGGCGTTGAACATCCCGGCGATGTTGACGTCGTGGTCGCCGAGGACGGTACCGATGAAGCCGATGACACCGGGCTCGTCCGTGTTGCGTGCGACGAGCATGTTGCCGTACGGGACCGCGTCGACACGGAAGCCGTCGATCCGGACGATGCGGGCGTCCTCGCCGGCGAAAAGCGTCCCTTCGACGGAGATCTGGTCGTCGCCGTTGTTGACGGTGACCCGGACCAGACTCTGGAAATCCTCCGTCTGACGGGTCTTCGACTCGGTCACCTCGATGCCGCGCTCCTCGGCGAGCCGCGGCGCGTTGACCGCGTTGACCTGCCACTCCAGCGGCTCGAAGACGCCCTTGAGCGCCGACGCCGTGACGAGGTCGACGTCCTCGGCGGCGATGTCCCCCTCGTAGGTCGCCTCGACCTCGGTGATGCGCCCGTCGAGCAGCTGTGCGGCGACCTTGCCCGCGGTCTCCGCCACGTCGAGATACGGCTCGATCCGCGGGAAGGCGGTCTCGTCGACCGAAGGCGCGTTGAGCGCGGTCAAGACGGGCTCGTCGGCGAACGCCGAGAGAACGGCCTCGGCGGTGTCGACGGCGACGTTCTCCTGGGCGGCCTCGGTCGAGGCTCCGAGGTGCGGGGTGACGACGACCTCTTCGACGTCGAGAAGCGGCGAGTCGGTCGGGAGCGGCTCCTCGGCGAAGGAGTCGAGCGCGGCACCCGCGAGCACGCCGTCGTCGACTGCCTCGGCCAGCGCGTCTTCGTCGACGATGCCGCCGCGCGCGCAGTTGATCAGGTAGCCGCCCTCCAGCTGGGCCAGCTCGTCCTCGCCGATCATCCCCTCGGTCTCGGGTAAAAGCGGCGTGTGGATCGTCGCGAAGTCGCCCGCCGCGAGCGCGTCGTGGAGGTCGTCTGCCAGCTCCGCCCCCAGACGGTCCGCGCGCTCCTCGGAGATGTACGGGTCGTAGACGACGAGATCCATGCCGAGCGAGTCGAGCCGCTTTGCGACCTCCTGCCCGACGCGGCCGAGCCCGACGATGGTGAGCGTCTTGTTGTTCACCTCGGTGCCGAGGAACTCGCCTTTCGCCCACTCGCCGCCGACGAGGCGGCTGTGGGCCTGCGGGATGGAACGCGCAACGGCGAACGTCATCGCGACGGTGTGTTCGGCGGCGGCCCGGACGTTTCCGTCCGGCGCGTTGGCGACGATGACACCGTGGTCGGTCGCAGCCTCGATGTCGATGTTGTCGACCCCGATCCCGGCGCGGCCGACGATGACGAGGTCCTCTGCGGCCTCGAAGACGGCCTCGTTCACGTCGGTGCCGGAGCGCACGATGAGCGCGTTGGCGTCGCTGACGGCCGCCAAGAGCGCGTCGCCTTCGGCTTCGTAGTCCGTTTCGACTTCGTGGCCGGCGTCTCGGAGTCGGTCCAACCCCGCGTCCGCGATGGGGTCGGTCACGAGTACCTTCATACGCGTGTCCACCGGCGGCGCGAGGTTAACCCTTTCCGAATCGCGCCGTTTTGCCGCCTAGATGATCCGCTATCGTGCATACCGAACCCCAACGTTTCCCGTGGAAAGTGCCCGTTCGTGGGTATCCATCGGAACGCGACTGGCCGCGCGGTCGCGGCTCGGCGACCGCGGACTCGCGCCACGTCGGCGGGCGAACGCGGATCCGCCCGGTGCTCGCGTCGCTCCGGCGGCTCGTTTCGAGGCGTGTGGCGGCACTACCTTTTATATCGGGACACACATCCCGGTATGGACCTCACCATCGCCTTCGCGGGCGTCGCCGCCATCGTCGCGCTGACGGGCATAAGCGCCTTCTTTTCCAGTTCCGAGCTCGCCGTCTTCTCCGTGGCGAGCCACCGCGTCGACTCGCTCGTCGCGGCGGGCGTTCCGGGGGCGGGGTCGCTCGCCGCGCTGCGCGAGGACTCACACCGCTTCCTCGTCACCGCCCTCGTGAGCAACAACATCGCCAACATCGCGGCCGCGTCGGTCGCGACCGCGGTGTTCGTCCGGTTCGGGTTCTCCGCCGGTACCGCAGCGACCGGGTCGACCGCGGTCACCTCCGTGTTCGTCATCGTGTTCGGCGAGATCGCGCCGAAGTCGTACGCGGTCGCACACGCGGAGCGACACGCCCTCCGCGTCTCGCGGCCCGTCCTCGCGATCCAGCGCGCCCTCCGTCCGGTGTTGTTCCTGTTCGAGGCGCTTTCCGGCGTCGTCAACCGGTTCACCGGCGGAGAGTCGGCGATCGAGTCGTACCTCACCCGCGAGGAGATCGCGACGCTCGTGCTGTCCGGCGAGGCGGCGGGCGCGCTCGACGCCGACGAGAGCGCGATGATCCGCGGCGTCCTCGACTTGGAGTCGACCCGCGTCGCGTCGGTGATGGTCCCGCGCACGAACATGGTCTCGCTTCCGGACACCGCAGCTCCGGCGGACGTGCTCTCGACGGCCGCACGCGAGGGCGTCACTCGCCTGCCGATCTACGGGGAGAACCGCGACGACGTGGTCGGCGTCGTCGACGTGCGCGACGCGATCCGCGCGACCGAGACGGGCGACGACCTGGCGAGCGCCCTGCGCGAGGCGACGTTCGTTCCGGAGACCCAACCGCTCGACGAGTTGTTCGAGCGGATGCGAAGCGAGGGGTTCCGTCTCGCCGTCGTCGTCGACGAGTTCGGCGCGGTCGTCGGCCTCGTCACGCTCGAAGACGTGGTCGAGGAGGTGGTCGGCGAGCTCGTCGGCCGGTGGGAACACGACCACGTCGACGTGGTCGCACCGGACACGGCCGTGGTCCGCGGCTGGACGACCGTGGCACACCTCAACGAGACGCTCGGGCTCTCGCTGCCGAGCGAGGGCGTCGAGACGGTCGCCGGGCTGATCACCCAGCGGCTCGGCCGCGTCCCGGCCGAGGGCGACCGTGTCGAGATCGGCGGTTCCGCGCTCGTCGTCACCGGCGCGACCGCGACGCGGGTCACCCGCGTCCGCGTCGAACACGCGGGCGCTCTCGGGGGCGACGGGGACGCCGACGAGGCGGGGGACGCGTAGACCGACGACCGTCGGTTTCCCGTAACACAACATACATATCCGTCGGTCCGGTTCTTTCAGTATACGCGTTCTCTCATGAAGGCTCGATGGGTCGGTGGTCGCCGATGATGGCTCGCTGGGAGTGCGGCCACTGCGGGTTCCTCGCGTGGGCCGACGACCGCGACGCGATGCGCGAGGTCACCGGTTCGCACCTGCTGGCGCACGCGCCCGAGGCGGTGACGCGCTCCGACTTCCGGACGAACTGGGACTGCCCGTACTGCGCCACTGCGAAGACGGCCTACGACGCCGACGGCGCGGTCGACGAGTTCAAAACGCACCTCCACGAGCACGTGGCCGACCGGATCGTCGACGACGCGCACGTCGCCGATCGTTTCGACTGGAACGGGACCGTCCGGATCGACGCGCCCGTCGACAGCGACGGCGCAGACGACCTCCGCGCCCACTTCCACGGCCACGCCGACCTGGTGATCGCGGTCACTCTCGACCCAGAACGGTTCGTCCGGCTCCTCGACGACCGGCTCGACGCGTGGCCGCGGCGAACCGTCGTCGTCAGCACCGAGGAGTATCCGTTCGACGACGAGGCCGATATCGGCGTCGACGACGGCGCGATCGAAATGGTCGAGATCGATCCCCGACTCGGCCCGGACGAGCTGGGTGAGACAGTCTCGCGGATCATCGACGTGAACCACGCCGCGGGCGACGTGCTCTCGCTCGAAGTCAGCGTGTTCCACGAGATCGTGTCGTCGTTCGACGTCCAGACCGCCTGCGCGTTCGTCCGGATGCTCTCGGCGCGGATCGACGACGCGGGCGGCGCGCTCCAACTGTACGTCGACGGCGACGCCGACCCGAACGTCTCGACGGTGATGAACTTCCTCGACGACGAGGTCGAACTGGCTATCACGCCCGCCGACGGCCGGTTTATTCGCCGCTCGTGAGTCCGGTCGCGTCGCGCTCGTCCGCGCTTCCGGACACGTCCCGTTTCTGTTCGTCAGCCTCGGACCCCGAGCCCCTCTCGCCCGTCCGGTCCGCGTGCTGTTCGGTGTAGTCCGCCGGCCACCGCACGTAGACGTACTCGATCGCCCGGTCGACCGCAGACGCGGCCGTCTGCCGCTTGATCCGCCGCAGAACGCGACGCGCGCGCCGCTTCGTGTCCGGCCGCGTCGCCGCGTCTTCCGATAGCTCTCGCAGCGCGCGCTCGGCGCTCGACGTCGCGACCAACGGCAGGTACGCGGCCGCGATGTCCGCCGTCTGTTCGTCGGGGTGGTCGAGTGCGTCGAGGAGCCACGAGACCGCACGGGCCGGACCGGAACCTGTCCCGTCTCCATCCGCCTCCTCGCGGTCGCCGGTTCCGTCGTCCCCGTCCGCCTCCTCTCGGCCGCCGGTTCTGTCGTCCCCGTCCGCCTCCCCGTCCGATCCGCTCTCGTCGCCGGTTCGTGTGGCCACGGCGAGTTCGCCGAGGAGCCACGCGGCGCACCGCTCCGTCTTCGCCGTGGCGCGATCCGGCCGCTCGCCCGTCACGATCCCCGCGAGGAGCCGCTGGACATCGGTATCGTCGCCGTCGGGCGCTCTCGACGCGGCTCCCGTCCCCTCGTCTCCGGTCGGAACGAGCCGCTCGCGGGCGTCCCGCCCGCGGATAGCCTCCCCCTCGGCGACGAGCCGAACGACCGACACCGCCGCGGCGTGCCGCACCGACGGGGAGGGGTCGTCGAGCGCGTCGAAGAGCACCGCTGCGGCGTCGCGCCGGTCGACGTCGTGGAGTCGTTCGACGGCGAGCCGCCGCAGTCGCTCGTCGCCGACGTCGACGGCCGTCGCGAGGAGATCGACGGCGTCGCCGGTGCCGATCGCGACCAGCGCGTCGACCGCGGCGCGCCGAACGAGCGTGTTCGCCGTCCCCAACAGCCCTCTGATCGGCTCGACGGCCTCGCCGCCGAGGTCGGCGTAGGCGCGAACCGACCGGGCTCGGACCCGCGGATCGCCGTCGTCGAACGCGTCGCGGACGACCGCGACCGACCGGTCCGTCCCGTACGACGCGAGTCCGGTCGCACCGACCATTCGGTACTCGCCGAACTCGCTCGTGAGCCACCGCGCGAACAGCTCTTCTGGTCCGCGCTCGTCCGCACTCTCCCGCTTTTCGATCTGGGTTGCGACCCGCCGCACCAACTCGTCGAGGTAGCGATCCCCGTGAAAGTACAGCGAGTCGATGGCGGCCGCGCGCACCGCCGCGTCGTCGTCGGTGAGGGCCACGCGGAGCAGCCGGTCGGCGATCGCTCGCTCGCTCGCCGTCATCGAACTCGACGGGTTACCGAGCGCCGCGGCGGCCTCCTTCCGCGTCGCCGCGTCGTTGCGCCCGTCGAGCAGCGCGAACGCCTCCGGTCGCGAGTCCGCTCCGCTCCGATCGCGCCGTCCGTCTCGCCCGACCTCACCGTCGCGGTCGTCAGACCCGCTCATCTCACGGCCCCTGTATCGCGCCGTCGGCCGTGGCTCGTCGCTCCACTCGCAGCGGGACCCTCCCAACCGCCGCACGATACATCGTCCATCTGTCAGGCACTCTCCGTGCGCCCGGATTAAACATACCCCCGCGAGTATCAGCGGCGAGAACCGGTCACCCGAGCGCGAACGTCGCCACCGTCTCGTACTCGGGTCCGTCGGGCGTCAACGTCGATTCCATCAGGCGGACCTCGTCGACGTCGAACCGGCCGAACTCGGGGTCTCGCTCGCGGACGGCACGCTGAACCAGCGCCTTTCCGCGGGCGTCGCTCATCCGGGCGAGGGTGACGTGCGGGGTGAACGCGTGGGACGCGGGGTCGACGCCGAGCGCGGTGGTCTCCGCTTCGAGCGACTCGTGTAGGGCGGTCAACTCTCGGGCTCCATCGTCGACTCCCGCCCACACGACGGAGATGTAGTCCATCTCGGGGAAGACTCCCAGTCCCGTGAGCTCACACTCGAAGGAATCGACCGGTCCGCCGTCGGTTTCGGCGGTTTCGACCGCGCGCTCGCCGGCCGCGATCACGTCGTCGACGGTGGGGCGGTCGCCGTCGGACTCGGACTCGGCGTCGACCTCGCCGAGGAACTTCACCGTCACGTGCGCCTGCATCGGATCGGTGACAGTCAGTCCCTCGGCGTCGCCGAGGTCGGCCTGTATCTCCGCGATCGGATCGGCGAGGGCGTCGGGGAGGTCGACGGCGAAGAACGCGCGCATGGCGGCCGGCGGTTGGGTTCGCGATCGGAAGACGCCGTCGGCGGCGTCTACCCCCCGGCGCGGTCGGCACGAGCCGACTGGGGGCGGAGACGCGCGAGCGGTTCCCACGGTCCGTCAGCGGTCGTGCGGCGGATGTACGAAGAGCCCGTCTACGACCGGGAGGCTCGCGGCGAGGGCCGCGGTGGCGACGGCGGCGGTCCACCCGTCGAACGCCAGCGCGGCCAGGGCGTAGCCGGCGGCGAAAAGCAGGGGAACGAGCGCGAGCTGGACGTCCGCTCGCCCGGCGGCGTCCGGTGCGTCGAGTACGGTCGACAACATTAGTCCATATACCCCAGATCGCGGAGCTTCTGTGCGATCTGACGCGCCTCCGTCTCGGAGATCGCCTCGTCCGCCTCCATCTCGCGAACGACAACGTGTTTCATGAACTCCTTGACGGAGCCGAACGGCTCGTCTTCGATGTACGCCTCGACGTCCGCGACGAACTCCTTGCGCAGCGAGATGGTGGTGTAGTCGCTCATTGCCGAGGCGATGACACGCCGCCGTAAAAAGTCTAATTATATCTAATTACAGCTTCGTCCGGAGCGTCTCCGCGGTCGCGTCGCCGACGCCGTCGACGTCGGTGAGGTCCTCGCGGGAAGCCTCGCGGACGCTCTCGACGGAGCCGAAGCGGCGGAGCAGTCGTCTCCGTGTCTGTGGACCGACGCCGGGCACGTCGTCGAGCACCGTCTTCACCTCGTCGCGGACGGTCTGGTGGTACTGGACGGCGAAGCGGTGCGCCTCGTCGCGCACGCGCTGGAGGAGGTGGAGTTCGGGCGCGTCTTCTGGCCATCGCTCGGTTCCCGTCGGCGTCACGACCAGCTCCTCGGACTTCGCCAAGGCGACGACCGGCACGTCCCAGCCCGTCTCCGCGAGGGCGTCGCGGGCGGCCCCGAGCTGTCCCTCGCCGCCGTCGATCAGGAGGCAGTCGGGGTCGGGCCGGTCGTCTGCGCCGTCGATCGCGCGCTCGGCGCGCCAGCGGACCAGCTCGCGCATGTTGGCGTAGTCGTCGTTGCGCTCGGTGAGCTTCTTGCGCCGGTAGTCGGCCGTCTCGGCGCTCCCGTCGACGAAGCAGACGTCGGAGCCGACCACGGCAGTCCCCTGCGCGTGGCTCACGTCGAACCCCTCGATCCGAGTCGGTCGGTCGACGCCGAGCCGGTCGCCGAGCGCCCCGACGGGGTCGTCGCGGCCGCCGCGCTTCCGGGCGTTCTTGAGCGCGAGTTCGACGAGCTTCGCCTCCCGGCCCGCGCCCGGAACCCGCACCGAGACGCCCTCCGCCTCCAGCCACTCGACCACGTCGGGGTCCGACGGACGCTCCGCCAAGTAGATCGCGTCCGGGAATTTTCGCTCGGCGTAGTACTGTGTCAGAAATGCCGACAGCACCGTCGCGGGGGTGTTGGCGTCGTCGTCGATCTGCGTCTCGTCGTCGATCTGCGTCTCGTCGTCGGTCCCTCCATCGCCGTCGTCGGCTCTCTCGCCGCCGTCGCCGCCGACCGCCGCGTCGAGTCGGTGTCGGCTCCGGTCGACGAGCTGTCCTCGCTCGCTGTGGAGTCGCGCCACGCGGGCCGTATCGCCCTCGACGGCGGCCGCGAGCACGTCGACGGTCCGGTCGTCCCCCCGGTCGCTCACGGCCTCGCCTCCCTCGCCGTGGAACGCTTCGACGGCTTCCAAGCGGTCGCGGAGGTTCGCGGCGCGCTCGAACTCGGCGTCCTCCGCGGCCGCCTCCATCCGCCGCCGCAGGGGGTCAGCGAGCGCGCCGGTCTCGCCCTCGAAGAAGCGATTTGCGGCGGCGACGTCCTCAGCGTAGCTCTCGCGGTCGATCTCGCCGGTACAGGGGGCAGAACAGATCCCCATCTCGTAGTCGAGACAGGGGCGGTCGCGGTTCGCGTACTTGTGGTCCGAACAGCCGCGGAGCCCGTACACGTCCCGAACCGCCTTCACGACCGTTTCGACGCGTCCCTTGTCGGTGAACGGCCCGTACGCGACCGCGCCCTCCTCCGGGTCCCGGGTCACCTCGATCCGCGGGACGCGGTGCTCGGAGAAGGCGACGAGCGGGTACGACTTGTCGTCTTTCAGCCGGACGTTGTACCGCGGGCTGAGGCGCTTGATGAGGTTCGCCTCCAAGAGCAGCGCCTGCGTCTCCGTGTCCGTGACGGCGAACTCGATCTCGTCCGCCCGCTCTACCATCCCGCGGATCCGCCCCGAGCGCGGGTCGGTGTACGACCGGACCCGGTCCCGGAGGTCGACGGCCTTCCCGACGTACAGGGTGGCGTCGCCGCGCCGGAACTGATACACCCCGGGTTCTGTCGGAAGCGCCCCGGCCCGTTCGCGGACGGCGTCGGCGTCCATCTCTCGCCCGCGGGTAGTCGTCGAACGCGCTTGAACGCTGCGGGGCCGCGGCGCGTGTCGATCCCGATCGCTCTCACGTCTCCCTTGAATTGACCTCTCTCGCGTCGATCTCCCTTGTATCGACCTCTCTCGCGTCGCACCCGCGGGCTCCGGTTATCAGTCGTGAATCTCGGGGACGACCGTTTATATAGGTCGTCTGGCGACCCCCACACAGAAATGACGAGACTTCGAGGACTGCTCCGACGGGCGCTCGGGTACGACCGAGACTCGCGGTCGGTCACGGACGGCGGCATCGTCGTGGACGACGCCGACCAATCCGCTACTGGGGACACTGACCGACCGACCACCGAACTCGGCGAGAGCGGAACGGACTCTCACGAGGTACGGGACGAAGACGGCGTCAACCGCGCGGGAACGCTCGCGGGGGCCGGCTTCGAGCAGGTGTTCAACGCGACGAGCGTCCCGACCTTCATCTTGGACTGTCAGGGCAACGTCGCCGAGTGGAACGAGGCGATCGCCTCGCTCACCGGGTCCAAGCGCGAGGACGCGATCGGACACGGTCACGTCTCGGAGCTGTTCTACCCCGACGGTCGCCGCGCCGACACCTTGGCCGACAAGGTGCTCGACTCCCCGGAGACCGCCGACGAGGTGTACGACGTGGAGCGCTGTGACTCGGCCCGCAACCGCTACCGCGACACGAGCACGATGGTCGACCGCCACGGCGACGAGAAGCACATCGAGTTCACGGCCACCGTGTTGTACGGCGACGACGACGAGGTCGTCGGCGTCACGGAGGTCGTCATCGACCGGACCGATGACGTGAAAGACCGCAAGGCGACGAGCCAGTTGGTCACCGAGATCCGGCAGACTGCGGAGACGATCGGCAACGGGAACCTCGACGCCCGCGCGGAGCGGACGGACGAGCTCGACCGGCTCGACGACGAACTGCTCCGCGTCGTCGACGTCGTCAACCGGATGGCCGCGAACCTCGAAGACCTCTCGAACGGCGTTCACGAGCAGGCGCGCGAGATCGACGCGACCGTCGAGGAGGCGAGCGCGGCGGCCGACGAGATCGCGGAGAACGTCGACGAGCAGAACGAGCTGTTAGACGAGAGCGTCTCGGAGATGCAGTCCTTCTCGGCGGGGATGGAAGAGGTCGCCGCGACCGCAGACCAGGTCGACTCCGCGGCCGTCGCCGCAAGCGAGGCGGCAGACGAGGGACTAGACGCCAGCGAGGACGCCCGCGAGGCGACCGAAGATGTCGTCGAGATCGGCGACGAGCTCGTCGAGAGCGTCGGCGCGCTCTCCGAACGGATGGACGACATCGAGGAGGTGATCGAAGTGATCTCGGACGTGGCAGAGCAGACCAACCTGCTCGCGTTGAACGCCAACATCGAGGCCGCTCGCGCCGGCGAGGACGGTAACGGCTTCGCAGTCGTCGCCGAGGAGGTGAAAAAGCTCGCCGACGAGACCCGCGGGTACACAGAGGACATAACCCAAAGTCTCGATCAGTTACAGGCGCAGTCGGCGGAGACGAGCACCGCGGTCGAGCGCTCGCACGAGCGGATCGACGACGCCGGCGCGGAGATCGAGACGGTCCTCGACGCGCTCGAAGACATCGCCGACGCGGTCGACGAGGCCGCCGCGGGCGTCGCGGAGGTCGCCCGCACCACCGACGATCAGGCCGCTACCGTCGAGGAGCTAACCTCGTCGCTCGAGGCGATCCGCGAGCGGTCCGACCGTACCGAGGAGGCGACCGACCGCATCGTGGCCGCGACCAATGAACAGGAGGTCGCCGTCGACGAACTCATCACCCGCGTCGAGCGACTCGACGCGAACTGATCGCGGCCGTCGACGCGAACTGATCGCGGCCGTCGACGCGAACTGATCGCCGGTGTTCGCCGGTTCTCTTCGATATCGTATTCTGCCGGCGCCGAACGTTTAACCCCGACGAGCCCCCAGAACTCGTATGTCCGCTACGCCGCCCGGACCCATCGGTGATCCCCTCTTCGGCAACGGCCGACAGTACGCCGACGACCCCTTCGGATTCATGCGCGCCTGCGCCGACAGCTACGGCGACGTGATCCGGTTCGATCTGGGTCCCCGCGAGACGTATCTGCTCGCGAATCCTGCCGACGTCGAGCGCGTCCTCGTCGCCGACGCGGAGCGGTATCGCAAGCCGCAGTTCGGCGACGATGCGATGGACCGACTGCTCGGACAGGGACTTCTCATGAGCGAGGGCGACACATGGCGCCGCCAGCGAGACCTCGCGAACCCCGCGTTCCACAACAGCCGGATCGCCGCGCTGTCGGGGACGATGGTCGAGCACACGGACGAGTACATTGCCGACTGGACCTCCGGTGAGACCGTCGACGTGCAACTGGAGTTGGCCCGGCTCACGGTGCGGATCATCGTCTCGGCGATGTTCGGAGCCGACGTTAGCGACGAGGAAGTCAAAACGGTCCAAGAGGAGTTAGAGCCGCTCGGTGCCCGGTTCGAGCCCGATCCGCGGCGCTTTCTCATCCCGAACTGGGTGCCGACCCGCGAGAACCGCGAGTTCGACGCCGCCGTCGACACCCTCGAATCGGTGATCGACGGCATCGTCGAGCGTCGGCTCGGAACGGAACGCGACCCCGAAGCCGATCCGGCCGGCCCCGAGGGCGTCGCGGTCCCCGGTCCGGCGGGTGACCCGGACGGCGACCTCCCGATGGACCTCCTCTCCGTCCTGCTCCGCGCTCGCGACCGCGGCGAGCAGACCGACGAAAACCTCCGCGACGAACTGGTCACGATGCTGCTCGCCGGCCACGACACGACCGCGCTCACGCTCACCTACACGTTCTACCTCCTCTCGAACCACCCCGACGCCCGCGAGCGGGTCGAAACGGAGGCGGAGGCCGCGACCGACGACGGCCCCCCGACCGCGGCCGACGCCCGCGAGATGACGTACACGGACCGCGTGCTCACCGAGGCCATGCGCCTGTATCCTCCCGTCTACACCCTATTCCGCGAGCCGAAACTCGACGTGAAACTGGGGGGCTACCGGATCCCGGAGGGGTCGGCGCTCATGCTCCCGCAGTGGGTGATTCACCGGTCGCCGCGGTGGTACGACGACCCGGAGACCTTCGATCCCGGTCGGTGGGACCCCGAGCGTCGGAGCGAGCGCCCCCGGTTCGCGTACTTCCCGTTCGGCGGCGGGCCGCGCCACTGCATCGGCAAGTCGTTCTCGCTACTGGAGGCCAAGCTCATCCTCGCTACGGTCTGTTCCGCGTACGAACTCGACTACGAGGGTCCGGATCTGTCCGTCCGCGGATCGCTGACGATGCACCCCGACCACCCGGTCCCGATGCGCGTGCACGAGCGGTGAGAGATGGCCGGAGAATCGGGCGGGCGCGGCGGTCCCGACGCCGAACGCGCCGACTCGTACTGTCGTCGCTGCGGCGAGCCGCTCCGCCGGGGCGCGATCGCCGCCGAGCAGCGCGCCTGCTGTCTCAACGCAACCCCGATCGCGGGCGTCTGCCCGACGCACGGACCGGTCGGGCCGCATCACGCCGTCGGCGACCCGGACGTCGCAGACGCGGAGTAGCCGGCGACCCGCCGCTCGCGTGATCGCCCGCGTCGACCGCAACGCCGAAGACCGTCGCCGCCGACGTCTCGTCCGTGACCAGCGGAGCCATTCTCGCGGGCGGCCGCTCGACCCGCTTCGGCGACGCCGACAAGGCGGTTGCGGAACTCGCGGGCGTCCCGCTGATCCGTCGCGTGGCCGACCGGCTCGCGGGCGCGGACGATCCGATCCCACCGGGCGCGGCTCGCGCCGCCTCCGGCGACCCGGTCGTCGACGACCTCGTCGTGAACTGTCGGGAGGGCCAGCGGGAAGCGATCGCGGCCGCGCTGGAGGGTGTCCCGCTTCCCGTCCGCTGGGCGATAGACGAGGAGCCCGAACTCGGACCGACCGCGGGGATCCGGAACGCCTGCCGGACGGCTCCGGGCACGTACGCCGTCGTCGTCGCCTGCGACATGCCGTTCGTCGACCCCGCGTTCGTCGCGACGCTCGTCGAGGACGCCGCGGACCACGACGCCGCGGTGCCGCGGCTCGAGGACCGGTGGCTCCAGACCACGCAGGCGGTCTACCGGACGGCTCCGACGGCGGCCGCCTGCGACCGCGCGCTCGCCCGCGGCGACCGGAAGGTACTGGCGGCGCTCGACGAACTGGACCGCGCGGTCGTCGGCGACGCGGCGATCCGCGCCCGAACGACGCCGCGCACGTTCACCAACGTCAACACGCGCGATGACCTCGCCGACGCCGCGGCGGTCGTCGAGCGGGCGCTCGACGATCGGTGACAAAACAGGAACAACCGGACGCCGCGGATGCCGGTTCGTCGCCCGCCGACTCGATCAGTCGTCCGCGGATGCCGGTTCGTCGCCCGCCGACTCGATCAGTCGTCCGCGGATGCCGGTTCGTCGCCCGCCGACTCGATGGAGACATCGATCTCGGCGGCCGCGGCCTTGTACTCGGGTATCTTTGCGCGCTCGTCGAGCACGTCGTTGGTGAGGCGGTTCGCGGAGGCGGCCGCGAAGTGCGGCGTCGTCCAGACCACACCCTCTTTGATGTCCTCTGTGACGTCGGCGCGGACGCGGATCTCTCCGCGTCGCGATCTGAGCGTCACGTAGTCGCCGTCTTCGATACCGTACCGCTCGGCGTCGTTGGGATGGACGTCGACGAAGTTCTCCGGATGCTGTCGGGAGAGCGTCGGCGAACGCCGGCTCATCGTCCCGGTGTTGTAGTGCTCTTCGAGCCGGGCGGTAGTCAACACCAGCGGATACTCCTCGTCGGGCGTCTCCTTCGGCTCCTGATGGACGACGCCCTCGATGCGTCCGAGGCCGTCGTCGGTCTCGAACTCGTCTTCGTAGAGGTACGAGTCACCCTCGTCGCCCTCCTCGTAACAGGGCCAGTGGATCCCCGTCTCGCCGAGCGCGTCGTAGGTCATCCCGTGCATGATCGGGCAGACCTCTCGGAGTTCCTCGAACACCGCTTCCGGCCCGTCGAAGTCGAACTCGTCGCCCCCGAACAGCCGCGTCCCGACCTCACAGAGGATGTCGAGGTCGTGACGCGTGTTCTCGTGAACCTTGTGGACGCCGCGCATGCGCTGGACGCGCCGGTCGGTGTTGGTGACGGTCCCGTCGCGCTCGGCCCACGTCGTCGCCGGGAGGACGACGTCCGCGAGCTCGGCGGTCTCGGTCATGAAGATGTCTTGGACCACCATAAAATCGAGCTCTTCGCGGAACCGACGCTCGGTCTCGTTGCCGTCGGGCTCGCTCATGATCGGGTTCTCGCCCATGACGTAGAGGCCGTGGACGGTGTCGCCGATCGCATGGGATATCTCGACGTTCGTGAGCCCGGGTTCGTCGGGGACCTCGAAGCCCCACACCTCCTCGACCGACTCGCGGGCCTCGTCGTCGTCGACGAGCTGGTAGCCGGGGAGGACGTTCGGCATCGCGCCCACGTCACAGGTCCCCTGCACGTTGTTCTGTCCCCGAAGCGGGTTGACGCCGGTGCCGGGCCGGCCGAGATTGCCCGTGATGAGCGCGAGGTTGATCTCGTTTTGGACGTTGTCGACGCCGCAGGTGTGCTGGCTCATCCCCATCCCGGTGAAGATGGCGGCGTTGTTCGCCATCGCGTACTTTTCCGCGGCGAGTTCGATGTCTTCGAGCGGGACGCCCGCTTCTTCGGCGGCGGCCGCCTTGTCGAAGTCGGCGAGCGTCTCCTTGAGGTGCTCGAACCCCTCGGTGCGCTCCGCGACGAACTCCTCGTCGATCCAGCCCGCGTCCGGCTCCTGCTCGTGGCGCTCCAGTATCGTCTTCAGGACGACGTTCAAGAGCGGGATGTCGCTCCCGGGGTTCAACTGCAGGTGCATGTGGCGGTCGGTCTCGTCGATCTCGAACGACCGCGTCGTCTTGTTCGCGTGCGGGTCGACTTGGATGACCGTCGCGCCCTCCAAGACGGCCTGCCGGAAGTACTGGCTGTTGGCTATCGGGTGCTGCTCGCCGGGGTTCGCGCCTTGGATCCACAACACGTCGGCCGCTTCTTCGAGGTCGGCCATACTGTTCGTCATCGCACCCATCCCGAGGCTGGTCCGGAGCGCCCAGACGGTCGATGCGTGACACATCCGCGTGCAGTTATCGACTTGGTTGGTGCCGTACCGCCGCGCCAGCTTCTGGATGAGGTAGTTCTCCTCGTTGAACGTCTTCGAGGAGCCGAAAAAGCCCATGCCGTCGGGGCCGTGTTCCTCCCGAATCCCCTCCATCTCGTCGACCACTCGGCCGAGCGCCTCTTCCCACGTCGCCTCTCGGAACTCGCCGTCCTCCTTGATCAGCGGCTCTGTGAGGCGGTCCTCGTGGTCGACGACCTGTGTCGCCGCGCCGCCCTTGATGCAGACGCTCCCCTCGTTGACCGGGGCGTCACCCCACGGCATGAACCGCATCTCGCCCGGCTCGTCGCCGTCGAGCACCTGAATCCCGCAGCCGACACCGCAGTACGGGCAGATCGTCTTTACCCCGTTGTCCGGCTCACTAGCCATCTGTCTCACCGTCCCAGTGTGCGTTCATGTAACACGATCTATCGCCCTAATCCATGAGTGTGTCGGTGGTCCGCCTCAACGCGGTGGCACGGCGATCTGGGGTGTCTCCACTGCCGTGGCCGGCAGTCGCGTGCGGCGCGATACACGAACCGTGGTATCTGCCCGACGACCCATGTTAATATGTCTCACTATTATATTATTAAGTATATTCATAATGGAAAAACATTTACTACAACTTGCTAACATGGTACAGTTGGAATCAGTATGAAAGCAGTAGTATATCAGGGGCCGTACGACGTAGACGTAGAAGAGGTAGAGGAACCGGAAATCGAACACCCGAACGACGTGGTCGTCGATATCACCACCTCCTGTATCTGTGGCTCCGACCTCCACATGTACGAGGGGCGAACCGCGGCCGAAGAGGGGATCGTCTTCGGTCACGAGAACATGGGGGTAGTGAGCGAGGTCGGCGAGGCGGTTTCGACCCTAGAGGAGGGAGACCGCGTCGTGATGCCGTTTAACGTCTCCTGCGGATTCTGTCAGAACTGTGAGGAGGGATTCACCGGGTTCTGTACCAACGTCAATCCCGGCTTCGCCGGCGGCGCGTACGGCTACGTCGCTATGGGGCCATACCCGGGCGGACAGGCCGAGAAACTGCGCGTCCCGTACGCCGACCACAACGCGCTGAAGCTGCCTGAGGGTCGCGAACACGAGGACGCCTTCTCGCTTCTCGCGGACATCTTCCCGACGGGCTGGCACGGCACCGAACTGGCCGACCTCCAGCCCGGCGAGTCCGTCGCCATCTTCGGCGCGGGGCCGGTCGGGCTGATGGCCGCGTACAGCGCGAAGATCAAGGGCGCAGCCGAGATCTACGTCGTGGATCAGGTCCCGAGCCGACTGGAGCTGGCCGAGGAGCACTGTGACGCCCACGCGATCGACTTCTCCGAGGGCGACCCGGTCGACCAGATCATCGAGGAACACGGCGGGATGGTCGACAAGGGCGTCGACGCGGTCGGCTACCAGGCGACCGACCCCGACGACGTCGACGAGGACACCGAGGACTACTCGTACCAGCCAGCCAAGGAGAATCCGGCGGTCGTGCTCAACAACCTGATCCGCGTCGTCCGACCGACGGGCCAGCTCGGCGTTCCGGGACTGTACGTCCCCGAGGACCCCGGCGCGCCGGACGACATGGCCGCACAGGGGCGGCTCGGCATCGACTTCGGGAAGTTCTTCGAGAAGGGACTCAAGTGCGGGACCGGCCAGTGTAACGTGAAAGAGTACAACCGGTACCTCCGCGACATGATCATCGAGGGCCGCGCGGACCCGTCCTGGGTCGTCTCTCACCGAGTCGACCTCGAAGAGGCTCCCGAGATGTACGAGGCGTTCGACGCTCGCGAGGAGGGCGTCACGAAGGTTCTGTTAGAGCCCTGAGCCGTCAGCTCGACCCCGACAGCGGCCAGTTCGCCTTTTTTGACCGTCCGCGACCCGTCTCACGCCCGGAGCCACGCCTTCGGGTGGTCCGTCCTGAGATGGCTCTGGTACTCCCGGACGAGCGCCGGGTACGAGTCGGCCACGCAGTGCCAGCCGCACAGCGCACACTCTCGTTCGACGCCGTCGTCATCCTCTCGAACGTGTCCGCCGCGTCTGTACGTTGGCATGGGTTGGTCCGTCGACGCGGGATTTCCCGTGTCTGTGGTGTGTACGCACCCACCACGGTTCAGGCTGTCGGCGCGCCGCGTGGGCGCACTCGCGCCCCCGTGCGAACTCGCCGACCTCGCTCCGACCTCGCTCCGACCTCGCGCCGTCGCCGATCGCCGAAACGGGTATGTCACCGGGGCGCGTGGGTCGGACCATGTGTCAGTACTGTAACTGGGCCTTCCACGACGGGTGGGGGGAGCTGTTGAAGTACGACGAGACCTACCAGTCGGCGATAGAGACGGAGACGGAGTCGACCCACGGCTTTCACGACGAGTGGGACGACCTGCGGAGCGAACTGGGTATCTAAATCGGGAACACCGCGTCGGGGTCCGCCGTCGGCTCCCCTTCTTCGGCCACCAGTCCGTTCAGTTCATCGCGAATCCCCGCCTCGTCGAGGTCTTCGCCGATGAACACGAGCCGCGTCCGGCGGTCGTCGTCCGGTCCCCACTCGCCGATCGGTCCCGCCTGCACCGACGGCCCCGCCTGACTCACGCCGACGACCTCCTCGGTGCCCGCGACGCGGACCACCCCCTTCGCCCGGACGATCGACCCGTCCCAGTCGTCGAGCCACGCCGCGAGCGCCTCGGGGTCGAGCGGGTCCGAAGAGCGGTAGACGAACGAGCCGACCCCGTGTGCTGCGGCTGCGCCTTCCGCGTGACCGTCCTCGTGGTGCGCGTGACCGTCCTCGTGGTGCGCGTGACCGTCCGCCGATTCCTCCTCTGCGATCGCGCGCTTCCAGCCGGCTGACCGCTTCGCAGTCTCGAAGTCGAACCGTCCGGTGTCGAGCACCTCGTCGGGGTCGACCGCGGCGTAGGTGGTCCGGATCTGTTTCGCTCTGGGTCCCAACCGCTCTGCGACCGACTCGATCCGGTCGAGCACGTCGTCGGGCACCATATCCGTCTTGTTCACGAGGAGGACGTCGCAGAACTCGATCCCCTCGACGAGCACGTCGGCGAGCGGGCGGTCCGTCTCCGGCTGCGCGCCGCCCGGCAGCGTCTCGCCCGCGTCGAACTCCTTCCAGAAGCCGTAGGCGTCGAGGACGGTGACCATCGTGTCCAACCGGAACCGCTCTCGGGGGTCGACGTCGCTGTCCTCGGTCCCCTCGGTGAACGCCCGCGCGATCGGCACCGGCTCCGAGATGCCCGAGGACTCCACGAGGAGGTAATCGAACTCGCGGGAGTCGGCGAGTGCCGCCGCCTCCGTGAGGAGATCGTCCTGCAGCCGACAGCAGATGCAGCCGTTCGAGAGGTCGACGACCCCCTCCTCGTCGTTCTCGCGGGCGATCAGGTCGGCGTCGACGTTCACCTCGCCCATGTCGTTCAGGATGACGGCGATCCGACGGTCGCCGGGGTTCGAGAGCAGGTGGTTGACGAGCGTCGTCTTGCCCGCACCGAGATAGCCGCTGAGGACGGTCACCGGAATCCGGTCGTCTGCCATACGTGCTAGCAGTACCCACGAAGGTATCAAACGATCGATCACGACCGTCGGGCCGGGACGCGATCGAGACGAACGTTCATAGGCGAAACCGCCGTACTGGCAGTCGATGGAGCTGAGCGAGTCCGCCGTTCGCGACCGCGCCGGCGAGTACGTGGAGTCAGAGCCGCTGTACGACGTGGAGCGTCAGCACGTCGAGACGGTGGCGGCGACGTTCGCGGGCGACGAGTACGGCCGACGCGACGCACAGTGGATAGTCCGGTGGTATTTCCGGCGGTACCTCGGCGACTACCCGGACCGAGCGCGCCGCGGGAGAGAGGAGGCGTTCCGCGACAACGACTTCGGCGACGTGGTCGACGCCATCGGGACGGCTGCGGACGCGGTCGGAACGGAACGCGAGGACGAGGGCGACGCCGGCCCCTCGGACGACCGAGACGTCGACGCCGCCCTCTCGGCGCTCGCCGCGCTCGACGGGGTCGACGTCGCGGTCGCGTCCGGGTTCCTCCAGTTTCTCGCGCCCGAACGGTTCGTCGCGATGGACCCCCGGACGTGGCGCGTGCTCGTCGCCGCCGGCGAACTCGACGGACCCTACCCGGACTCGCCGTCGATCGCAGACTACCGGCAGTTCGACGCCGCCTGTCGGTCGGTGATGGAGCGCACAGGGGTCGACGCGTGGACGCTCTACCGGGCGCTCTGGCGGTCGTTTTCGGCGCTGCCCGACGACGCCGCGGCTCCCGAAGACGCGTGAGGCGGCCGCCCGCCCCGCCTACTCGACGACTTCGACGACCGGATCGTCCGCGACGTCGCCCGCCTCGACGAGCCGGGTGAGGACGACTCGGGACACGTCGGCGCGGTCGAGGACTCCCGCTGCGATCTCGCGGGCCGCGGCCGCGTCCGCCTCGTCGTCGACCTTGTTTATGATCGGGATCGCCGTCGCGCCGTCGGGGACGCCCTTCAGTCCGCCGTCCGGACTCGCGAGCACGGCCGCGACGTCCGCGGGCCGGACCGGGTCGCCGAGCGTCCGGTCCGCGATCTCGGCGACGCGCTCCGGCCGGTGGACGAGCTCGTCGGTGAGCGGTTCGCCGACGACGTGCGCGCTCGCGATCGGGACGACCACGTCCGCGGTCTCCGGGACCTGCGGTTCTCTGTCGCCGGGCGCTTTGAACTCGCGGAGGCGCGCGCCGTCGGCCTTGACGAGGGTCGCGCCGGGCGCGACGTCGGCGACGTCGGCGACGGTCTCCGCGTCGTACCCCAGATAGCGGTCCGCGCGGTCCCGCTCGGGTACCAGTCCGAGCGGCCAGTCGTCCTCCCCCGCCGCGTCGATCGCGGCGAGCGGGTCGTCCGTCACCCGCACGGTCGCGACTCGGTCGTCGAAGATCGGAATCCTGACGCTCGCGGTCACCACCGGGCGGTCGAGGCGGTCGGCGAGCGCGAACAGCGTCGACTTCTTGCCGCCCGCCCCGACGACGCAGACCGTGGCGTCGCGGGCGTCGAGCGCGGTCGTCACCTCCGTGGCGTCGGCTTCATCCATGGGATCGCCTTCGGCCCCCTCCCGCCTCACTCTGACGGTCGGACCGGTTCGAACTCCGGGCGACCGGGCCGACGGCGAACAGATTGATACGTCTCCGCCGCGCACACCGTTTGGATGAGTCGCACTCGCACGCACGTCCTCCGGGTCGACCTCTCGACGGGCGAGACCGCTCGCGAGTGCGTCCCGCGGGAGTGGCGGCGCGACTACGTGGGCGGGAAGGGGCTCGGCGCGCGGTACCTCTACGAGGAACTGTCTCCCGGGGTCGACCCGACCGGCCCGGAGAACCTGCTCGCGTTCCTCGGGGGACCGCTCTCCGGGTACCTGCCCGGCGAGACGCGGTACGCCGCTGTGACGAAGTCCCCGCTCACCGGCGGCTTCCTCGACTCGTACGGCGGCGGCGCGTTCGCCGCCCGGCTCGCGGGCTCGCTCGACGACTGCCTCGGACTCCTCGTGACCGGCGCGGCCGACCGTCCGGTCCGGATCGAACTGGCGGGCGGCCGCGCCCGGATCGCGGACGCCGACGCGTGGGGTGCGGACACGGCCGAGACGGCCGCCGCCTTCCCGGACGCGGCGGTCGCCTGCGTCGGCCCGGCGGGCGAGCGCGAGGCGGCGTACGCGACGATAGCCAGCGACGGCGGCGACCACCACGCCGGCCGCGGCGGCGCGGGTGCGGTGATGGGATCGAAGCGGCTGAAGGCGGTCGTCGCCCGCGACCCGCCCCCCACCGTCCCGGACGAACTCGCCGCGCTCCGCGACCGCGACGCCGCGGCCTACGCCCGGGACGGAACTGGCGAGTGGCAGGCGGCCGGAGAGACGATAGAGACGGTCGACTACGCGAACGAGGTGGGCCTCCTCGCGGCGGAGGGGTGGACGTCGACCGGCTTCGCGGGCACCGACGAGATCGGCGTGGAGGCGGCGGCGGAGCGCGCGACCGGCCGCGAGCGAGCGGACGACTCCGTCCCCGGCGGCTTCCGGATCGACACCCCCGACGGGGAGGTCGTCCCCCGCGGCGCGGCCCCGATCTCGCTCGGGGCCGGCCTCGGCGTCGACGACTTCGACCGCGTCGCCGAACTCTGCGGCGTCTGCGACCGGCTCGGACTCGACGTGATCGACGCGGGCAACGCGGCCGCTTGGGCGATCCGCGCCGACGACGCCGGCGTCGTCGACTGCCCGGTCGAGTTCGGCGACGCACAGGGCGTCCGACGGCTGCTGGAGGCGATCGCGGCCCGTGCGGATCCCCCCGACTTCGACGCGACGCCGGGGCTCGCCGACGCGCTCGCAGACGGCGTGGACGCCGCGGCGGCGCGGTTCGGCGGCGAGACGCTCGCACCGACGGTGAAATCGATGGCGCTTCCCGGGTTCGACCCCCGAGCGGCGGTCGGCGTCGCGCTCGCGTACGCGACGAGCGACCGCGGCGCGTGCCACCGACGCTCGCGGCCCCAGGACCGCGAGCCGTTCGCCGCCGACGGGCGCGGGCCGCGCGACCGGGTCCGGCCCGTGATCGGCGAGCAGAACGCTCGATCGGTGTTGTGGAGCCTCGTCGTCGACGACTTCGTCGGCGAGGCGGCCTGGACCGACCTCGGTGCGGAGTGGCTCGCCGCGCTCGACCACCCGGCGGCCGACGCCGGTCTCGCGACGGCCGACGGCGACGCGCCGGATCGGGTGACGCATCTCGCGACGACGGGCGAGCGGATCTGGACGCTGACACGGCTGTTCAACGCCCGCGAGGGGTTCGACCGAACGGACGACGCGCTCCCCGCCCCGCTCCACACGGCGGCGTCCGACGGCCCCTCGGGGATCGATCCCGAGTCGTTCGAACGGCTGCTCGACCGGTACTACGCCGCCCGCGGGTGGGGTTCGACCGGCCTCCCGACCGCGGCGACCGTCGACCGGTTGGGACTGGGCGGCGTCGTCGACGACGCGACGCCGCTCGACGACCGGCGGATCGATCCCCCGTCGCGGGGCGGGTGACGGCGCGGGGCGGGTGACGGCGCGGGGCGGGTGACGGCGCGGCGCGGGTCACAGTTCGACGGTCGCGGCGACCTCGCGGGCCGCGGGGTCCCACACGTCGAGCGCGTGGGCCCGCCACCGGATCGGGTCGAACTCGCCCGCGACGAGGTCGGCGACGACGCCCGGCCCGGGGTCGCCGCCGCGCGCCAGCGTTACGTGCGGGACGTAGTCGTCGCCCTCGATCTCCTCGATCGGGGCAAAGGCGGCACAGAGCCGGCGGTGGAGCCGGACGAGTCCGTCGCTCTCGACCGTGAGGTACACGACCGGGCCGGAGCCGGCGGCGGGCGCGTCGAAGGTGTCCACCCCGGTCACGGCGACGTCGAACGGCGAGGTTCGGGTGAGCGGCGGCCGCAGCCGCTCGCGGAGCCGGTCGAGCGCGACGGTTCGGGGCGGGAGATTGCCGGATGTCTCACCGTCTCTTCTCACGTCTTTTACCCCGAACCGCTTGCAGACGAGTGTGTGGCGGTCGCGGACCCGATCGAACCCCGTGAGTTTCGGGTGGAGTTCGGTCGCGAGCCGCGGTATCAAAGGGGGAATCGGGACGTTCAGGCTGAACACGTCTCAGAACCGATCGGCGAGCCGTACGGCGATGAGAACGACGATGGCGACGGCGAGGAGGTTCGGAACGAGGTCGAACAGCGCGCCCGCGATATCCAACACGGCCCCGAGGATCTCCACGAGAAGCCACACGAATACGAGCCCCAGTATCACCTTCAGGAGGTCGTCGACGTCGACGTCTGCGCGGTCCATGCCGGAACCGAACGCGTCCGCCTCGGAAAGTCCCATCGGCGCGTCGCGGATCACGCGGTTACAAAAGCCTCCCCCGCCGACGGTCGGTCATGAGTCTCATCGCGTTCGACTTCGACGGCACGCTCTCCGACTCCGAGATGACGGTCCTTCTGGCCGAACGCGCGGGCGTCGCCGACGAGGTCGCCGAGATCACGGAGCGGGCGATGAACGACGAACTGAGCTACGCCGAGAGCCTGTATCAGCGCGCGGAGCTGCTCGGCGGGCTCGACGCCGAGGCGGTCGAGGCCGCCTTCGGCGACGTGACGCTCCGGCCCGGCGCGGGCGAGCTGATCGAGCGATTGCAGGCCGACGGCCACCACGTCGCGGTGCTCACGGGCGGATTCGAGCGCGGCGTCGAGCGCGCGCTGGCGACGGCGGGCGTCCAGGCCGATACGATCGTCGCGAACCGGCTGCCGATGTCCGGCGGGCGGCTCACCGGCGACGCCGAGGGACCGCTCATCGAGGGGACGAAAGACGACGCGCTCGCCGCGCTGGCGGACGACCTCGACTACCCGATGGACGCGACCGTCGCGGTCGGCGACGGCGCGAACGACCTCCCGATGCTCGAAGTTGCGGGCCTCGCGGTCGGCTTCGTCCCGAAGGAGGCAGTCCGCCCCGCGTGTGACACCGTCGTCGAGTCGATGGCCGAACTCGGGGACGTGCTCGAAGCGCGCGGCGTGGTGTCCGCGTCGGACTGAGACGCCAGATCCGCCGGAGATAATTTGAGCGGGGGGCTTAACAGCGTCCCGTTCGGATCCCGTCACATGGTCGGTTCGACCGGGGTGGCGCGGTGATTCCGACGCTGACGTACCTCCAGTTCCACCTCGTCTTCAGTCTCCCGCTGCTCGCGGTCCTGTGGCGCGTCGCACCCCGGTACACCGGGGTCCGTCGCCGTCGCGCGGCTGGCGGGATCGCTGCCCTCGTCGCCATCGCGTACGCGTACACGACGCCGTGGATCCACCACATGATCGGCCGCGGCGCGTGGTCGTACGCCGACGGCGCGGTGGTCGTCCGAGCGCTGTCGATCCCGCTCGGCGAGTACCTCTTTTTCGCGATCCAGACGGTCGCCGTCGCGCTCGCGTGTCACCGGATCGGCTTCGATCCCGCGTTTCGCGACGGCGACTTCGCTCGGCTCCCGCGCGCCGCCGGAGCCGCGGTCGGACTCGCGCTCGTTCCGGTCGGGCTCGGACTCGTCGCGGTCGGCGACCGGTTTCTCTACCTCGGCGGCCTCCTCGCGTGGGTCGGTCCGGTGGTCGCGCTCCAGTGGGGCGTCGGCGGCGGCTACCTCGTCCGCACGTCCCGCGTCTGGGTCCCGGCGACGCTGCTGCCCGCGGTGTACTTCTGGGTCGCAGACCGGATCGCGATCGGCGTGGGGACGTGGCGGATCTCCGCGGAGTTCACGACCGGCGTCACCCTCTTCGGACTCCCGATAGAGGAGATGGCCTTCTTCGCCGCGGCCGGGCTGATGACGGTCAACGGGATCGTGTTGTTCGAGTGGGCGCTCGACTGGCGCGACCGGCGGAGAGCCGTCGACGACGCTCCCGCGGTCGAGGCCGCGGACCCGACCCCCGGTCCGGTCGCCGACCCGCTCGACGACGGATGACGGCTCGCGTCCGTTCTCGGGTCGATCGCTGGTTCGCCCGGCGTCCCGCGCTCGCGCTCGCGGCGCTGCTCCCGGTCGGGGCGGCGACCCCCTTCCTTCCGGTCGAGGTCGGCGTCGTCACGTTCGCGCTCGGCACGCTCGCGGTCGGGATGGCACACGGTGCGATCGACCACCTCGTTCCGCTGCGCGTCGCGGGAGTCTCGGCTCGCCGGTCGTTCGCGGCCGTCGGCGCCGTCTACGCGGTCCTCGGCGGCGCGGTCGTCGTCGGATTCGCGGTCGCGCCCGCGGCGGCGTTCGTCGCGTTCGTCGCGCTTACGTGGCTCCACTGGGGGCAGGGCGACGTCGCGACGCTCGCGCTAGCGGACGTCGATCACCTTCCCACGACGGTCGAGCGGGGACTCGCCGCGGTCGTTCGCGGCGGACTGCCGATGGCCGTTCCCCTCCTCGCGCACCCGGCGGAGTACCGACTGGTCGCCGAGTGGACCGTCGGGCTGTTCTTCGCGGACGCGGCCGCGTCGGCCGCCGTCGACCCGATTTTCGTCCCCGGTGTGCGAACGGCTACCGCTGGAGTCATGATCGGCGCGACGCTCGCGTCGATCGGCGCGGGCTACGTCCGCGTCCGCGGGGGTGCAGACCGTCGCGGCTGGCTCCGCGACGCGGGCGAGGTCGCCCTCCTATGGGCGTGGTTCCTGCTCGCCGCGCCGGTGTTCGCGATCGGCGTGTACTTCGCGCTGTGGCACTCGCTCCGCCACGTCGGCCGGCTCGTCCTGTTGGATCCGACGGCCGCGAGCGCGGTCGAGGCGGGCGACCTGCGCGGCGCGCTCTCCCGGTTCGCGCGCGACGCCGCGCCGCTCACGCTCGGCGGGTTCCTCGTGGTGGCCGCCGTCGGACTCGTCGTGCCGCGGGGGCCGGCGGCCGCCGGCGCGGTCGCGCCCGGCGACGCGCTCGCGGTATCGCTCGTCGCCATCGCGGCGCTGACGCTCCCGCACGTCGCGGTCGTCGCGTGGCTCGACCGCCGACAGGGCGTGTGGCGCTCGGGACCGTTCGGGTGAGCGCGGCCCGATCACTCCCAGCCCGGCGTCCCCGGTGCCCCCTCCCCGTCTTCCAGCTCGCGGACCAGCTCGTCGCGGTCGCGGACCGAGGCCGTCACCGGTGTGCCGCGCTCTCCCGCGCGCTCGCGCCACTCGCGGACCGCCCGGCCGACCCACGAGTCCGCCTCCCGGACGCGCGCCGCGGCCTCGGCGGCGCGCTCGCGGTCCACGGACAGCGACGCGGGTCGCGAGCCGACGGCGACGCCGACGAACCGCGCCCTGTCGTCTGCGGCCGCGTCCCCGACGCGGAGGCGGGCGACGACGCCGTCGAGTTCGTCGGGGTCCGGATGCGCGAACACGGTCGACCCGAGCGCCTGCGGGCCGAACGCCGGCGGCGGCGTGTCGTCGGGAACCGCGCCGTCGAGCAGGCGCTCGCCGCCGTCGGCGGCCTCGACGCGCTCGCACTCCGTCTCGGCGTCCAGCGCGAGGTTGTGTCCGGGGTAGCTCGCGCAGGTTCGCGGGTACCGGTCCGACCCGTGGATCCGGCACTGAAGGGTCGTCGGATCGAGGAAGACGCAGGCGTCGAGCCACCGCGGCTCGTCGGTGCCTATCGGAGCGACGGGCTTCGGCGGCTTGCGGAGCCCGACGACGAAGACGGGGTGACCGTCGACGGCCGCGAGGTCGGTCCCGTCGACCGTGACGCGGTCGTCGCCCTCCGCGGGCTCGAACAGTCGCGGGACGAGCGCGTCGCCGAGGCCGTCGTCGACGAAGCGAGCGACCTCGTCGCGGGTGAGCGCCACCAGACCGTAGGTGTCGTCGAGGGGCGGCCGTGATCCCGCCCGGTCGGAGCCGGCGGCGGCCGCAGCGTCTATCGGCCGCCAGTCGACACAGCAGCCGGCACACCCCTCACAACGGAGGTCCATCGTGGTAGCTGTGCTAACGATTCTCGCACATATAAACGCTCGCGACGCGTCGCGGAGCCGTCTCTCGCGACTGCCGCTCCCGGGTTCACTCCCTCTCGACGCCGATCACGTGGGCGTCCGCGGGATCGAATCCCACGGCGATCTCTCCGGAGAGCGGGTTGCGTGTGCGTACCACGATCTCGCGGTCGCCCCAGTCGAGCGTCATCCGCGTCGTCTCGCCGAGGAACTCCGCGTTCGCGACGGTCGCAGTAATGCGGTTTCCGTCGCCGCCGATCCGCAGGTGCTCGGGCCGGACGCAGACCGTGAGCCGGTCGCCGGGAGCGGGTGACGGCCGCACGTCGCGGTCCCCGAGTCCGATCCGGAACCGCCGTCCGTCGACCTCGATCACGGTCTCGTCTTCGCCGCGTGCGCTGTTTCCGTCGTCGCGTGTGGCGGCCGTGCCGGCGTCGGCGGACTCGTCTCCCCGGGCGTCGACGACGCGGCCCGTAAACACGTTGTTGTCGCCGACGAACTCTGCGACGAACCGCGTGGCGGGCTCGCGGTACACCGTTCTGGGCGGTGCGACCTGCTCCGGCGTCCCTCCGGACATCACGGCGACGCGGTCCGAGATCGCGAGCGCCTCTTCCTGGTCGTGGGTGACGTAGACGGTGGTGATCCCCAACTCGGACTGGATCGCTTTGACCTGCACGCGGAGGCGCTCGCGGAGCCGCGCGTCGAGCGCGCTCATCGGCTCGTCTAAGAGCAACACGTCGGGTCCCGGCGCGAGCGCCCGCGCCATCGCCACCCGCTGTTTCTGCCCGCCGGAGAGACTCTCCGGGTCTCGGTCGGCGGCGTCGGGCAGGTCGACAAGCTTCAGAAGCTCTGCGACGCGCTCTCCTCGGGTGACGCCGCCGGGCGGGTCCGCGAAGTTGAGCCCGTACGCGACGTTCTCGCCGACGGTCATGTGCGGGAACAGCGCGTAGTTCTGGAAGACGACGCCCACGTCGCGCGCTTCGGGCGGGACGCCGGCGACGGAGTCGCCGCCGAACCGTATCGTCCCCTCCGTGGGCGCTTCGAACCCCGCGATCAGCCGGAGCGTCGTCGTCTTCCCGCAGCCGGAGGGGCCGACCAAGGTGAAAAACTCCCCCTCGCGTACGCGGAGGCTCACGTCGTCGACCGCGGCGGTGTCGCCGTAGCGTTTGGTGACGCCGTCGAGCGCGACCGCGACGGGTTCGTGTGGCCCCTCAGACCCCACGACTCTCACCCCCGAGCCGCTCGATCACGACGAAACTGCAGCCGGTGACGACGAGCAAGACGACGCCCATTGCGGTCGCCGGTCCGAGCCGCCGCCCGATGAAGCGTTCGATGGCGATCGGCATCGTGTACGCGTCGGCCCCCGTCGCGAGCACGACCGTCGCCGTGAACTCGCCGATCGAGATGGCGAACGCGAACGCCGCGCCGGCGACGACGGCCGGCCACACGAGCGGTAGTTCCACGTCCCGAAGCGCCCGCGCCCGAGACGCGCCGAGCGCCCGCGCCGACTCGACGAGCGACCGGTCGAGCGCCTCCAATCCGGGCGCGACGGTTCGGACGACGAACGGGTACCCCGCCACCGCGTGGGCGACGACGATGGCGACCGCGCCGGACGCGGTGACCCGCCAGCCCGCGATCTCCACGCCGAAGACGAGCCCGCGAAGCAGGCCGAGCCCGACGACGATCCCGGAGACGGCGAGCGGGGCCATCGCGGCGGCGTCGACCAGCTTCCGGCCGCGGTAGCGCCGGGTCGTCAACACAGCGACCACGACGCCCATCGGCAGCGCGAGCAGCGTCGCCCCGACCGCGAACCCGAGCGAGTTCCGGATCGCGGGCCACGGTCTGACCTGAAACGCGGCCGCGGTCCGCTGTCTCGCGGCCAGAAACCGGTAGTGCTCCAGCGTGAGCGTCCCGTCGCCGCCGGTCACGCTCGCGAGGATCATCGACGCGATCGGCGCGAGAAAAATGACCGCGGCGACGGCGACGTAGGCGGCGAGTCCGACGCGCGACACCCACTCGCGGGCCGTCGGCGTCGACGGCACAAGCGGCTTGCGGGGGAGCGGCCGCGCCCCGCGCGACCGGACCGCGCTTTGCGCCTCGTACCGGAGGTACGCGAGCAGAACGCCGAGCGAGATGACGAGTTCGATGATCGCGAGCGCGGCCGCCTCGGCGTAGCTCAGGTCGCGAACGAGCCGGTAGACGAACACCTCGACGGTCGCGAGCTGGAACCCGCCGAGCGCGAGCACGATGGGGAACGTGCCGAACGTGAACACGAACGTGAGTGCCGCGCCCGTCAACACCGCCGGATACACTTGCGGCGCGACCACGTCGACGAAGGCTCGCAGTGGTCCCGCGCCGAGGCTCCGTGCCGTCTCGATCGCGCCGGCGTCGACCGACTCCCACGCCGCGGTCGTCACCCGCGCGACGAGCGGAGCGTTGTAGAAGGCGTGGGCGATCACGATCGCCTCAAGCGTGAACAACAGGTCCACCGCGGGAAGCCCGAGCGCGCCGAGCATCGCGTTGAGCGTCCCGTTGCGTCCGAAGGTGGCGACGAAGCCGACCGCAACCATAATCGACGGGAGCACGAACGGGACGATAGTCAGCGATCGGATCGTCCGCCGGCCGGGGAACTCGAAGCGCGCGAGCAGGTACGCGGCCGGGAGGCCGAGCGCGACGCTCGCGACCGTCGACAGCGCGGCCTGATACGCGGTGAAGCCGACGATCCCGAGCCGCCGGTCCGGCGAGACGAGGTCGCGAGCGACCGCCGCCGGGGGGTCGCCGGCGAGCAGCCGCGCCGCTTCGCCGAAGTAGAACGGGTCGCGGAGGATCTCCGCGAACGCCCCGAGAGAGACGCCGCCGTCGACGCGGACCGCCTCGATCAGGACGGTGCCGACGGGGTAATAGAAGGCGACGACGAGCGTGGCGCTCGTCGCGACCGCGAGCAGCGTCAGCAGCCGTCCTTCGAGGCGGTCGGAGAGAGACTGGTTCCCGCCGTCCCGCTGAGCGCGTCGACGGTCGTTCACGGCGCGATCAGTTCTCGGCGAACTGGCGTTCCCACGCTTCGATCCACCCGCCGACCGAGCCCCGTAGCTCGTCGTATGAGAACGTCACCGGATCGGCGGGTTCCTGTGCCAGTTCGGCGTAGTCGTCTGGCAGCGTCGCGGTGTCCGTGGCCGGGAACGCGACGTTCCGCTGGGCGATCTCGCCTTGGACTTCCGGTTCGAGCATGAACGACATGAACTCACGGGCGAGATCCGGCCGGTCGGTCTCCGCGAAGACGGCCATCCCCTCGGGAGTGGCGTACGCCTGATCGTTCAGAAAGCGGATCTGGTGTTCCTGTAAGTTCGCCCCCTCCATGTCCGCGAACACCTGATCGGTCGAGTAGGAGACGACCATGGGGGCCTCGCCGTTCGACCACGCGGTGTAGGCGTCGTCCCACGACCCGAGCACCCGCACGTCGTTGGCCTGGAGGTCCGTCCAGTAGTCGAGGTAGTCGTAGTCCGGGTCGCCGTCCTCGCCCTCGACGGCTCCGTCCGGCCCGTCGCCGAACCGGTTGACAGTGTGGAGGAGGAAGGCGCGACCGGTCGCGGACGAGCCCGGGTTCTGCGCGATGAGCGCCCCCGCGTGCTCGGGGTCGAGGAGTCCCTCGAAGGTCGCCGGAGCCTCCGCCTCTGTCCCGTCGTACACGAGGCTCACGTACCCGGTGTCGAAGGGGACGGCGCGGCCGAACGGGTCGAACGACAGCCCGTCGCGGACGTCCTCGGCTCCGCTGATCTCGCCCGCCTCCGCGAACAGCTCGTCGTCGAGCTCGCTGTCGATCCGAACCAAGTCTTCGGTGTTGAAGCCGACGTAGACGTCGGCGTCGATCCCGACGCCGGACTGCGCGCGCTCGACGTAGTAGTTGATCTCGTTGTCCGGCGTCGCCCACTCCAGCGTGGCGTCGAACCGACTCTCGAACTCCGATTTGAGCCACTCGCCCGGACTCACCGACGGCGCGTCGATGAAGTTGGTGTACGTCGCGACGGTGAGCGTCGGTTTCCCCTCGTCTCCCTCACCTTCGTCCTCCTCTTCGCTCGTGTCGTCGTCGCCCGCGTCGCCGCCAGAGCCGGCACCGTCGTCGCCAGATTCCTCGTCGCCGTTCGTCCGCTCGGCGCTACAGCCCGCGAGCGCAGCGGCTCCGGCCGCACCGCCGAGCGCGAGGATTCGTCGCCGGGTGTGCCGGTCGGTCGCGCTGATCGATTCGGTGTCGGCGGCGCGGCTGCCGAGGCCGTCGTCGCCGGTACCGGTATCGCTCGGAGAACCGCGACCGCCAGCCGTCGCGTCGTCGGTCATTACCGAGTAATCACACCGAGTAGTTATAAAACGGTCCGTGTCGGTCTGCGCGTGTCGCGATCAGAAGAAGCCCTTGACGGCGTTTATGACGCCCCACGTCACCTGCTTTCTTATCTTTCCGTCCTCGCCAGTGATGACGATCCCTTCGACCGTGCCGTCGGTTCGCTCGCCGTTCCGGACGTTCTGGACGAACCCCGGCACGGGATTGTCGCTGTCCGCGAGCGACTGCGCCGTCTCGCGGGTCATGAGCATCTTGAGATCGGCGTCGTCGTTTCTCGACTGTTCGAGTTCGGTGATGGTCCCGTCGCCGGTCATCCGGAAGGAGAACACGACGTCCGTCTCGACGATGTAGACGTTGACGGTGTTGCCTCTGATCCGATCGTACACTCGCTCCTCGGCGAAGCTCATGTCGACCTCACCGATGTTGCTGTTGTACTGCGGCTGCATGCGCTCTAGATCGCTGAAGAGGTTGTCGGCCCACGCGGGCTGGTCGGCTGACTGCCCGCTCGACTGCGCGACGACCGATCCCGCGCCGCCGACGAGCGCGACTGCGACGAGGAGCGCGACGCCAACTCGGACGATAGTCGATGACATACGAGGTAGTTCGCGGGCAACGTATTTGGAGATTGGGGCCGCGACCCGGATCGTCGACCGCGACGTGCGATCGGCTCCCGTGAAGACAGTCAGCTATTTGCGCCCCGGCGGTCTTCCGGCGGCATGGACGAGACGACGGTCAGATTCCTCGGTACCGGCGACCCGCTCGGCACCGGCGGCCGGCTCCAGACTAGCATCCACGTCGATACGGGTTCGACGCGCCTGCTCGTCGACTGCGGGGCGTCGGCGCTCTCCGAGATGAACCGTTACGACCTAGATCGCAACGAGATCGGCACGATCCTCCTCACGCACCTCCACGGCGACCACTTCGCCGGCATCCCCTTTTTCGTCCTCGACGCGCAGTTCGCCTCCGAGCGGACCGAGCCGCTCACGATCGTCGGCCCGCCCGGAACCGAGTCGCGGGTTACGGAGGCGATGGAGGTGTTCTTCCCCGGGCTCTCCGAGGTGGATCAGGCCTTCGACATTGAGTTCGTGGAAATAGAGCCCGGCGCGGCGACGAGCGTCGGCCCGATCGACGTGCGGCCGTACCCCGCAGACCACCCGAGCGGCGACCCCTCCTACGCACTCCGCGTCGAGGTCGACGGCGCGACGATCACCTACTCCGGCGACACGGCGTGGGTCGACGACCTCGTCGCCGCCGCCGCCGGGGCCGACCTCTTCATCTGTGAGGCGTACGCCTTCGACGCCGACATCCCGTACCACATGACGTACACGACGTTCCGCGAACACGAGTCGGAGATCGACGCCGACCGGACGATACTGACCCACATGAGCACCACGATGTTCGACCGCCTCGACGAGGTCGACCACGAGTGCGCGACCGACGGGATGGTAGTCGAGATCTGATCGGCGTCGGCGATCGACCGCGGATATCTGTAGGGTTCGACCGCGGCTTTTCGCTCCAGAAACGGGCTGCATTCCGACCCGCGAGACCGACCGCGTTCCGACCCGCGAGACCGACCGCGTTCCGACCCGCGAGACCGACCGCTTTAATCGCCGCCCGCCACTTCGCTCCCGTATGACGCATTTCCCCGAGTTCGAGGTTATCCCCGCGGTCGACGTGCAAGACGGCGAGGTCGTTCAGTTGGTCGGCGGCGAGCGCGGCACGGGCAAACGCTACGGCGACCCCGTCGAAGCCGCGGAACGCTGGATCGACGCGGGGGCCGAGACGCTCCACCTCGTCGACCTCGACGGCGCGTTCGAGGGCGAGCGCGCGAACGCGGCCGCGATCGAGTCGGTCGTCGAGGCCGTCCCCGCGGGCGTCGGCCTCCAGCTCGGCGGCGGCATCCGTACCGCCGATGACGCTCGCGACCTCCTCGATCTGGGACTCGACCGCGTGATCTTGGGCACCGCGGCCGTCGAGTCGCCCGAGATCGTCGCCGCGATCGACGAGACCCACCCAAACAGCGTCGTCGTCAGCCTCGACGCGAAAGACGGCGAGGTCGTCGTGGGCGGGTGGACCGAGGGGACCGGCCTTGATCCGGCCGAGGCCGCGAGTCGCTACGCGGACCTCGGCGCTGGCGCGGTCCTGTTCACGAACGTCGACGTCGAGGGACAGCTGGCGGGGATCGACCGGACCGCGGTCGAACGCGTCGTCGAGGCGGTCGACGTCCCGGTCGTCGCCTCGGGCGGAGTCGCGACGACCGACGACGTGGTCGCCCTGAAGGAGGCCGGCGCGGCCGCGGTCGTCGTCGGCACCGCGCTCTACGAGGGAACGTTCACGCTGCGAGAGGCGCAGGCGGCCGCGGACGATGCCTGATCTCGCTCTCTCCCCGGGACTCTCTCACTCCTCTGGACGCGCGCGTTGCACAACGAGCACGGGTCCGAGGAACCGGTCTGCGACCTTCTCGGACGGCATTCCGAACACGAACGTCGTGACCGAGGGGTCGGTCTCGCCCATCACGACCGCGTCGTGTGACGCCGCCCGGCTCGCGATTGCGTCGATCGGAACGTCGGCGTCCTCGACGACCGTCTCGATCGCGTCGGCGTCCACGCCGCGCTCGACGAGGTCCGACCGGGCTCCGCTCAGGAACGACTCGCCGTCTTCGATCGATTCGCCCTCGTCGAGGGCGTGGTACAGCGTCACGTCCACGTCCGCGTCGGCGAACAGCCCGGCGACGAGCCGCGTGTTCCGTCCGACGCCGACCGTGCCGCGGAGCGCGACGAGCACCGAATCCACGCGCTCCGTGCTGTTCGGGACCAACACCGCGAGACAGTCGTATTCGTAGATGAGCCGGTCGATCGTGGTCTCCTTGTCGTGTGTGAACACGAGACGCGTCTCGACGTCGGCCCCGGCGTCGGTGAGCGTGTCGGCGAACGACTCGAGCTTCGACATCCCCGTCTCGCCGAACTGCTCGCGCGCCTGCTCGGTCGCGGTCTGGTCGGGAATGACGTGATAGCCGCACAGAACGACGTGGGCGTTCGCGAGCAGTGCGGGCGTTCCGGTCGGGATCGATTCGCCCTCCAACACCTCGATCGGAACGAGCACGGACGGCCGCTCGTCTCCCGGCTGCCCCCCGTCGGGAGTCGGCTCTCCGGTCTCGGCCGGTCCGCCGCCCCCGGCCGGTCTGCCAGTCTCGCTCGCTCTTTCGTCCCCGGTCGATCCGCCGCCTTGCGTGGGTTCGGTCATCTCAAAAGTCACCTTTGAGTTCGACGTCCGTTGCGTAGTACCGGTACCAGCCGTACGCCGCGATCATGACGCCGACGCCGACGCCGATCGACGCCGGCCGCATGAACGCGATGAGCGCGAAGCTCGCGAGCGCTCCGAGTCCGGCGACGGCGAACCCGGCCGGACAGCGGAACGACGGGTCGTACCATGACGGGCTCTCCCGCCGGAGCTGTATCAGCCCGACGCAGATCAGCCCGTACATCACCAGATGGAGGAAGGAGGCGACCTCCGCGAGCAGTTCCACCTGCCCCGTCGCCGCTAGGACGACGATCGGGCCGCCGGCGAGCCCGAGCGCGACGTGCGGCGTGCCGTATCGGAGGTTGAGCCGGCTCGCACTCTCCGGGACGATCCCGTCGCGGCTCACCGCGTACACCGCGCGGGAGGCGCTGAGGATCGAGGCGTTCGCGCTGGAGAACGTCGCCAACAGCCCGGCCACGACGATCGCGAGCGCCCCGGGAAACCCGACGAACGAGCGGGCGACCTCGACCATCGCGGTCTCGCCGAACTCGCCGAGGCGGGCGCTGCCGAACGCGCTCGTGGCGACGAATATGGTCACGACGTAGAAGACGCCGACGAGGAGAACGGACCCGACCATCGCCAGCGGCAGGTTCCGACTCGGCTCCGTGATGTCGCCCGCGACGGTCGCGACCTGCGCGAACCCGAGGTACGACGTGAAGACGAGCGCCGCCGTCTGGAGCACCGGAAGCAGGCCGCCGGGCGGGAAGAAGCGCTCCGGCACGCGCTCTGCCCCGAACACGCCGAGCGCGTCGAGGGACCCGTAGCTCAAGAAGATCGTGAGAATGACCAGAAGCGAGATCACGATCGCGTTCTGGAGCGCGGCGGTGTTCTCGGTCCCGAAGAGACTCAAGACCGTGAGCCCGACGCCGAAGGCAACGCCGAGGGGGATCGCGGGATCGATCGGGAGCGCGATCCCCGCTTCGAGGAACACCTGTCCGGCGTAGCTCCCGAGCCCGACGAGGTAGAACGCGGAGGCGAACACGAGCCCGAGCCAGAGCCCGACGCCGACGACCGCCCCGGGCGCGGTTCCGAGCCCGCGGGAGATGAAGAAGTATCCGCCGCCGCTTCTCGGCATCGCCGTGGCGAGTTCCGACGCCGGTAACGCCACGAGCAGCGCGACGACCGCGCCGATCGCGAAGGAGAGCGCGGCCGCGGGTCCGGCGTTCTCGGCCGCGAGCCCCGGAAACACGAAGATTCCCGCGCCGATCATCGTCCCGACGCCGATCGCGAGCCCGCCGACGAGGCCGATCGTCCGTTCGAGTTCGCCCTCTCCGGTGTCGGCGTCGATCACGTCGGTGAACGCCTCCGGCGCGTCGGATCCACCCATGCGATCCGAGACAACTCTCGACACCGTGATATATCCACCGTCGATCGCCTCGTCTGCGGCCCGATCGCCCCCGAGAAACGCCTCGCCACCCGCAATCCCCTTAACAGTCCCCGCCGACGGTCGGGTATGAGCGATCACGACCGCGTCGCGGCGGTCTCCCGTGAGACGGCCGAGACGACGATAGACCTCACCCTCGCTATCGACGGCGACGGCGACAGCGAGGTCTCGACCGGGATCGGATTTTACGACCACATGCTCGAATCGTTCGCGAAACACGGCCTGTTCGATCTGACCGTCTCCTGTGACGGCGACCTCGACATCGACGACCACCACACCGTCGAAGACGTGGCTATCTGTCTTGGCGAGGCGTTCGACGAGGCGCTCGGCGACAAGCGCGGCATTCGGCGGTACGCGGACCGCCGGGTCCCGCTCGACGAGGCGGTCGCGAGCGTCGTCGTCGACGTGGCCGGTCGCCCGTACTACGACTTCTCGGGCGAGTTCTCACAGGCGCAGATAGGCGAGTTCACGAGCGTCATGGCCGACCACGTCGCGCTCTCTCTGGCGCACAACGCCGGGCTCACGCTCCACGCCGAGATCGAGCGCGGCGACAACGCCCACCACGAAGTCGAGGCGCTATTCAAGGCGTTGGCGCGCGCGCTCGACGACGCCACGCGGCTCGACGAGCGCCGGAGCGACACGCCGAGCACGAAAGGCGAACTGTAGGCGATACTCCGACACCCCCGCTCACCCCCAGTGCCAGAAGGAGTTCCTGTCCTCCTCGACGGGATCGGTCCGATCGCGGAGATCGGCCACGTCCGCGGCGGTCGGCTCGCGGTCGTCCGGGAGGCGCTCCATGCAATCGAAACAGAGGAAGAACTCGGAGCCGTCGGTGAGTTCGAGGGTGAGTCCCTGCGTCGACTCGAACGCGAAGTTCCACAGGTCACCGATACCGCCGGCGATCCTGACGGACCGCTCGCAGACGTCACAGGACTCCGAGGCCATGCCCCGGATAGCGGCTCCGGCCGGTAATGGGTATCGCTGCACGGCGAGACGAGCGTGCGGCTCGCGTCGTATCAGCGTTCGAAGTGAATTTTGCGAGGGAAGAGCGCTCCGAGAGCGTCTTCCGCATCACGGGGTGTGGACCCCGGCGATGCGGGGGGAGGGATTTGAACCACGGTCGCGCCAGAGGCGCTCCCTGATTCAAATCCTCCCCCATCGTGCATTCGCGCGTTGTGGCGCGCTCATGCGAGGGGAGGGATTTGAACCCACGGACCTCTACAGGAGCGGATCTTGAGTCCGCCGCCGTTTCCGGGCTTGGCTACCCTCGCACGCGGCCGGTCCTACTCCGGCGGTGCCCTTTATCTCGTCGGTTCCGCACCAACCAGCGTCGCCCGGAAGCCGCCCGAGGCCGACTCGCCGATATCTAGGTCCCACCCGTGCGCGGTCGCGACGCGCTCGACTATCGTCAGCCCGATACCAGTGCCGCCGTCGTTCGAGACGCCGAACTCGGTCAGCTCCCCGCTATCGTCGACCGCGTCGAGCCCCGGGCCGTCGTCGGCGACGTAGATCCCGCGGTCGTCGACCCCGACGCGGACCGTCGGCGCGTCGCCGGCGTGGTCGATCGCGTTCCCGATCAGGTTCCCGACCGCCCGCCTGAGCAGGGCTTCGTCGCCGCGGACCGGCCGGGCGTCCTCGACGACCAGCTCGGCGGCCGCCGCGGGCTCGCCGAAGTCGCCGGACTTCCAGCAGTCGACCGCGAGCTCGCCGAGGTCGACCGGTCCGGCGTCGATGCGTATCGCCTCGGGGTCGCGAGCCATGACGAGCGCGTCGTCGATCAGCGACTCGATCCGGTCGAGCGCCTCGTCAGCCGGATCGAGCTGATCGAGGTCGCCCGTCTCCCGCGCCAGATCGAGGTACCCCTGCGCGATCCCGAGCGGGTTTCGAAGGTCGTGCGAGAGGAAGCCGGCGAGGCGTTCGAGCCGGTCGTTGAGTCGTTCCAGTTCCCGCTCGCGCTCGACCCATTCGGTGACGTCGCGGATGACGCCCACGACGCCGACGACCTCGCCGTCGCGCTCGATCGGAGTGAGCCGCGTCTCCGTCGTCACCCTCGATCCGTCCGCGAGCGTCGTCGTGAGCTGGACGCGCTCGTCGGGCGTGTCGCCGGCGAGCACGCGATCGACCGCGTCCCGGTAGCGCTCGCCCATCTCCGGGTCCCAGTACCCTTCGTCGACGACCCGCTCCGGGTGAGTTCCGTGGAGAACCGCCTCCGAGAACTCCGTCACCTCGCGGAGCCGGTCGTTGACGAACACGCGGTTCCGATCCGCGTCGAGCACGTACGCGCCGTCGCCGAGCGCGTGGACAATCGACTCGGCGGCGTCGATCGAGTCGGCGCGGTCCGCAGGATCAGTTCGGTGGGCGTCGTCGGCGCGGTCCGCAGTTCCGGTCGACTCGTCGACGCCGACCGACTCGGCTCCCCCCGTCGACGCCGGCTCCTCTGCGGGCTCCATGCGTGAACGTACGGACTGAACGGTAAAGTGTCCCGCGGATATCGGCAGCGCTTTCGGGTCACGGCGCGGCCTCGACTCCGGCACAGCCGTCAGACCGGAAGCGGAACGACCGCGATAGCTCGGGAGGAGCCGGCCTCTCGAAGACGCCCGCGAAACGGTTAGGTCGCTGCGCGCGAGAGATCGCTTCATGGACGATCACACCCGCGATCCCGGCGTCGCGCCGCCGCTCGGGAACCCGACCGGGTGGCACGCGCCGGAGCGGGACGCGCTCCCGCCGGCCGACGCGGACCGCGGCGCGGACCGCGAGGCCGACGACGCGCGGGTCGCGAGCGGCTACTGGGAGCACGCTACGCTCCGGCGGGCGACGGAGCACGGCGTCCGGCTGTTCAACGCCGCCGAGTTCCACGAGGCGCACGACTGTTTCGAAGACGAGTGGTACAACTACGGGAACGGCACCGCGGAGTCCGCGTTCCTCCACGGGATGGTACAGGTCGCTGCGGGCGCGCACAAGCGCGCCGACTTCGAGAACGACGCCGGCATGCGATCGCTTTTCGAGACCGCGCTGCAGTACCTCGGCGGTCTCCCGGGCGACTTCTACGGCGTCGACGTCGACGAGGTCCGCTCGACGCTTCGCGCCGCGCTCGACGACCCCGCGTCGGTCGACGGGTGGAAGATCCCGCTCGACGGTGTCACGCCCGAGGCGTATCCGGCGGACTACGAGTACGCGGCCCAGATAGACGAGACGCACTGAGTCCGCTGGAAACACGGCCGCGATCCGAACGCCACTTACCCGCGGGGGACGTGTGTCGCGTATGGACGTGTACGAACTGGGCGAGGGCGAGCCGGAGGTCGCGGTCGTCGGCGCGATCCACGGCGACGAGCCCTGCGGTGCCCGCGCGATCCGGCGACTCCTCGACGCCGACCCCGACGTCGAGCGACCGGTGCGACTGATCGTCGCGAACGAGTCCGCGCTCGACGCCGGCGTCCGCTACCTCGACGCCGACCTCAACAGGGTGTTTCCGGGCGATTCAGCGTCCGATCAACACGAAGAGCGGCTCGCGGCCGATCTGCTCGACGCGGTCGAGGGGTGTACCACGCTCGCGATTCACTCGACGCAGTCGTACCCGGAACCGTTCGCCGTGATCGACTCGATGGACGAGGTCGCTCGGGCGACCGCGCCGCACCTCCCGGTCGACGCGGTGATCCAGACCGACGCGTTCACCGAGGGGCGGCTCATCGAGCACCCGCACACGATCGAAGTCGAGGCTGGGCTTCAGGGCTCCGAGAACGCGGCCGACAATGCCTACTGGCTGACGCGGGCGTTCCTCGCCGCGACCGGCGCGCTCCCCGCGCCGGGGGCGGAAGACGTGGTCGACGCCGGCGGCCGCGAGGACGTGGCGGTGTTCCGCCTGCGCGACCGCATCCCGAAGCCGGCCGCCGAGGAGTACGAGGTGTTCGCGCGCAACTTCGAGCGCGTCGAGGCGGGCGACCGCTTCGCGGCCGCCGACGGCGAACCGCTCCGCGCCGCGGAACCCTTCTACCCCGTTCTCTTATCGCCGTACGGCTACCGCGACCAGTTCGGCTACGTTGCCGATCGGGTCGGCACGCTGGAGTAGCTACTCCACCAGTTCGATCGCGTCGTCGCCGTTCGGCACGACGCAGATGAACGACCCCGGCTCGTCGCCCTCGTTTCTGTACCAGTGTTCGACACCTGCCGGGATGAGCAGGGCGTCGCCGGGACTCACCGCGTGCTCCCGGTCGCCGATCCCGACGACGTACTCGCCCGAGAGCACGTACTGCTCGTGTTCGATCTCGTTCGTGTGGCGCGGGACCGCCGCGCCGGCCGCCAGCTCGAACTGCCGCATCGCGAAGTGCGGCGCGCCGTCCGACTCGTCGAGGAGGACGCGCTTCGTCAGTCCCTCCGCGGCGTCGACCGTCTCGGCGTCGACCGCGTCCGTGCGCTTCAGCACCGCCCCGTCGATTCCCGAGGTGTCAGCCTCGCTCATACCATGTTCTCGGTGGCGCGACCGTATAAATCGTGGCGGGCGGGATCGGAACCGTCCGGGAGGCGTCTCGGACCACTCCCTCTCGAACGATACCGTCGGCCGGCCACGACCGGACGTTTAAGCGGCCACCGACCCACTCTCAAGATATGCGCGGAATCAAGATCGGGACCGTTCTCGGGATCCCGGTCAGGCTCAACTGGACGTTTCTCATCGTGCTGCCGCTTTTCGCTTACCTCATCGGGTCGCAGGTGGGAATGATAGCGGGCGTGATGAACGACGCGCTCGGGGCGGGTATCGCGCCGGCCGCGATCGAGGGTGGGTTCACGCCGTGGGCGCTCGGGCTCGCGGCCGCGCTCGGGCTGTTCGGCGGCGTCCTCCTCCACGAGTTCGGTCACTCGATCGTCGCGATGCGGTACGGATACGAGATCGAGTCGATCACGCTGTGGCTGCTCGGCGGGCTCGCCAACTTCGCGGAGTTCCCCGAAGACTGGAAACACGAGTTCTGGATCGCGGTCGCCGGTCCCGTGGTGAGCGTCGCGGTCGGTGCCGCCTGTTACGGCGTGTTCGCGCTCGCACCGGCCGGGGCGAACGCCGTCCTGTTCGTGTTCGGCTACCTCGCGCTGTTGAACGTCGTCCTCGCGGGATTCAACATGCTCCCGGCGTTCCCGATGGACGGCGGGCGGGTACTCAGGGCGCTCTTGGCGCGGAGCCAGCCGCACGCACAGGCAACCCAGCGCGCGGCCGCGATCGGCAAGATGTTCGCCTTCTTCATGGGCCTCTTCGGTCTGTTCACCCTCCAGCTCCTGCTCATCGTGTTGGCCCTCTTCGTCTACATGGCGGCCTCGGGCGAGGCCCAGCAGACGACGCTGAAGGCCGCCTTCGAGGACGTCACCGTCGCCGACGTGATGACCCGCCGAGAGGACCTCCACACCGTGACGCCGGACGCCTCCGTCGCCGACCTGATGAGCCGGATGTTCGAGGAGCGTCACACCGGCTACCCCGTCCTCCACGGCGACGACCTCGTCGGGATGGTGACGCTCGAAGACGCGCGCTCGGTCCGCGAGGTCGAGCGCGACGCCTACCGCGTCGACGACGTGATGGCGACGGACGTGGTCGCGGTCGGTCCGGGTGCCGACGCGGTGACCGCCCTCCAGACGATGCAGCAACACGACGTCGGTCGGCTGCCCGTGATCGACGCGCAGGGGCGACTCGTCGGGATCATCTCCCGGTCCGACCTGATGACCGCGTTCAACATCATCCAGACGGGCGGCACGCCGAGTATCATCAGCGGGCGGCGGCAGCTCAGAGAGGAGGGCGGTCCCGGCGTGTTCTGAGCGTCCTCGGGACATCTTCGGACGCGAACCCGCCCGTGACGGCCCGATCGTCGGTCGCCGACGCAACCCTTACGCGTCGTGGCCGCCAAACGCGGGCATATGACCGACGAACGCGACGACGACCGCCACGAGTTCTCCGCGGGGCAGGGCGTCGACGCCGACTACGAGGAGTTCACCCTCGATCCGGAGGAGCTTGACGCCGACCCCACCACGGTCGATCCCGTCGATTCGCGGGTTCTCACGGACATCCTCGACCGACGGAACGTCGGGAGCGACGAGGTCGACGTCGAACAGCTCGTCGACGTCGGACTCTCGTACATGAGCATCAACCGCTTCGAAGAGGCGACGGAGACGTTCGAACGCGCGGCCCAGTTCGCCGAGGAGGACTCCCTCGACGCGCAGGAGGCGTGGGTGAACAAGGGTGCGGCCCACGCCGAGCTAGAGGAGTTCGACCAGGCGATCGGCGCGTACAAGGAGGCGCTGCGGATCGACGACAGTTCCGAGCACGCCGCGACCGCCGAGACCAACCTCGCGTACGCGCTCTGGGAGTCCGGCCGCGGCGAGCAGGCGCTCGAACACGCCGAGCGCGCGGTCGAGACCGACCCCCGGTTCGCGGAGGCGTGGTACAACCGCGGGTTCCTGCTCGTCGAGCGCGGGCTCGCCGAGGACGCCGTGAGCTGTTTCGACAACGCGATCCGCCTCGGTTACCGCAGCGCCGACGTGTTAGAGGAGAAGGCCCGCGCGTTAGAGGAGGCGGGCGACCACGAGCAGGCGGAGGCGGTCGCAGACCGCGCAGACGAACTGCGTCAGGAGACCGAAGAGCAACTGATCGACGAACAGACTGGGCAGGCACCGGGGCCGGGCGGTGCGGGCGGTCGCGGCGGTGCAGGCGGTCGCGGCGGTACGGGTGGCGCAGACGGCGCTGGTGGCCGGGGCGGCCGCGGCTCCGGCGGCCGCGGCGACGAGGAGCCGGAGCGCGAACTTCAGGGCGAGGGACCAGAGGGGTTCTGAATGCTCCTTCGCGAGCGAGAGACTCCGAAGGGGACGCTCGTCTCCGTCTGTGACCCCGACTGTCTCGGCGAGACGTTCGAAGACGGACCGGTGACGCTCACGGTGAGCGAGGAGTTCTACGGCGGCGACGACGCCGTCGAGGCGGACGCGGAGGCGGTCGTCGCCGGCCTCCACCGCGCGCAGGTCGCGAACATCGTCGGCACCGAGGCCGTCGCCGTCGCGGTCGAGGCCGGGATCGTCGACGAGGAGACCGTGCTGGAGTTCGAAGAGACCCGACACGCACAACTACTCTGGCTGTGAGAGTCGCCGTATGCAACGACTCAGCCGATCCGAACTCGCGTCGCGACTGCGCCCGTTCGCTCCCGGCGACGCCTTCTGGGCGCGAGCGATAGCGTCGGGCGAAGCTGCCATCGGCGTCGGACCCGAGGCGCTCGCCGCCTGGGCAGACGACGGCGACGCCCGCGACGACGCCGCCGAACCGACCGTGATTCGCGATCGATCGCACGGGCGCTCGCACGCGACCATCGAGCGTGTGGAGGGGCGCGACACCGGCGGCACGCCCGGACCGCTCGCCACCGGCGACATGATCGATGTCGGCGAGCGGTCGTTCGTCGTCGTCGCCGTCGACCGGACCCCTGCAGGCGGGGCGACCTATCGGATCGACTTGGTTCCGGAGCGCGACGTGGCGTGAGGACGCTCGCGGCGTCGCGAAGACCCAACCGAGCTAGTTCCCGGTCCAGCGCAAGATCGCGAGCGTCCCCTCGAAGAGGACGATCATGGTGAGCGTCACGATGATCGGAGCCATCCCGGTCGGGTCGGGACTGAACAGAAAGGCGATCCCGAGGAACGACCCCCAGAATATCAGTCGCTTCGCCTCCAGCCACTGTCGGGTGACGATGTTCATCATGATGGCGAGCATGATGAAAAGCGGGATCTGAAAGACGATCGCCATGAACGCGAGCATGATGACGATCAGGTTGAACGTCTCCGCGAGCCCGAAGGCGATCGTCGCGGCGTCGGAGGTGTAGGTGGTAAAATACGAGAAGATCGCGGGCAACACGAGGAAGTGCGCGAACGCGATGCCGATGCCGCCGAGCACGAGGCTCGTCGGCACCGCGGCGAGGTAGTACCGCCGCTCGTTCGGGTACAGCCCCGGCTTCATGAACCGGTATGTCTGGTAGACGAACGCGGGAAGCCCGACGACGACGCCCGCCAGCCCGGCGACTTTCAGCCGGGTGAGCGGCAGTTCGAGCGGGCCGTACAGCCGCGGGCGGTTCTCCAGCGGCGCGGGGATGTGGTAGCTCCAGAAGTAGTTGATCAGCTCCGTCGACTGCGCGACCACGACGAGCGTCGCGATCCCCCCGAAGACGAAGACGACGGCGAGCCGCCGCATCATCTCCTCGATGTGGTCCGCAAGCGGCATCTCTTGGTCCGACTCCGGGGCGTTGATGCCGCCTATCTCCTCGTCGGACAGCGAGTCGCCGATGTCGTCTTCGGCGTCTGCGTCTTCGACGTCTGCATCTTCGGTATCTTCGGCGTCACCGGCGTTGGTGTCGCTCCCGGTGGCGTCATCACCCTCCCCGCTCTCGGCTTCTCCGGGGTCGGTGTCTTCCCATCGCGCGGACCCGTCGTGTCTGTCGAGCGGAGTCAACTCGGCGGACTCGGACTCGTCTGCCGCCGAGTCGTCGGCCGGAGACACGGAGTCGTCGGCGGTGGTCTCTCCGCTCCCGACGTCGTCGGTGGTGGTGTCGTCGGTCTCGCCGGAATCCCCCGCAGTATCGCCGCTGTCGACCGTCGCGGTGTCGCCGCCGCCGGCCGTCTCGTCGTCGCCGACCGCGTCGTCCGCCGGAGCCGAGGGATCCTCGCGCGACCGGTCCGAGTCGTCCATTCACTCTCCCTACGAAACCGGGTGACTATAGGCCTTTTCGGATAGCCGCGAGCGCCGAGGCCTCGCGGCACCCGCACGCGGTCGAAAAGGTTGATAACGGCGACGGACTTCGACTCCCGTATGGCGAGTGCCCTCGACGAGGATACCCAGCAGTCGCTCGCGGAGGGTCGCGAGTCGGCGAAGACGTTCCTTCGGTCGATCCAGAAGGACCTCCAGAAGGTGTTCGTCGTCTTCCTCCTCGGCTTCCTCGCGACGTTCTGGGCGCTCCGCACGTTCGTCTGGGAGTTCCTGTACACGGTCACCAAATCGAACATGTCCCCCTCGGTGGCCGCCGAGGCGGACGTCATCGCGACGACCCCCTTCGAGGTGATCCTGCTGCAGGCGAAGATCGGTCTCATCGTCGGCGCAATCACCGCCCTCCCGGCGCTCGTCTACGTCTCTCGCACCGAGCTTCGCGCCCGCGGCGCGTGGCCGCAGTCGCCGATACCGCGCTGGAAGCTTGCCGGAATCGCGCTCCTCGGAGCCGGGCTCTTCGGCGTCGGCGTCGCCTACGGCGTCTACGCCTTCTTCCCGATCATGTTCTCGTTTCTGGCCGGATTCGGACTGGAGGCCGGCATCCAGCCGACCTACTCCATCGTGATGTGGACGGAGTTCATCGTCTTCCTCTCGCTGTCCTTCGGGCTCGCCGGCCAGATGCCGCTTCTCATCACCGGGCTCTCCTACTCGGGTATCGTCCAATACGAGACGTTCCGCGACAAGTGGCGCTACGCGGTGGTCGCCATCTTCGTCTTCGGTGCCGTCTTCTCGCCGCCGGACCCGTTCACGCAGCTGATGTGGGCGTTCCCGCTCGTGGCGCTGTACGGCTTCAGCCTCTACCTCGCGAAGCTCGTCGTCACCGCCCAGCGAAGCTCGGACCGCATCGACGTGCTCGGCGCGGCCCGAACCCACTGGAACGTCGTCGGCGGGGCGGCCGTCCTCGGCGGCGGACTCGTGTACGCCTTCTACGAGTACGGCGGCCGGGCGGCCGTAAACGGGCTCCTCCGGCTGGCCAACAGCGACTGGCGGTTCCTCGACCCCGGTTCGGGCCTCGGCGTGGGTCCCGCCACCGGAATCGCGGTCTACGCCGCTGCGTGGGCGCTCATGTTCGTCGCCGTCGCGACGCTGTGGGCCGTCTACGCCGACCTCGACACGACCAGCCCGGGGTATCAGTACGGCGACCCGACCGCGGTCGATATCGCCGACCTCGACGCCGCCGGGGTCCGCGCCGCCCCCGACGACGTCTTCGCGCAGATGGACGAATCGGAGTCGCTCGGCCTCGCGCAGGCCGCTATGGACGACGACGACCCAGAGAAGGCGCAGGCGATCCTCGACCGATACGACGCGGTCGCCGACGCGGCGGACGACGCGGGCGACGCCGATTCGGTGGACGAGAGCAGAGAGAGTGGCGGTGCGGGCGGCGGCGGCTCCGGCGACGACGGACTCGTGGGATCGATGCAGGACCGCACCTCCCGCGCGAGCACGACGTTCCTCTCGGAGCTTACGGACGGAAACGAAGACGAGGCCGAGGACGACATCGGCGGCTACTACACGGACCTGAAGTTCATCTTCGACTCGCTGCGGTCGCGTTCCTTCCGGCTCGTCGCCGTCTTCAGCGCGGTGATGGCGGCCGCGTTCACGTGGCTGTACCTCGGCGGGCTCGCGACGGTCCGGAACGACCTCGAACGCCGCGTTCCCGCCCAGATAGAGGGAGGAATCAACATCATCACGCTCCACCCCGTCGAGGCGCTGATATTCATGGTGAAGTTCTCCCTCTTGCTCGGCGTCATCGCCGTGTTCCCGGTGCTCCTCTACTACGCGTGGCCCGCGCTGCGAGAGCGCGGTTTCGTCGCCGGCCGGATCTATCAGGTGTACCTCTGGGCCGGCGCGCTCGGTGCCGGCATGATCGGCGGCTTCGCGCTCGGCTACGCGTACATCGCGCCCGGGCTCATCGGATGGCTCGTCACGGACGCGGAGCTCGCGAACATGATCATCACCTATCAGGTGAGCGACTTCCTCTGGCTCGTCATCTACACCACGATCGGGATCGGCTTCCTCGCCGACATCCCGATCGCGATGATCCTGTTGAACAACGCCGGCATCCCGTACCGCGCCTTCCGCGAGCGCTGGCGCGAGGTCCTCATCGGCATCATGCTCGTCGCGGCGGTGTTCACCCCGGCCGACGTAGTCACGATGTTACTCGCGACGGTGCCGCTGATGATCGCCTACGGCGTCGGCGTCGGCGTCCTCTTCGCCGTCACGCTCGGCGGGCGTCGCGACCTCTCGCCGCCGGCGGAGTTCGTCGGACGGTGACGACCGACACGCGTGACGCCCTCTCTACGACCGACGAGTATTCCCGCGCGCGACCGCAAGAGACGGTGAAATGAGCAAGGACTACATCGAGGTCCGCGGCGCGGAGGAACACAACCTCTCGGACCTCGACGTCCGGATTCCGCGGGAGCAGTTCACCGTCGTCACCGGGCTCTCCGGGTCGGGGAAGTCGTCGCTCGCGTTCGACACCGTCTACGCCGAGGGACAGCGCCGATACATCGAGTCGCTGTCGGCGTACGCCCGCAACTTCCTCGGGCAGATGGACAAACCGCAGGTGGAGTCGGTAGAAGGGCTCTCGCCGGCCATCTCCATCGACCAGAAGAACGCCGCGAACAACCCCCGCTCGACCGTGGGGACCGTCACCGAACTGCACGACTACCTCCGGCTGTTGTACGCCCGGATCGGCACCCAGTACGACCCACTCACCGGCGAGGAGGTCGGCGAGCAGTCGGCCCAGGACATGGTAAACCAGATCCTCGAGTTACCCGAGGGTACCCGCGCGAAGGTCGCAGCGCCGGTCGTCCGCGACCAGAAGGGAGCCTTCGAGGACCTGTTCGCAGACCTCGTTAGCGAGGGGTACGCCCGCGTCGAGGTCGACGGCGAGCCCGTGGACCTGACGCTCGACGATCCCGAACTCGACCAGAACTACGACCACACGATAGACGTGATCGTCGACCGGGTGATGGTGAGTCCGGAGGCTCGCTCGCGGATCACGGACTCGGTCGAGACCGCGCTGGAAGAGGCCGGCGGCACCCTCAAGCTGATCGTTCCGGATCCGCCGGCGGACACGCCGTTCGCCTCCAACGCACGTTCGACGGGATCGCTCGCCGAGGACGCCGACGGCGACGACCGGCTCGTCGTGGAGTTCTCCGAGGAGCTCGGCAACCCGAACTCAGAGTTCCAGTTTTCGGCCCTCGAGACGCGCTCGTTCTCCTTTAACAGCCCGTACGGTGCCTGTCCGGAGTGTGAGGGGCTCGGCTCGACGAAGGAGGTCGACGAGGACCTCGTGATCGAGGATCCCTCGAAACCCCTCAAACACGTCTTCGAGCCGTGGAGCTACGACCGGACCTACTACTCCCGACAGCTCGACAACGTCGCCGACCACTTCGGCGTCTCGCTTTCGACCCCCTTCGAGGAGCTCGACGAATCGGTCCGGCGACAGTTCCTCTACGGCACCGACGGGCTGGTTCACTTCGAGTGGACCACGAAGAACGGCACCAGAGAGAAGACCGAGCGGTTCGAGGGCGTCATCCCAAACTTGGAACGCCGCCACGTAGAGACCGACTCCGAGCGCGCTCGCGATCACATCGAGGAGTACATGGCCGTGACGACGTGTTCGGAGTGTGAGGGCACGCGGCTAAAAGAGCAGTCGCGACACGTCCTCGTCGCGGACACGCCGATCACCGCGGTGAACCGCATGTCCATCGCCGACGCCCGCGCGCACTTCGAGGGGCTGGAGGCGGACCTCGGCGAGCGCGACACGACGATCGCAACGGAGATCCTAAAGGAGATCCGCGCGCGGCTCGGATTCATGGAGGAGGTCGGCTTGGAGTACCTCACGCTCGACCGCGAGGCCTCGACGCTGTCCGGCGGCGAGAGCCAGCGGATCCGGCTCGCGACGCAGGTGGGGTCGGGGCTCGTCGGAGTGTTGTACGTGCTCGATGAGCCCTCGATCGGGCTCCATCAGCGCGACAACGACCGGCTGCTCGACACGCTCACCGGCCTGCGCGACCTGGGGAACACCCTGATCGTCGTCGAACACGACGAGGAGACGATGCGCCGGGCCGACGAGATCATCGACATGGGGCCCGGACCGGGCAAACGCGGGGGCGAGATCGTCGCACAGGGGGACTTCGACGACGTGATCGACGCCGACGAGTCGATCACGGGCGACTACCTCGCGGGCCGGAAGGAGATACCGGTGCCCGACAAGCGGCGCGACCCGGACGGCGAACTCGTCGTTCGCGGCGCGCGCCAGCACAACCTCGCGGACCTCGACGTGGCGGTCCCGCTCGGCACGCTCACCGCGGTCACCGGCGTCTCCGGCTCCGGGAAGTCGACGCTCGTCAACGACATCATCTACAAGGGGCTCGCCCGCGAGATGAACGACAACACGAGCGTCGACCCGGGCGAGCACGACGCGATCGAGGGGATAGACGAGATCGAGACGGTGCGGCTCATCGACCAGTCGCCGATCGGGCGCACGCCGCGCTCGAACCCCGCGACGTACACCGACGTGTTCGACCACGTCCGCGAGCTGTTCGCGGAGACCAAGCTCGCGAAGCGGCGCGGCTACGAGAAGGGCCGGTTTTCCTTCAACGTGAAGGGCGGCCGCTGTGAGGAGTGCGGCGGGCAGGGCACCGTCAAGATCGAGATGAACTTCCTCTCGGACGTGTACGTCCCCTGTGAGGAGTGCGGCGGCGCTCGGTACAACGACGAGACGCTCGACGTCGAGTACAAGGGGAAGACGATAGCCGACGTGCTCGACATGAGCGTCGAGGAGGCGTACGACTTCTTCGAGAGCCACCAGGGACTCAAACGGCGGCTGAAGCTGCTGAAAGACGTGGGACTCGACTACATGGAACTCGGCCAGCCCTCCACGACGCTCTCGGGCGGCGAGGCCCAGCGCGTCAAGCTCGCCGAGGAACTCGGTAAGCGCGCGACCGGCGACACGCTGTACCTGCTCGACGAGCCGACCACGGGGCTCCACAAGGAGGACGAGCGGAAGCTGATCGACGTGTTACACCGCCTCGTCGACCGCGGCAACACGGTCGTCGTCATCGAACACGAGCTCGATCTCGTGAAGAACGCCGACCGCGTGATCGACCTCGGTCCCGAGGGCGGCGAGGGCGGAGGGAAGCTCGTCGCGGGCGGTACTCCCGAGGAGGTCGCCCGCGACGACGACTCTCACACCGGGCGATACCTGCGGGACATGCTTCCCGCCGTCGATATCGCCGGACCGCGAGACGACCGCCGGAAGCCCGCGGCGGCGACGGACGACGACTGAACTGGACGACGGTGTGTGTGCGTCGGTCTCGACCCGCCACGCGACGACTTCTCGACGCCGCGTGAGGAGGCTTCGAAAGGATGCTTTCAAGCGGTCGGTCGCCGAACCCGCGTCCATGCACGACGGACTGAAAGGATTTCGCGACTTCTACCCGGGCGAGCAGTCCGCCCGCCGGGCAGTGACCGACGCGATCGAAGACGCCGCGAGCCGCCACGGGTTCCGCGAGATCGCGACACCGGCGCTCGAACGGACCGACATGTATGTCGACAAGTCGGGCGAGGAGATAGTCGAAGAGCTGTACGCCTTCGAGGACAAGGGCGGCCGCGGTGTCGCGATGACGCCCGAACTCACGCCCACCGTCGCCCGGATGGTCGTCGCGAAGGGCCAGGAGCTGTCGAAGCCGATCAAGTGGGTGTCGACTCGCCCGTTCTGGCGCTACGAGCAGGTCCAGCAGGGGCGGTTCCGCGAGTTCTACCAGACGAACATCGACATCTTCGGCTCCTCGGCACCGGAGGCGGACGCGGAGGTGCTCGCGGTCGCCGCGGACGCCCTGACCGATCTCGGCCTCACCGCCGACGACTTCGAGTTCCGCGTCTCTCACCGCGACATCCTCGGCGGGCTCGTTCGGGCGCTCGCCGCCGACCCCGAGGACGTCGACACGGCGGCCGCGATCCGCGCCGTCGACAAGCGCGCCAAGGTCGACGACGGCGAGTACCTCGGCCTGCTTTCGGACGCCGGGGTCGACCGCGCGACCGCCCGCGAGTTCGACGATCTCATCTCGGACGTCGACACTCCCGCAGACCTCGACGCGGTCGCCGAGGCCGGCGGCGCGGACGTCGAGGCCGCCGTCTCGAACCTCCGCGACGTGCTCGCCGCCGCCGACGACTTCGGCGCAGGCGAGTTCTGTGAGATATCGCTCACGACCGCCCGCGGGCTCGACTACTACACCGGGGTCGTCTTCGAGTGTTTCGACTCGACCGGCGAGGTGTCCCGCTCCGTCTTCGGCGGCGGCCGCTACGACGACCTGATCGAGAGCTTCGGCGGCCAGCCCACGCCCGCGGTCGGCGTCGCCCCCGGCCACGCCACTCTCAAACTGCTCTGTCAGCGCGCCGGCGTCTGGCCCGACGAGGCGCTCTCCACCGACTACTACGTCCTGAGCGTGGGCGACACGAGAGCCGAAGCGGCCGCACTCGCCCGCGATCTTCGCGCGATCGACGACGGCGTGGTGGTCGAGGAGGACGTTTCCGGCCGCTCGTTTGGCGCACAGCTCGGCTACGCCGACTCGATCAACGCCGAGACGGTCGTGATCGTCGGCGAGCGCGACTTAGAGAACGGCGAATACACGGTGAAAGACATGGAAAGCGGCGACGAGACGACCGTTCCGGTCGAGGAGTTCCCCCCGGAAGCGGGGCTGCCGACGTACGAGGACTACGAGTAGCGCGCTCACCGATGAGCGACGGAAGCGACCCCGACGGGCGGCTCCTCAACGCTTTTCACTCGCGCGCGGGGAGTGTCGAACGATGACCCCGCTCGCAGCCATGCCTCCGGTCGAGATCGGTTTCCGCGTGCTCGCCGGTGCCGCCCTCATTCTGATCAACGCCTACTTCGTCGCCGTCGAGTTCGGGCTGACCCGGCTCAGGCAGTACCCCGAATCGGAGATCGACACGCCGGGGTTACGGCGGGCGTGGGAGATGACCGACGACCTGGAGTTCTATCTCACGACCTGTCAGGTGTGGATATCCGGGACGTCGATCGCGCTCGGTATCGTCGCGGAGCCGGGGCTCGCGGCGCTCTTCTCTCCCGTGTTCGAGAACACCGCGCTCGCGTCCGCCGGGGCGGGCTCGCTTCTGGCCTTCTTTCTCATCAACATGGTCCACCTCACCCACGGTGAGCAGACGCCGACGTACCTCGGCGTCGAACGCTCGAAACAGGTCGCCGAGTACGGCGCGCGGCCGCTGTACTGGTTCGCGCGGCTCATCTCGCCGCTCATCAAGGCTGGCGACTGGGTGGCGAAGGCGACGCTCCGGCTGTTCGGCGTCGAGATGACCGGCGCGTGGACCGACGCCGAAGAGGACGTCGTCGAGTCGCGCGCGCAGCTTCGGAGCCGTCTCGGATCGATGATGGAGGAGGTCGACCTCCCGGCAGAGCGCCGCGAGGAGGTCTTGAACGCGCTCGACGTCGACGAGGTCGCGGTGGCGGAGGTCTTGACCCCGGCCGATGAGGTCGTCGCGCTGTCGACCGAAGCCTCCCCGACGGAGAACCTCGACCGAATCCGCGACACGCCACACAGCCGGTTCCCGCTCGTCGGGTCCGATCTCACCGACTTCGAGGGGATCGTGTACGCGCCGTCGATCGTGAGCCACTTCGAGGATCTTCGAGAGGGTGACCTGACGTTCGCTGAGATCGCCGCCCCGCCGATGACGATCGCGGCGGAGACGAGCGTCAGCGCCGCGTTCGACCAGTTTCAGGCGGAAGGACAGGAGCTCGCGCTCGTGATTCGGGACGGCGAGGTCGTCGGACTGGTGACCGCGACAGACGCGCTTGAGGCGGTGATGGGCCAGCTCGAAGACCCGCTCGACGCGGGCGACCTCTGAGGGCGGCGTTGTCGCGGGGTCGAGACGGGTTCCTACGTATACGCCTCTCGCAGGAACACCAGCGCCCCGCCGAGCATGGCGAGGTTGCCGAAGAAGGCGAGCCGCTCGCCGCTTTTGTCGTTCGCGTCGGCGTTCCAGAAGTCGTGCATCGTCGCGGTCACGCCGACGAGGAACGTGACTGCCGCACCGGTCGCGACCCGCGGGAGCCGCCAGAGCGCGATGCCGACGCCGGCGGCGACCATCGTTCCCGAGGCGAGCGGCGCGGCGACCTCCGGGAACGGGACGCCGGCGGACTCGGCGTACCCGATCGTGTCGTCCATGTCGCGGAAGTCCTCTGACGCTTGCGCGGCGAGACCGATCCCGAGGAGCACCCGACCGAGCCGCGAGGGCGCGTCGCCTCCGTTTTCGGCCGCGTCCGCCGGGTCCACCGGGGCGTGGTCGTCGTTCTCGGTCATACCTCGATCAACGGTAGCACGCACCATAAAATCAGGGTGGCGAGCGGTTCGGTTGCGGGACCGATCTGACCTGCGGCCGCGGCGTCAGTCCGCGGTCGCCGCCGCCGCGCCGTGGTCGATCTCCGTGCCGAGGAGGTCGAGGAACGCCGCGATCCACTCGGGGTGGTCGGGCCACGCCTGTGCGGTGACGAGGTTGCCGTCCGTGGTCACCTCGTCGACCCACGAACAGCCGGCGGCCTCCACCTCGGCCCGTACCGCCGGGTACGCCGTCATCTCGTAGCCGTCGAGCACGCCCGCGGCTGCGAGGATCTGCGGCCCGTGACAGATCGCCGCGACCGGCTTGTTGGCCTCGAAGAAGTGACGCACTGCGTCGAGCACCGCCTCGTAGCCGCGGAGGTACTCCGGTGCGCGTCCGCCGGGAACGACGAGCGCGTCGTAGTCGGCGGGGTCGATCTCGTCGAACCCGTGCGTGAGCGCGAAGTCGTGGCCGCGCTCCTCCAGATACGTCTGGTCGCCGCGGAAGTCGTGGATCGCGGTCTTGACGCTGTCGTCCGCTCCCTTCTCCGGACAGACCGCGTGGACCTCGTGGCCGACCGCCTGAAGCGCCTGAAACGGCACCATGATCTCGTAGTCTTCTCCGAAGTCGCCGACGATCATCAGGATCTGCGCTCCTGTCATGTGTCTATCACCACCTTGCGGTACGCGCTGCGAGCAAATAACGGTACTGCCGAGTGATACCACACACCGCGGCCAGCGTCCTCACGCCGACTCCCACCTACTGCTTCGGCTCCGGCGGCCGCAAGTCTCGCTGGAACTCGTCGAACACGTCGAGATCGTCGGGCAGGTCGTACTCGATCTCGCGGTCGTCTTGGTTGTCGGGGAGCCGCCCGTCTTCGAGTTCGTCGGCGGACTCTTCCCATCCCGGCTTCACCCGGACGCTGCGCGCCGGCGAGCCGACGACGACGTGGTGGTCGGGCACGTCCCCTTGTACCACCGAGCGCGCGCCGACGACGCTGTTCTCGCCGATCCGGCAGCCTGCCCGGACCATCGCGTCGTAGGTGACGCGGGCGTCGTCCTCGACGATCGTGTGGAAGTTCCGAACCTCGGTCTGGTCGACGAGGTCGTGGTCGTGGCTGTAGAGGTGGACGCCGTCGGAGATCGACGCGCGGTCGCCGATCGTGAGCTTTCCGCGGTCGTCGAGGTGGACGTCGTCGTGGATCACGACGTTGTCGCCGACCTCGATGTTGTGGCCGTAGGTGACGGAGATCCCCTTGAAGAACCGACAGCCGTCGCCGCACTCGGCGAACAGGTGGTTGCCGAGCATCTGGCGGAACCGGAGCGCGAACTCGACGTTGTCGGCCATCGGCGTGGCGTCGAACTGCCGCCAGAGCCACTGGAGGTACTTCGACTGCTGGAAGCGCTCCTCGTCTTTTTCGGCGTAGTACTCCGATTCGAGCGTCGCGTTACACGGATCGTACCCTTGCAGACGGACGCGCTCGGCCTTCGAGACCGACTCGCCGTCCTGCCACGCCTCCCAGCGCTCGCGGTCGCCGTGGAGATCGATAAGCGTGTCTCGCACGACCTCGCAGGTGTCCTCGTCCGAGGAGAGTCGGTCGTCCACCTCGTCGATGAACCCTCGGACCCCGGCCTCAGCACCGTCGGGCAGGGACACATGTCGCTTTGTCATCGCCCGTCCTTCGTCGCCATCCCTCAAAGGGATTCGGTTGTGCGAAGGTGTGATCAGAGAGTGTCGTCGACGGCGTTACCGCCTCGTGGGAGCAACCGTACCCGCTAAGTGTCCCGATCCCGAAAGGCGGGTATGCAACACCGCGAACTCGGGAACTCCGGCGTCGAGGTCTCGGAGATCGGCTTCGGCGCGTGGGTCGTCGGCACCGACTGGTGGGGCGACCGCTCGGACGAGCAGGCGATCGGCATGGTCGAGGACGCGCTCGACGCCGGCGTCACCTACGTCGATACGGGCGACGTGTACGGCCACGGCGACAGCGAGGAGATCATCGGGAAGGCGATACAGGACCGCCGAGACGAGGTGACGCTCGCGACGAAGATCGGCTACGACTTCTACAACAACCCGCAGGCCGGCCACGGCGAACTCCCCAAGGAACTCGACCGCGACTACCTCGAAACCGCGTTCGAGCGCTCGCTCGACCGGCTCGACACGGATTACGTCGACCTGCTCCAGCTCCACAACGCGAACGTCGAGGACGTCACCCCCGCGGTCCGTGACCTGCTGGCCGAGTGGAAGGCAGACGGTCGCGTCCGCGCGCTCGGCTGGGCGCTCGGTCCCTCCATCGGCTGGCTCGCCGAGGGCGACGCCGCCGTCGAGTACGAGGAGTTCGACGCGGTCCAGACCGTGTTCAACCTCTTCGAACAACAGCCCGGTCGGCATTTCGTCGAGACGATCCGCGAGTCCGACTCGGACACCTCCGTCATCGCCCGCGTGCCGCACTCCTCGGGACTCCTCAACGAGCAGGTCACGCCGGACACCGTCCTCGAAGACGGCGACCACCGCTCGCACCGCCCGAAAGAGTGGTACGAGACGGGCTGGGAGAAGCTGGAGGCGATCCGCTTCCTCGAAGACCCGGGCCACGCCGAAGGGACCCGCACGATGGCGCAGGCGGCGATCCGCTGGCTACTCGCACACGACGAGGTCGCCTCCGTCACCCCCACGTTCCGCGACGCAGACGACATCGCCGCGTGGAGCGCCGCGAGTGACGTCCCGCCGCTCTCCGAGGCGGAGTACGACCGCGTCGACGACCTGTATGCGCGCAACTTTGACATCGACCGCGACGACGGGATGGACGTCCTCAGAACGTCCGTCGACGGCGAAGACATCGAGGCCGCCGGGCTCGACAAACGCGCCGCCTCGTACTGACTCGGTTTTACACCCCCAGCTTTCACATCTCCCGGTTCCGCATCCCAAGGTCCGAACCCATCGGCTCCATCCACCCAGCCCCGGACCCGCCAGTTTCGCATCGAGATCGACCGACTGCGCGGATGTTTCTCCGATAGAGACCACTTTCACTCCGCTATCTGTAGGAACGTAGCGCGACGAGCGGCCCTCGATACAGACTGCTCGGAAGTGGTGGCTCGGTCGAAACCCATCGTCACAAGGGGCTCAGTGGGGGTAACACGTCGTCATGGCCACCACCAGCAGCGTGACCGTCTGCGGATATAAAACTCCCGTGACGACACTCTCCGTCGACGGACGCGCGGTCGCCGTGACAGACAGCCCGCTACCGACCGCGAGCGAGCCGCCTCGCCACGCGGTCTTTATCGGATCGGACCCGATCGCCGAGTTCCGCGATCTGTGACAACACCGGGTGATTCGGTCCTTCGGTCGGTCCGTAGAGGTACTCGTAGAAGGCTCGCTCGTCTTCCACGCCGAGGCTGGCTTCCGGTCGCAGCGGCGGGTCGTCGAGCGCCGTCTGCCGGTCGACGGCGAGCGCGTCGCACTCGCGTTCGAGTTCGTCGAGCCGCTCCCAGACGTCGATGGCGGCGTCCGTCGGATCGCGATCGATCCCGTCGAGGTGTTCGACGAGCCGCCGACGGCGACGGTCCACGCCAGCAAGATCGCTTTTGACGGCTCCGAGCGCGTCGATCTCGGTGTTGATAGCCTCTCCCAGTGCGGACCGGGCCTCGGCCGCCTGTCGACTCCGCCTGACGAGCGCCGACTGCGCCCCGGCCGAAAGCGTTCGGTCCGACGCCAGCGCAGTCGCCGTGTCGGGCCCCAGTTCGGCGGCGAGACTCTCCGGGAGCGTCTCGTCGTACTCGCGTTCGTAATGGGGAAGCGACATCACGGTGTCTCTATACGCCGCGAGCACGCGCCTGAGCGTCACGTCGCCGCCCGCCCTGTCGACGGTGTGCACCCTCGCGGCCGGGCCGTCGAGGGGTGCCGTCATCGACTCCGCCGGCGCGGGTTCGAGCGAGGCGACGCGGTCGGCAAACGACTCGAAGGCGTCCCGCTCGGCCAGCACACGGGAGCGTTCGCTCCGACAGGCCTCCGTCGCGTCGCGAACGTACGTGAACGCGAGGAACGCGACGACCCCGGCGAGAACGACTGCGGTGATCGCCCCCGGTTCGGTCGCCACCGCACTCACCTCACACGAGAGGGTCGCACACTCCGCGACCGCTGGGTCGGCACTCGGGACCTGAAACACCCCGGCCGAACCCGGATTCACGCTCATTATGAATGGTAACACGGTACACACACAAAGCGTTTGTGACCCGTTCACTCGCCGTGATACCCGGGGATCACTTCAGATCCCCTTTCACTCCCGGACGCCGTCGTCGGTGATCACGGTTCCGATCATGCCGATCGGCGTCGCGTCGTAGCTCGGGTTCTCGATCGTGACGCCCTCGACCGGCTCGCGCATCACCTCGACGGCGTCGCGGAACTCGTTTTCGAACCGGAACTCCTCGATGGTCTTCGCGCCTGAGCCGACCGCGGTGACCGGGACGCCGAGTTCGCGGGCGGTGACGACCAGGGGGAACGTCCCGATCCGGTTGTAGTAGGTGCCGCCGGTGATACATGTGATCCCGAGCAGGACGCGGTCGCAGTCGCGGAGGGCGTACCCCATCGCGCTGTCGACGACCATCCGGGTGTCGACGCGCGACATCCCGGCGAGCGCGCGCGCCGTCTTCCGGCCGAGCGTCCGCGGCCGCGCCTCCGTGACGTACACCGTCAGGTGCGCGCCGTCGCGCGCCGCGTTCTCGATCGATTCGAGGACGGTCGTCGAGTAGTCGTGGACGAGGAGGGTGTCGCCGTCTTCGATGTGTTCGGCGGCGTTGGCGGCCGCCTCGCCCTTCGCCGTCTCTATCTCTTCGGTGACCCGAGCGATCACGTCTTCGAGGCGCTGTTTCGCCGCCTCGACGGACGTGACCTCGCCGACGATGGAGCGTTCGACGTCGCGCATCGCGTTGTGGAGCGCGGCGTGTGAGGGGTTCGAGCGGCGCAACACGCCGGCGTTGTGTTCGAGGTCGCGCTCGAACTCGTCGACGGTCACGTACTCCCGATCGAGCAGCTCCGCGAGCGACTGCGTCGCCTTCACGGCCACCGCGGACGTGCTGTGGGTTCGCATCGCCCGTATCTCGGCGACGGTCTCGTCGATCATACGTGACCGTCGTCGGCACCGGTGAAATGAATTCCGGGCCACGCGGCAGCCGGCGCGCTCGCGGCGCTGCGGCCGCCGGTCTCTCTCGGAGTCGCCGTCACTCGATGTCCGGGGTCCGCTCCCCGGCCGGCACCACGATTTCGAGCCAGTTCTCTTCCGGCGGGAGCGGACAGGAGAACGTCTCGCTGTACGCACAGAATGGGTTGTACGCGAGGTTGAAATCCAGCGTGACGCTCGCGCCGTCGACGAGGTCGGCGTCCGGCTCTAACTCCATGTACCGGCCGTTGTGGTACGTCTGCTGGCCGGTCGTCTTGTCGCGGAAGGGGACGAAGATCGCCCCGTCGTCGCCCTCCTGCCTATAGCCCGCGAGGGTGTGCTCGTCGCCGCCGACCTCGAACGCGAACGTGACGATCCGGAGGTACCGGACCGGGTTGCTCGCGGTCGTCTCCATCTCGACGGGTTCGGGGTCGTCGTGGACGGTCAGCGTCGCCTCGACGCGGTAGTCGGGGTCCGGCGGGAAGTAGTCGAGCCCGTCGAACGCCTCGCGCTGCTCGGGCGGGATCGGCGACTGCGGATGCTCGGCGAAGAACTCGTCCTTCTCGCGGCGGTTCGCGCGGAGCCGCTCTGCGTACTCATCGCTCATGTGCGGGCGGACGGTCGGGAGGGGTTTCAGGTTCGCGGTCGAGAATCCGGGTGCGCGACGAACGGACACCGTCGGGTCCCGTGAACGACGCGTACGGGCACGGTGGGATCCCCGTGAGCGAAGCGAACGGGGGTACACCGTGCGAGTGAACGGACGTGAATGAGCACGCAGGGGATTCGAACCGGAGGAAGACGGTCGGCCTCGCTTCGCTCGGCCGCTGCGACTTCTAGGGTTCGAATCCCCTGCGTGCCGGTTCGCTCGTCGCTTCGCTCCTCACTGTACGGGCACAGTGGGGTCTAGAGACCCGGTTATTCGCGGCGTAGGGTTCCGGATTCATAGGTCTGGGAGGAAGTCGCTGCGTTGCTCTGCCTGTTCTCGGTCGGACCGCCGATCGTAGTGCCGACTCAGAATGTCCTCGCTCGCGTTCAGCCGATCCTCGACGATGCGACGCGGAACGTCCTCCCGCCGGTAGTAGGTCACCCGCCCACTCCGCACGTCGTGAGGAGATCGCGACGACGGGCACTTGCTCGCGTGGTCGATGTTCGTCGCCTCACACGAGTCGATATCCCGATCGTGGGGACAACCCTCATCGCGCCAGCAGGGACGAGTCACCCGATAGAGCGTTTTCCGAAACGTGTTGCCCGCCGGTCGACCGTACCGCGTCGTGATCAGCGGGTTCCGGTCGTACTCGTCGGTCACATCGTCGCGGTGATACTCGACGTAGTCCTCGATGTACCGAGCGGTTTTCTGACTGATTCGATTCCAGCGAGTCCCCGACTCGTGGTTCTTGAGAGGAGTTCCCGTCTCCGGACGGTGAACATAGTGGACGGCGGGACCAGAGAAACGAGGATGCGTTCCGTCGAGGTCGCAATCTTCGAGGTCGAGACCACGGACCGCGCCGCTCCGTGCACCCGTCTCCCACAGTAGGAGGAGGACGATGTGATCGCGAGACGCGGGTTGCGCGTTTTCGAGGTAGTCCAGAATCTCGATAACCCGTTCGGGTTTGAGCGTGGTCTCCGACACGTCCTCCCCGTTCTTCATCGTCGGGAGGCTGAGCTGTTCGTACAGCTCGGGGTCGACAGCATCGATGTCGCCAGCGAACCGGAGGAATCTGCGAAGCGTTGCCAGCTGACTCTTGAGTGTGACGAGTTTGATCGGATCGCGCCCGTCGCCCTTCCCCTCTCTCCGCCAGGTGCGGTATTGGTAGAGGTCACGACCGGACACCTCGTTCAGATTCTCGATCCCCTCCTCATCGCAAAACTGGATGAAGGAACGGAGCCGGTGGTACTCACTCCGCCGCGTCGACTCCGAGTGTTCGTCCTCCATCGCACTGTGAAACATCTCGATGGCGTCGACCGGAGAGATCGGTTCGAGGTCGTCGCTCACAGGTACCCCTCCGGGGTGTCGAGGATTTCGTGGTCCGGGTGCTCCTCGGTGAAGTGATCGAGGTAGCCAGCCACCTGTCGGGCGTACGGGGTGAACCCGTCTGGTGGCTCCGGATCGATCGGGGCGTCACAGAGCGGGCAGGTGGTGAGGTCAGAAGTCGTCACCGTGCACCACCGTCGAGATCGTCGTCGTAGGGACCAGTCGGGGTGACGAGCTGCACCTGGTGGCGGACGAGGAGCGCGTCCGTCTTCTTATCGCGAAGCTCGTGGAACGCGCCGTCGACATCATCTCGACGAGCGCAGAGCTGACACCAGAAATGGTGATTCGTGGGTTCCCACGTACGATGTCCGAGAGGGCAGACGTAGCGCCAACGATCGACCTCGTTCTCGATGCGAACGAGTTCTTTTGGGGCCATCACGTCACGCCGACGGTCGGCCATATAAAAGCCCGAACCCTTGTACGGACAGTGAAAGTGAAACTGAAGCCGAGCGAGTTCTCTGGTTACTGCGCTATCACGTCCGTCGTAGAGGGATTGAATACCCCCGACCGTGTGTGCTGACATGGCTTTCGTGCCTCAGTCACGGAAGCCCACGCGAACCCGAGGGCCTATCTCGGGGTTCGCTTTTGGCTGAGTCGTCGTTCTCGTCCCGTAGCTTCCGTTGAGTCTATTCTATTCGGGATAGTATTTAGTTATTGCTCAATAA
>NZ_JQKV01000007.1 GCF_000746205.1 Halorubrum sp. BV1
GCTCTCTAATCCCTCCATCTGTTGGACGTCGGAGCCGGAGAGGGCCTTGCCGTAGCGGCCCACCAGGCTGGTGAGTTCCTGCGGGAGGACGAACGTGGTGGACTCGCCCTTGCCGATCTCCTCTAGGGTCTCCATCCCGCGCTCGATGATGGCGCGTTCGCCCATCGACTCCGCGGAGCGAGCCCGGAGGACGGTCGATATCGCGTCACCCTGCGCTTCGAGGATCTGCGACTGCTTTTCGCCCTGCGCCCGGATGATGTTCGACTGCTTGTCACCCTCCGCCTGCTCGACCGCGGAGCGACGCTCTCCCTGCGCCTCCAAGATCATCGCGCGGCGGCGGCGCTCCGCGCCGGTCTGTTGTTCCATGGCGCGTTGGACCTCCTGTGAGGGACTTACCTCGCGGACCTCGACGGCCTCGACGCGGATCCCCCACTCGTCGGTCGGCTCGTCTAACTCCTCGTTGATCCGGTCGTTTATTTGGTCGCGCCGCGAGAGCGTGTCGTCGAGTTCCATGTCGCCGAGGACCGCGCGCAGCGTGGTCTGTGCCAGGTTCGAGACGGCCCGCTTGTAGTCGTCCACTTCGAGAAACGCCTTCTTCGCGTCCATCACCTTGATGTAGACGACCGCGTCCGCGGTGACCGGCGAGTTGTCCCGCGTGATCGCCGACTGGCTCGGCACGTCGATCGTCTGCGTCCGCATGTCGAACGGGTACGTGCGGGAGACGAACGGCGGGATGACGTGGACGCCCGGTTCGAGCAGCTTCCGGTACTCGCCGAACACCGTGAGCGCCTCCTTCTCGTAGGCGTCGACGATCTCGACGGCGCTGACGACGGTGACGACCGCGAGAAGCAGCGCGAGCGCGGCGACCCCGAAGGCGAGGCTCTGATTGAGGAGGGCGAACCCGACGACGACCGCGACTCCGAGCGCGAGGTACTGCCAGACGGCGTCGGGGATCGCCCCGACCGCGTCCGACATGTCGACGGCGTCGCCGCGCGGACCGTTGGTTCCCATGCGCGACGTTACGGCCGGACGCTGTTAACCGTTGGCACGAGACGCGGAGACCGCTCACACTGCGAGCCGATCCGAGATAGCGGAAACACCGGCGACTGCGGGCGGATTTAAGAAGTCGGCGCGTGCAGGTGAGGTTATGCCGACAGACGACGACTCCCCCCGCGAGTTCCGCACCCGAAGCGTCCACGCCGGTTCCGCTCCCGACCCGGCCACCGGCGCGCGAGCGACGCCGATCTACCAGACGACCTCCTACGAGTTCGAGGACGCGGAGCACGCCGCCCGGCTGTTCGCGCTAGAGGAGGCGGGCAACGTCTACTCGCGGATCATGAACCCGACGAACGCCGCCTTAGAAGAGCGGATCGCCTCGCTCGAAGGCGGTGTCGGCGCGGTCGCGACCTCGTCGGGCATGGCCGCGCTCGACCTGGCGACGTTCATGCTCGCGTCCGCCGGCGACAACGTGGTTTCCTCGTCGGCGTTGTACGGCGGCACCTACACCTACCTCACGCACTCCGTCGAGCGGCGAGGGATCACGACGCGGTTCGTCGATCCGCTCGACTACGAGGGGTACGCCGATGCCATCGACGAGGACACCGCGTACGTCCACATCGAAACGATCGGCAACCCTGCACTCGTCACGCCCGACATCGAGCGGATCGCCGACGTCGCTCACGACCACGGCGTTCCGCTGTTTGTCGACAACACGTTCGCGACGCCGTACCTCTGTCAGCCGTTGGAGCACGGCGCGGACCTCGTCTGGGAGTCGACGACGAAATGGCTCACCGGCAACGGCACCACAGTCGGCGGAATCTTAGTCGACGGCGGCTCGTTCCCGTGGGCGGAGTACCCCGAGAAGTTTCCGGAGATCGCGAAGGACAACCCCGCCTATCACGGGATCAACTACGTCGACGCCTTCGGCGAGGCGGCGTTCACCTTCGCGGCGGTCACCCGCGGGCTGCGCGACCTAGGCGACCAGCAGTCGCCGTTCGACGCGTGGAACACGCTCCAGCAGACGGAGTCGTTCCCGCTGCGGATGGACAGACACTGCGAGAACGCCGGAATCGTCGCGGAGTACCTCGACGAGCACGACGACGTGGCGTGGGTGAATTACCCCGGCTTGGAGAGCCACGAGACCCACGCGGAGGCGACGAAGTACCTCGAGGGAGGGTACGGCGGCATGATCACCTTCGGGCTGGAGGGCGGCTACGAGGCCGCGAAGGGGACCGTCGAGAACGCCGATCTGGCCTCGCTGCTCGCGAACGTCGGCGACGCGAAGACGCTCGTCATCCACCCCGCCTCGACGACCCATCAGCAACTGACCGAAGAGGAACAGGAGGCCGCCGGCGTCACCGGCGACATGGTGCGGCTCTCGGTCGGCATCGAAGATCCGGCCGACATCGTCGCTGACCTCGAAGCGGCGATCGAGCGCGCGACCGCCTGATCGCCCGAGAGCCTGAACGGGCGGTCACGCGCCGGGAAGAGAATCAGGCAAAAACGGAGTCAGATAAAAACGGAACCGGACAAAAACGGAGTCAGATAAAAACGGAACCGGACAAAAACGGAACCAGAACCGAACGTCTCGTGCTCCGGCTTACGCGATCGTCTCGTACTGCTCGGAGAGCTTCTCTGCGGCGTCGTCGAGCAGGTCGGACTCATACTCGTCGAGGTCCCACTCGACGACCTCCTCGACGCCGTTCGATCCGAGCTTCGCGGGGACGCCGATCGCGGTGTCGTCGTAGCCGTACTCGCCGTCCAGCACGACGGAGCAGGGGAGCACCTCGCCGGTGTCGCGCAGGATGGCCTCGACGGTGTGGGCGACGCCGGTTGCGGGACCCCACTGGGTCGCGCCCTTCCGGCTGATCACGTCCATCGCCGACTCCTGGAGGTCTTCGAGGATCGCCTCTTTCTCGTCGGCGTCGAATGCGGGGTCGCGACCGTTCACGCGAACCTTCGAGAACACCGGTGCCTGCGCGTCGCCGTGCTCGCCGAGGATCGTCGCTTCCACGTTCTTGACGGGCGCGTCGAACCGCTCGGAGAGGACGTAGCGGAAGCGCGCGGAGTCGAGCCGACCGCCGAAGCCGACCACCTTGTGGCGGTCGCGGTCGCCCGCCTCGTAGAGGTGGCGGTTCAGGAGATCGACCGGGTTGGAGGTGGTGACGGTGACGAAGTCGTCGTTGTGCTCGGCGAGCGAGGAGCCGATGTCCGCCATTATCGGCGCGTTGTCGCCGGCGAGATCGATCCGCGTCTGCCCCTCCTTGCGCGGGATGCCGGCCGTGATCACGACGACGTCCGAGCCGGCGGTGTCCGCGTACTCGCCCTGCCGGACGGTCGTGTTCGAGTCGTAAGCGATCCCGTGGTTGGTGTCGGCCGCCTGCCCGATGGTCGTCTCGCGCTGGTCCGGAATGTCGACGAAGACGAGCTCGTCGACCACGTCGCGCAACGCGAGGTTGTATCCGGCCGCCGCTCCGACGGTCCCCGCCGCACCAACAACGCTGACTTTTGTCATACGGTGTATAATCGCGTCTGGCTGTCGAGTAAACGTTTCGGAACCGTGGGCGCGCGCCGGCGCGGACGCACTCGGGTGCCGGCGTGGATGCGTCTCAGAATGCCGGCGCAGACGCACTCGGATGCCGGCACGGACGCATTCGTGACGCTTGTCCGCGCACGGCGGTCCTAGCGGACCGTCGTCGCGAAACCACTAACTTCGGCGGCGTCCCAGTTGCGCTCGTGCCGACGTTCCGCTACCCGTGTCCCGGCTGCCGAACGACCAACAGCCTCCACGACGTCGACTGCGATTTCGAGGGGGTGAACTGGCCGACCATCGAGAAGGCGTACACGGATCTCCTGACGGTGCTCACGGCCGAGCGCGAGGGGCTGACCGAGTCGGCCCTGCGCGAGGCGGTCCACGGCGAGTGGGGCGGACTCCACAAGGCCGCACTGGGTGCGCTCGAACGCGACCAGCGAGTCGTCGAGGACGGCGACAGGCTCCGGCTGCTCACCGCCGCGGAGTTCAAAGAGCGCGTCTCGGAGCCGACCCGCGATCCGATGCGGACCGTCTACGAGCACGGCTCCGTTCCGGGCTGTCACGACAACGCCGTCTTCGCGATGGTCGCGTGGTACGAGATGGTCGGGCTCTCGTGGCCGGAGACCCGCGAGAACGTGATCGAGTGGCTCCGCGAGTCGGGGGCGTGGGACCGGGGCGGCTTCGAGGAGTCGACGCCGGAGGAGTTGGTCGACGGGAAGCGCCACGTATACGACGAGGGATACGGCTGGAAAGAGAAGGGACAGGCCGCGAAACGCGTCATCGAGCGCCACCGCTGAGACCTGCCAGCGAGCGTCGCCACCGAGTCCCGCCGTCGCGTGTCCTCGGCGAGGGCGTCACCGTCCGACCACGCGCGGCCGCGATAGCTTTACCCGCCGCGTCGCACTCGTAATCGACCATGCTTGACGCCGTCCCCGCGTGGCCTGCAGTCGGGTCCGTCGCCGGCGGCGCGGGGGCGCTCTGGCTCGCGTGGGCGATCCGCGAACACCGCGGTCGGCCCGGGGTCGACTGGTTCCTCGGCGTGTTCCTCGCGCAGGCGGTCTGGTGTCTCTCCTACGGGGTCGGGCTGCTCGTCGCGGCCCCCCTGCTCCGGATCGCGCTGGAGACGGCGATGTGGCTCGGGATCGTCTGGACGGGCGTCGGCTTCCTCGGCTTCGCGCTGGAGTACACGGGCCGAAGCGACGTCGTCCGCGGCCGGCTGTTCGGGAGCGTCGTCGCCTTCGGCGGCCTCTCCACGCTCGCGCTCCTCACGAATCCGCTCCACGGCTGGTTCTGGACCGAGTTCCGCGCCGCACCGGTCTTCGGCGTCGAGACCGTCGCGTACGCGCTCGGCCCGTGGGGGTACCTCGTCGTCGCCGTCGAGACCGTGCTCGTCGCGAGCGCCGTGTTCCTGCTCGTCGACACGCTGCTCAGCTACGGACCCCTGTACCGCCGCGAGACCGCGGCCGTCGCGCTGAGTTCGCTGCCGCCCGGCTTCGCGCTTGTCGCGTGGGCGCTGGAGGTCGGCCCGGTCCCGCAACTGCAGTTCGCGCCGATCCTGTTCGTCCCGCACGTCCTGCTCGACGCGTACGCGTTCGACCGCGCGGAGATGTTCGACCGCAACCCGACGACCAGCCGCGCCGCGGAGCGGACCGCGGTCGACGACCTCGCGGATCCGATCGTCGCGCTCGCGCCCGACGGCCACATCGTCCGGCTCAACCCGGCGGCGGAGTCGCTGCTCGGCGTTGACGCCGCGACGGCCCGCGATGCCCCGCTCGACGCGTTCCTCGACACCTCGATATCGATCGGGGGGGACGGGGGCGAGGTCGAGTCCGTCGTCGACGGACGCCGCCGCACGTACGCGGTGTCGACCGCGCCGCTCGCCGACCCGAACGGCACCCGCGTCGGGCACACAGTCGTCTTCTCGGACGTGACCGAACGGGAGCGGCGTCGCCAGCAGCTGACGGTGCTCAACCGCGTGCTCAGGCATAACCTCCGGAACGACGCTGGCATCGTCCACGGGTACGGCGAACTGCTCGCGGAGCGACTCGACGACCCCGAACTCGCTCGCATGGCGGACGCGATAGAGCGGCGCGCCGGGGCGCTCGCCGCCCTCGGAGAGAAGGCAGGGACCATCGAAGACGTGCTCGACGACGGGGAGGCGACCGAGGTGAGCGTCGGCGACGTCGTCGCGTCGGTCGTCGCCGACGCCCGCGACCGCGACCACGACGCCGCGATCGAGTTCGCGAGGAAAGCCGACGAGGATGACGGCGACGATCGGACGGTTCGACTCAGACGGGACGCGCTCCGCGCGATCGCAGAGAACGCCGTCGAGAACGCCGTCGACCATCACGACGGGGAGGGCGTCGAACGTGACGACGGGGGGCCGTGGGTCCGAGTGTCGCTCCGACGAGAGGGATCGAGGGACTGCTCGGGTGTGGAATCCAGCGGAGGAGGTGGCGGCGGACGGTGGGTGCTCACCGTCGAAGACGACGGACCGGGAATCCCGGGTCACGAGGTCAGCGCGGTCGAATCGGGACGAGAGACGGCGCTCGAACACGGCTCGGGGCTCGGGCTCTGGGTCGTGGCGTGGGCGGCCGACGCGATCGGGGCCGACGTCGACTACGCCGACCGCGACCCGCGCGGGACGACGGTGACGGTGACGATCCCGGTCGGCGAGACGGAGCGGTGAATGCGAGGGGTCACGCGTCGCGGGCCGCGTCGACAGCCCGTGCGATGAGGCCGGCCTGCGCGCCGGCGACGAAGCCCGCGTCGACGTTCACCGTCGTGAGCACCGAACAGGACTGGAGCGCGCCGGACAGCGCCGCGATCCCCTCGCCGCCGAGCCCGTAGCCGGTCGAGACCGGCAGCGCGATCACCGGCGCGTCCACGAGGCCCGCGACGACGGTCGGTAACGCTCCCTCGCGACCGGCGGCGACGACGACGACGTCGGCCTCGCGGATGCGGTCGCGCTGGTCGAGGACTCGGTCGAGGTTCGCGACACCGACGTCGTCCACGCGATCGACGGTCGCGCCGACCTCGCGGGCGACCACGGCCGCCTCGCCGGCGACCGCGGCGTCGGCCGTTCCGGCGGCGACGACGGCGACGGTCGCGGCGAGCGACGGCAGGTCGAAGTCGGCCGCGTGGACGACGACGGTCCCCGTCCGCTCGTCGTGGTCGACGCTCGGTGGGGCCTCCGTCGACCGCCCGATGAGACCTCCGTCGACCTCGGTCCGGATCGCGGCGGCGTCGGCGTCGGCCGCTCGGGTCACGAGCGCCCGCCCGGTGGTCTCGACCGCTGTCGCAGCCAGCGCCGCGACCTCTGCGGGCGTCTTCCCCTCTGCGAGGATCGCCTCCGGAATCCCGCGACGGCGCTCGCGGGCGGCGTCGAACCGTCCGGCCCTCGTGGTCGCGTAGCCCGCCAGCCGCGATTCGGCCTCCGAAACGCCGATCTCGCCGGCGTCGAGCGCTTCTAGCGTGTCGCGCATACCGTCCGTCGGTGACGAACGGTGTCGAAGCTATCGATCGGGACCGAACCGCCGCTCGCCGTCGCGCCTCTCACAAGGTTTATCAGTGTTCAGTTATGGATATCGCCGCGAACCGCCCGCACGGCGTCCCTCGCGGGCGAATTCAGGAACGCTTATTAACGGTCGACGGATAGCGTCGAGCGCATGGCAGACCTTATTGTCAAAGCGGCCGTCAAGGAAGCCCTGGACGACAAGAACGTCGCTTCGGACTTCTACGACGCGCTGGACGACGAAGTGGACGAGCTGCTCGAAGACGCTGCACGCCGCGCCGAGGCTAACGACCGGAAGACGGTCCAGCCTCGCGACCTCTAAGACGGACGCGTTTGCGGTCCGTCGATTATTTTGTCGTGCCGATCCGCACCCGCGAGCGACGCGAGCGGCGCGACCGTCCGCGTACGGGGCCGGTCGCGTCTGGTAATCACGCGGCGGCCGATCACCGCGTCACGACCCGCACGCCCGACTCGGTCCCGACGTGGATCTCGTCTGCGAGGTCGACGAAGAGGCCGTGTTCGACGACCCCCGGCGTCTCGGAGAGCGTCGCCGACAGCGCACCGGGGTCCGCGATGTCGCCGAACGCGCAGTCGACCACGAGGTTTCCGTTGTCGGTGACGACTGGCCCGTCCTTCCGCTCCGCCGCGCGAAGCTCCGGGTCGCCGCCGGCCGACCGTACCGCCTCGGCGACGACCGACCGGGCGGCCGGGAGCACTTCGACCGGAACGGGCCGATCCAGCACCGCCGTCTCCTTCGAGGGATCGGCGACGACGAGAAACCGGTCTGCGGCCGCGTCGACGAGTTTCTCGCGGGCGTGAGCGGCACCGCCGCCCTTCACGAGCGCGTTCGCCGAACCGAGGGGGCCGGTGCCGTCGGCGTTTTCGCCGGCGCTGTTGCCGGTCTCGGCGGGGGTGAGCACCTGATCTGCGCCGTCTATCGCGAGGTCGATCCCGGTGGCGTCCGGACCGACCGCCCGGTCGAGTTCCACGAGCGGGATCCCCTGGTCGGCCGCGAGTTCGCGGCTCGCGAAGGAGGTCGGGACGCCGCGCACGTCGAGACCGGCGTCGACGCGCTCTCCGAGCCGCCGGATCGCGTGCGCGGCCGTCGAGCCGGTTCCGAGCCCGACCACGTCGCCGTCGTCGACCGCCGCCGCCGCCGACTCGCCGGCTCGGCGCTTCGCCGCGTCGCTCCCGCCGCTCGTCTTCATGAGTCCAGAGTCGGCGGGGGTGATTGAAAAGGCGTCGGCGCGCGGCGGAGCGGAACCGGGCGGGCAGAGCGGAGCGGGGCAGGGCGGGGCGGAACAGAGCGGGACAGGGCGGGGCGGAACAGAGCGGGACAGGGCGGAGAGGCGAGCGAATCACTCCAGCCGGTCTACCACCGCCTCGGCGTCGTACGCGAGCGAGATCTCGCGGGAGCGTCCGCGGCCGTCCACGTCGGCGTACTCGGCGTCTATCACGCCGAGCTGATCGAGCTTGTTGACGATCTCGGAGTAGCGGGTGTATCCGAGGCCGGTCGCGTCGTGGAACGCCTCGTACACCTCACCGGCGCATTTCCCGTCGTGTTCGGCGAGCACGCGGACGAGGTCGCGTTCGGACTCGGAGATACCCCGAAGCGACCGCGAGAGGTGGACGTGCTTCGATTTGTCGTACGCCGACTCGACGTCGTCCGTGGAGATGGTCTTCGAGGCTCGCATCTCGGCGTTGAGTCCGGCCCGGCGGAGCAGGTCGATCCCGACGCGGAGGTCGCCGCTGTCGGCGGTGAGATCGGCGACGCGCTCCAGTTCGCCGTCGCCGATGACGCCGTCGTGGAAGCCGCGTTTGGCGCGCTCGGAGAGGATGTCGTAGATCTCCGCCGCGCCGTACACTGGGAAATACACCTCCTCGGGGCGGAACACCGACTGCACGCGGGTGTCGAGGCCGTCGATTACGTCGAGACCGAGATCGGAGGACACGACGATGACGCCGATCTTCGCGCCGGAGTGCGCCTCGTGGGCGCGCAAAAGCGAGTAGAGCGTGTCCGAGGCCTCGTTCTCATAAAAGAGATAGTTCACGTCGTCTAAGGCGACGACGAGGACGTCGTCTTCCTCGACGAGCCGGTCCGTAATCTGGCCGAACAGCTTCTTGAAGGAGATCCCGGAGGAGGGGGGCTCATAGTCGAATATGCCCTCGAAAAGCCGCGAGAAGACGGCGTAGCGGGTCGAGTCGACCTGACAGTTGACCCGAACGGTCCGGACGTCGGTGCGGGTGCCGAGCTCGCCGAACAGCTTCTGGACGGCGGTGGTCTTGCCCGTCCCGGGCGGGCCGCGCACCACCGTGTTGAGCGGGCGGGAACCCCGGACCGCGGGGCGGAGCGCGTATTTCAAACTCTCCAGTTGGCTCTCGCGGTGCCGGAACGTCTCGGGGACGTGATCGATCTCGAAGACGGACTCGTCGCGGAACACCGACTCGTCCCACGACAGCATGTCGCCGCCGGCGTCCCCGGTCATGCCCACACCACGTCAGGCCGTCTACTTAATCGTTGCCCGCAGGGACGGTGAAACTGAAGCGGGCCGTCTGGAGGACTCATCGTCGGGTTTCCGGCGGGGTGACGTTCACTCTCGGGACGGTCTCACGGCCCGGAATCCCCGGGCAGTTCACTCGCGGTCGAGCGCGAGCACGTGCCGGGTCAGCGACCGGTGAACTCGGCGTTCGAAGGCGGCGTCGACCGTCCAGCCGGCCGCGCGCGCCTCGGCGCGCCAGTCCCTGTCTGCGATCACGACCGCGCGGGGAGCGACCCGCGCGGCCTCCGCGAGCGCGCCGGAGACGAGGTCTGCGAGCTCGTGGCGAGCGATCTTCGACTGCCGGCCGTACGGCGCGTCGAAGGCGACCCCGTCGACGGCGTCGGCGCGCACCGGCAGATCGGTGGCGTCGCCGCGCGCGACGTGCCACGCGGGATGGTCAGCCCCGTCGTCGGGCGCTCGTGTGCCACCTCGGTCGCGCTCGTCACCTCGGAGACCGGCGGACGCGCCGAGGTACTCGCGGAAGTTCCGACGCGTCCCGCGGACCATCTTCGACTGCGCGTCGCAGGCGACGACGTCGGCACCGACGAGTCCGGCCTCAAGCGGCAGCCCGCCCGTCCCGCACATCGGATCGAGGAGGGTGCGCCCGGATGCTGCACCCGCGAGGTTGGCGTACGCCCGGGCGTCCGCCGGGGCCATGCTCCCCGGCTGAAAGAACGGTCTGTCGGTCGGTTTCGGGGCGAAGTCGCGGTCGGCCTCGGTCGCCACCCATCCCAGCGCACAGACGGACGCGTCGCCGCCATCCGCACCCGCGACCGCCGCGTGGTCGGCGCGCTCGCCGGCGGCGAACAGCGCGCGGAGGACGTGGTCTGGGTCGTCGAGGTCGACCGCGAAGCCGCGGTCGACGAGGACGCCGCCGAGCGCGCGTTCGGCCGCGCCCGTCGAGACGCCGGTCGTGTTCCTGACGTTCCGAGCCCTGACGGCCACCGTCCCGGTCCGGTCGATCGGCGCGGCCTCCAGCGCGGCGACCGCCGCGTCGAGGTCGGCGTCGGTTCGGGCGACCGCCTCGTGGGCCGCGCGCGTGTACGCGAGCCGCCGAACCGGCGACGCGTTCGCCCCCCCGGCGCTGCCGAGGCTCCCCGCGCTCGCGATTCCCGGCGCGAGGAGGTCGACGCCGGCGGCCGCGGTCGACGCCTCGTACGCGGCGAACGCGTCCTCCTCGCCCGCGAGTTCGAGCCAGTACACGCCACGGCGTCCGGCGGCCGGTCGCAAGAGCGTAGCGGTTCAGACTAGCCACCTTTTTATTCATTTCGAGCGTTCGTCGAACCAGTGATGGCCGACCCGAAGGAGACGATCACGATCGAGAACGTCGTTGCCTCCACGGGGATCGATCAGGAACTCGATCTCCAGCGCGTCGCGATGGATCTCGAAGGTGCCGACTACGACCCCGAGCAGTTCCCCGGGCTCGTCTACCGGACGACCGATCCGAAGTCGGCCGCGCTCATCTTCCGGTCCGGCAAGATCGTCTGTACCGGGGCGAACTCCATCGACGCCGTCCACGAGAGCCTCGACATCGTCTTCGAGGAGCTCCGCGCGCTACAGATCCCCGTCGGCGACCCCGAGATAACGGTACAGAACATCGTCACCTCCGCCGACCTCGGCGAGGACCTCAACCTGAACGCGATCGCGATCGGCCTCGGACTCGAACACATCGAGTACGAGCCGGAGCAGTTCCCCGGTCTCGTCTATCGGATCGACGACCCGGACGTCGTAGCGCTGCTCTTCGGCAGCGGGAAGCTGGTCATCACCGGGGGGACGAGCCCCGACGACGCGGCCGCCGCCGTCGACGTGATCACCGAGGAACTGGACGGACTCGGCCTGCTCGGCTGAACGCGCCGCGGGAGACACCCGAGTCAGCGGTCACGTCGAGACCGAGGCCGCGTTGAGACCGAGATCACTTTTAGTGGTGGTGCGTACACCGGCCATGAGCCTTCAGGCGGTTCCGCTTCAGGCGGTCACGCCGATATCGGTGTTGGGCACGACGCTCGTGTTCGCCGCGTTCCTCTCGGTCACCGCACACCTCGCCGCGCGGAACGTCCTCGGCGACGTCGACCCCCGGCGAGCGCTCTACATCGGCCCCCTTCCGGCGGTGATCGGCGTCGTGGGCGGGGCGTTCTCGATCACCGAGGCGCTTCTCGTCCCCCTCGCGCTCCTCGTCGACGGCGGTATGTTCGCGTGGAGCTACGACCAACCCCGCCGCGCGGTCGTCATGATGACGGTGATCCACGCGGTGATCACGACCCTCCTCGGAATCATCGTGCTCGGGATCGGCGTGCTTCTGGCGTCGATGCCCGGGTGAGACGGTGCCGGTGCGGTCGCAGCGTCGGCGCGGTCGCGGCCTCGGCGCGGTCACACCAGATGGCCGGCCCGTCGTCTCACGGCTCCGGCGGCGGCCCGTCGTACGCGTCGTGGTCGCCGTAGAAGTTCAGCATCGCGAACTTCAGCTTCGTCGGATCGACGTCGATCAGTTCCTCGCGTTCTTCGGGCGGGAACGACCCGCGGACCGAGTACTTCCCCATGTCCGCCGTCGTGTAGCGGCGGTCGGCGAGAATCCGGACCCCGAAGTCGTCGGGGCCGCGGACGACCCGTCCGAGCGCCTGTCTCGTCTTGCGGATCGTCGGGACCTCGACCGCGTACGTCCATCCCGGATCGCGGCTGCGGCCGCGGTCGGCGAACGCCCTGCCGTACGCCGCCTGAACCGCCTCCATCCGGTCCGAGAGATGGGGATAAGGAACGCCGACGACGGCGACCGTCCGGGCGTCGTCGCCGTCGAAGCTCACTCCCTCGGCGAGCGTTCCCCAAAGCGAGGTGAAAAGCGTCGCGTTCTCGCTCGAAACGAACCGCTTGCGGAGCTGCTCTTCGTTCTCGCCGGGACCGTCGAGGTGGAGGTCGCCGAGGGCGACGGTCTCGGGCGTGCCGCCGCCTCCGCCGCCGGCTCCGCCACCCCCGCCACTGAGGCGCTCGTAGTACCGCTCCGCCTCGGCGTACGAGGGGAAGAAAGCGAGCGTGTTTCCCGGCGTGAACCGGATCGCGTCCCGGAGGAGGGCGGCCACGGTCGCCTGCGTCTCGGGATCGTTGCGCTCCGAAGAGAACAGCGGCGGTACGTCCACCGCGAAGGTCCGACGGTTCGCCGCGGGATACGCCATCCCGTACGCGATAGAGGCGGCATCGGACAGCCCGAGCACCTCCTCTGTGACGTCGAAGGGGCGGAGCGTCGCGCTCATCAGCACCGACGCGGCGACCTCGTCGAACAGCTGTTCGGTGACCCGGCGGGGGATACAGGTGTACAGTTCCGCGCGGCCGTACACCTCCTCCGTCGCCCCGTCGCGGCGAACCGAAACGACTGGGTACTGTCCGAGCTCCGTTCCCTCGTCCATCCACGTCGAGACGAACCGAGCGGCCTGCAGCGTCTGTGACTCGCTGCGCGTCGTCGTCTCGCCGTCGCGGTAGCGCCGCTCGTACTCCTCGTCTATCGCCTGCCCGAGCTGGACCGCGAGCTCGGTCTCGGTGTCGATCCCCGCGCCCTCGTACCGGTGGAGGAAGGCGAGCGTGAGGTCGTCGCGGCGGTCGTCGTTCGCTATCGACACGTCCTCCCACCCCTCGCCGACGGACTCGCGGTCGCCGAACCCGAGCGCCTCGTCGTAGGTCTCTGCGAGCGCGTCGCGGAACGCGCGGACCACGTGCTCGGCCGCCTCGGCGCGCGAGTCGTCGCTCTCCGCGAGTTCGTCGAGGGCGGCGTCGAGGGTGTTCTCGGTCAGCGTCCGGGTCGCGTGATCGCGCGCGGCGTCCTCGACGTTGTGCGCCTCGTCGAACACCGTCACGATCTCCGAGGGGTCGCGGTCGATCCACCGGAAAAACTGCTCTCTGATCTGCGGATCGAGCAGGTGATGGTAGTTACAGACGACCAGATCAACGCCCTCCATCCCCTCTTTCAGCAGCTCGTAGCCGCACAGTTCGCGCTCGTCAGCGTACGCGTACACGTCCTCGGGCGTGCGCACGTCGTCGAAGAGCCACGCGAAGAACTCCTCGGTGTCGCGCGTGAGGTTGTTGCGATAGTGCGCACAGACGTTCGCGGTCTCGTACTCGTCGATTTCGTCTTCCAGCTCGTCGAGCGCCTCCATGACCGACTCGCGCGCCTCGGCCGCGCTCGCGTCGCCCTCGCGGCTCTCGGCCAACAGTTCGCGCTGGCGGGCCTCCAGCTCGCGGACCTCGCTTTCGGTCTCGACGAGGTCCCGAGTGGTGTCTCTGAGCGTCTGACACTCCTGATAGTCGACGTCGATGTGACACATCGAGGACTTCCCCTTGAACACGACCGCGCGAATAGGCTCCTCGCGCGTGATAGCGCGAGCGTCTTCGACGAACTGGCGCATCTGCTGGTGGACGTTGGTGGTGATGACCACGGTACGATCGTGCTCGCGTGCGTGTTCGAGCGCGGGGACGAGCGCGGAGAGGGTCTTTCCCGTCCCGGGCGCGCCCTCGAACAGCACGTCTTGTCCGCGGTCTAGCGCGTTGGCGACCCTGTCCATCGCCTCGCGCTGATTCGGGTACGGCTCCTCGTACGGGAAGAACCGCAGATGCGCCGACTCTGACACGAGACTGAGTTCGGCGGCATCGGCTAAAAACGGTCGGGTGGCGGGGTGAAAGTGGTCGTGGGAGTCACCGCAGTAGGCACGGCGGGATCGAAGCCGAGCCGGTCCGGCACCCGTGTGAGCCGCCGAACGCGGCCGCGCACCCGACGGTTTAACACCGAGCGGGGACCAGCCGGAGTAACGAATGTTCGACGAGATCCTCGAAAAGTTCGAGGGGTCACCCAGCCAGCAGGCCGTCATCCGCCTCTTCTTGGAGCGCGGCTTCTCGGTCAACGAGGAGGGGCGGGTGGTCTCCGGCGGCATCGAGATCCCGTACACAGGGATCGCGCGCGAACTCGACGTCGATCGGCGCGTGGTCGACTCGACGACGGACGCGATCTTGGACGATCCCGAACTGAAGCGCATCTTCACGAACATCTCGTCAGTGCCGAGCCTGATGGATCTGGCACCGGTGCTTGATCTCACGGTGCTCACGATCGAGGTCGCGGCCGCCGACGAGGCCGGCATCGTCGCCGAGGTCACCGGCATCCTGGCCGATCACGGCGTCTCGATCCGGCAGGTGCTGAGCGAGGATCCCGAGTTCACCGACGATCCGAAGCTGTACGTCATAACGGACGCCGACGTACCCGGCGAACTGCTGGTCGAGATCCGTGAGCTCGGCTACGTCCGTCGGGTCGGGTTCTGAGGAAGGCGGACGGGCCACGAGGAGGTGAGCGGTGGGTCACGGGGAAAGCGGTGGGTCACGGGGAGGAGGGATCGCGGTTCGACGCGTGACCAGTTTCGCCAGCGAGTCTCGCCACGCGCCCACCGCAAAGGCGTTCGATAGCTGTCACACCGACGAGCGATGACCACGCGCGGGATTTTTACTTTCACTAGGGTGTAAACCAGTCTTTATACCCGATGGCGAGCAAGGGAGGCGTACATGCCTGAAGACGAACTCGAAGATCTCCCCGGTGTTGGCCCCGCGACCGCAGACAAGCTCGTCGAGAACGGGTTCGAGAGCTATCAGTCGATCGCCGTCGCGAGCCCCGGTGAGATGTCCAACACCGCCGACATCGGCGAGTCCTCGGCGGCCGACATCATCAACGCCGCCCGCGACGCGGCCGACGTCGGCGGGTTCGAGACGGGAGCGACCGTGCTGGAGCGCCGACAGGAGATCGGGAAGCTCTCGTGGCAGATAGACGAGGTCGACGACCTGCTCGGCGGGGGAATAGAGACCCAGTCGATCACCGAGGTGTACGGCGAGTTCGGGTCCGGCAAGTCGCAGGTCACACATCAGATGGCCGTCAACGTGCAGCTTCCGCCGGAGAACGGCGGACTCGACGGCGGCTGTATCTTCGTCGACTCCGAGGACACGTTCCGGCCGGAGCGGATCGACGACATGGTTCGCGGGCTCGACGACGAGATCCTCGCCGAAGAGATGGAGCGACGCGAGATCGAAGGCACGCCCGGAAACGAGGAGGCGATGGAGGAGCTCATCGAGGCGTTCCTAGACCAGATCCACGTCGCGAAGGCGTTCAACTCCAACCACCAGATCCTGCTGGCGGAGAAGGCCAAGGAACTCGCGGGCGAACACGAGGAGGGCGAGTGGCCCATTCGGATCGTCTGTGTCGACTCGCTCACCGCGCACTTCCGCGCCGAGTACGTCGGCCGGGGGGAACTGGCCGAGCGCCAGCAAAAGCTCAACAAACACTTACACGACCTGATGCGACTCGGCGACCTGTACAACACCGCCATCCTCGTCACCAACCAAGTCGCGTCGAATCCGGACTCGTACTTCGGCGATCCGACCCAAGCTATCGGGGGAAACATCCTCGGACACGCCTCGACGTTCCGGATCTACCTCCGGAAGTCGAAGGGTAACAAGCGGATCGTCCGTCTCGTCGACGCGCCGAACCTCGCCGACGGCGAGGCCGTGATGCGCGTGCAGGGCGAAGGGCTGAAGCCGGAGTAGCCGGATATCGTCTAACACGCGGGATCTGTGGCTGAACAGGTATCTTTCTGACGCTTCGGATGAACGCATTGGTTCTTGTTCCGTTGTCGGGTTGACAAACGTCTAATTCCGTAGTCGGCGCATGAATCGGCCGATATCGGCCGATTCGGGCGGATACACGCCGATCCGGCCGCACGCAGCGCCGATCGGCGGCAGATGCGGTCGGCAATACTCGCCGATAGCGGCCGCGCACCTCGTCGTGAGCCCCTCGATCGGTGAAACTGCGCGTTCATGTGTGATTTTAAACAATACGTTCGTCAGCAGAGAGCGCAAGAATTACCGAACAATCTCGCGATTTACGTCCTTATATACAATTGATTCTGCAATAGATCGGACATCACCTGCATTATTTCAGATATTTCTTTAGTATTTCAACTCTAGCATTTATATAATTCCCATTCCCCGGATGGAAATGTGATTCAGCACATGAACACGAACGAAGCGCGTGACTCAACGGACGAACGGGCAGTAGGGGTGGTCGCCTCGTGACGACCGGCGTCCTCGCGAGCGTCGATCCGAGCACGTTCGCGTCCGCGATGAACGGGACGTGGATACTGGTCGTGACGTTCCTCATCTTCTTCATGCACGCCGGCTTCGCCATGCTCGAAGCGGGGCAGGTGCGCTCGAAGAACGTCGCCAACCAGCTGACGAAGAACCTCCTGACGTGGAGCGTGGGCGTAACGGTGTTTTTCCTCATCGGAACGGCGTTCACCAGCGTGATGAGCGGCTCCGGCGGTCCGGTGTCCGCGGCGGGGACGCTGTTCTCCGGCGGCGAACTCGCCGTCGACGCCGGCTCGATCGGCCCGTACGTCAACTGGCTCTACGGTGCTGTCTTCGCGATGACGGCGGCGACCATCGTCTCCGGCGCGGTCGCCGGCCGCGCGAAGCTCCGCGCGTACGTCACCTACACCGTCCTCTTGGCCGCGGTGATCTACCCGATGGTCATCGCGTTCACGTGGTCGGCCTCCGGTGACGGGCTCGTCGCGCAGCTGACCGGGACCGCGTTCCACGATTTCGCCGGCGGCATGATCGTCCACGGTATGGGCGGTATCGCCGGGCTCACAGCCGCCGCCGTGCTCGGCCCGCGGATGGATCGCTACGCTGAGGACGGCTCGACGAACGTCATTCCCGGCCACTCGCTGACGTTCGCGGTGCTCGGGACGCTCGTCCTCGCGTTCGGATGGTACGGTTTCAACGTCGGCACGGCCTCGGTCGTCAGCGGGGGCGTGTTCAACACGCTGACGCTCAACCTCGTCGCGATGGGGACGACGATCGCGATGGCGGCCGGCGGGATCGGCGCTGCGCTCGTCGTGTGGCTGAAGACCGGCAAGGTCGACACGCTCTACGTCGCGAACGGCCTGCTAGCGGGACTGGTCGGCATCACCGCCATTCCGGACACCACGGCGTGGTGGGGCGCACTGGTCGTCGGTCTCCTCGCCGGCGGGCAGCTCCCGATCGTCTTCGAGTTCGTCTCGGACACGCTCAAGATCGACGACGTCTGTGCGGTGTTCCCCGTCCACGGTAGCGCCGGCGTGCTGGGAACCCTGCTGTTCCCGTTCGTCGCCGCACCCGGACAGCTCAGCGCCAGCGTCGGTGCACACTTCATCGCTCAACTGGTCGGCGTCGTCATCATCGGCGGCTGGACGCTCACCGCGACCGGCGTCGTCTGGTACGCGCTCAAGGTGAGCGGTGCGGCACGCGTCACCGCCGAGCACGAACAGGAGGGCCTCGACATCTCCGAACACGGCGTCGAGACCTACCCCGAGTTCGGCGGCGACCGCGTTGCGACGGACGGCGGCCCCTCCGTCGTCGATACTACGAACGACTCGCCGCGCGCTGACGGCGGCGAAGAAGCCGGGTCGCAGATCAAGATGGTCACGGCGGTCGTCCGCCCCGACAAACTCGGTGACATAAAACAGGCGCTCGCGGAGATCAACGCGCCCTCGCTCACGGTCACAAACGTCTCCGGTCGCGGCAGCCAACCCGCCAAGAAGGGCCAGTGGCGCGGCGAGGAGTTCACGGTCGACCTCCACCAGAAGGTAAAAATCGACGTCGTCGTCGCCGACATCCCGGCCGACGAGGTCGCCGACGCGGTCGCCGACGCGGCCAAGACCGGCGAGCCGGGCGACGGCAAGGTGTTCATCATGCCGGTCGAGGACGCACTGCAAGTCCGGACCGGGACGACCGGTCCGGAGGCCGTGTAAACCGGGACCGGACGCGACTCCCGGCGTGACTCGGTGCGGACGGATCGGCGGGCGAACTGACGGCGGTCCGTTCACCAATTGCTCTCGACCCGCGGCGGGACGGGTCGGCAACTACTTTCACCCTCCCAACCCAACCGCGGGACATGAACCACGAGCGCTCACGGGAACTGTACGACCGCGCGCTGTCGGTCTCGCCCGGCGGGGTCAACTCGTCGGTCCGCGCGACGATGCCACACCCCTTCTTCGTCGAACGCGGGGACGGCGGCCACGTCATCGACGCCGACGGCAACCGGTACGTCGACTGGGTGATGGGGTACGGACCGCTCCTGTACGGCCACGACCTCCCGGACCCGGTCGAGTCGGCGATCCAGTCGCACGCGGCGGCGGGACCGATGTACGGTGCGCCCACGGAGGTCGAAGTGGAACACGCCGAGTTCGTGGCGCGCCACGTCCCGAGTGTCGAGTCGATCCGGTTCGTCAACTCGGGGACGGAGGCGACGGTGTCCGCGGTCCGGCTGGCGCGGGGCCACACCGACCGCGACAAGATCGTCGTGATGCAGGGCGGGTACCACGGCGCACAGGAGTCGACGCTCGTCGACGGAACCCCCGAGAACCCGCATCCGTCGACGAAGGGGGTTCCGGCGGCGTTCGCGAAACACACGCTCCCGATCCCGTTCAACGATCCGCAGGCCGCAACGGAGGTGTTCGCCGAACACGGCGACGACATCGCCGCGGTGCTCGTGGAGCCGATCTTGGCGAACAAAGGGATCGTGATGCCCGTCGACGGCTACCACGAGACGCTTCGGGACCTGTGTGACGACCACGGCGCGCTTCTGATCTTCGACGAGGTGATCACCGGGTTCCGCGTCGGCGGCCTCGGCTGTGCGCAGTCGAAGTTCGGCGTCACGCCCGACGTCACCACCTTCGGGAAGATCGTCGGCGGGGGGTTCCCCGTCGGCGCGATCGGCGGGAAAGCGGAGATAATCGAGGGGTTCACGCCCGCGGGCGACGTGTTCCAGTCCGGCACCTTCTCCGGGCATCCCGTGACGATGGCCGCGGGCAAGGCCACGCTGGAGTACGCGGCCGAAAACGACGTGTACGAGCACGTCAACCGCCTCGGCCGGAAGCTCCGCGAGGGAATAGCCGAGATCTGTGCCGATCGGGCACCCGAGTACACGGTCGTCGGGACCGACTCGATGTTCAAGACGGTATTCACCCGAGAGCCGCCCGCCGACACCGCAGACGGCTGTGCGGACGGCTGTCGGCAGGACCCCGACTGCGGGCGCTACGGCACCTGTCCGAAGACCGGCGCGGACGTGGGGAAAGCGGAGACCGACCGTTGGGAGCGGGTGTTCTGGCAGGAGATGAAAGACCGCGGCGTGTTCCTTACCGCCAACCAGTTCGAGTGTCAGTTCACCTCCTACGCGCACACGGAGGCGGACGTCGAGAAGACGCTTGCAGCGTACCGGGAAGCGATCTGACCGTCGGCTGCGGCGATGCTGACTGTCTGTCGTTCTATATAAACACCCGTGATAACGAGCCACACACCAGCATCGTCGACGCCCCCGTGTGGCGATTTCGCACGGCATGTGCGGAAGGTTTATATAGAATCACAAACAATCAATGGGTGATTATGTCCCAGCGACAGCGGATGGGTAACCAGCCGATGATCGTACTTTCCGAGGAGTCGCAGCGCACCTCCGGAAAGGACGCCCAGAACATGAACATCACGGCCGGCAAGGCGGTCGCGGAGTCCGTCCGCACCACGCTCGGTCCGAAAGGGATGGACAAGATGCTCGTCGACTCCGGCGGGTCCGTCGTCGTCACGAACGACGGCGTCACCATCCTCAAAGAGATGGATATCGACCACCCGGCGGCCAACATGATTGTCGAGGTCTCGGAGACGCAGGAGGAGGAGGTCGGCGACGGGACCACCTCCGCCGTCGTCGTCGCCGGTGAACTCCTCGATCAGGCCGAGGAGCTTCTCGATCAGGACATCCACGCGACCACGCTCGCACAGGGGTACCGTCAGGCCGCAGAGAAGGCCAAGGAAATCCTCGACGAGGAGGCCATCGACGTCTCCGAGGACGACTACGACACGCTCGTCGAGATCGCCCAGACGGCGATGACGGGCAAGGGCGCGGAGAACTCCAAGGACCTGCTCGCCGAACTCGTCGTCGACGCCGTGCTCGCGGTCGCCGACGACGACGACATCGACACGGAGAACGTCTCCGTCGAGAAGGTCGTCGGCAGCTCGATCGACCAGTCCGAGCTCGTCGAGGGCGTCATCGTCGACAAAGAGCGCGTCGACGAGAACATGCCCTTCGCCGTCGAGGACGCTGACGTCGCGCTGTTCGACGGCGCAATCGAAGTGAAGGAGACGGAGATCGACGCCGAGGTCAACGTCACCGACCCCGACCAGCTCCAGCAGTTCCTCGACCAGGAGGAAGAACAGCTGCGCGAGATGGTCGATCACCTCGTCGACATCGGCGCTGACGTCGTCTTCGTCGGCGACGGCATCGACGACATGGCCCAGCACTACCTCGCACAGGAGGGCATCCTGGCGGTCCGCCGCGCGAAGTCCGGCGACCTCAAACGCCTCGCCCGCGCGACGGGCGGCCGCGTCGTCTCCAACCTCGACGACATCGAGTCGGACGACCTCGGCTTCGCCGGCTCCGTCGCCCAGAAGGACATCGGCGGCGACGAGCGCATCTTCGTCGAGGACGTCGAAGAGGCGAAGTCCGTCACCCTCATCCTCCGCGGCGGCACCGAGCACGTCGTCGACGAGGTCGAGCGCGCCATCGAGGACTCGCTCGGCGTCGTCCGCACCACGCTTCTCGACGGGCAGGTCCTGCCCGGCGGCGGTGCGCCCGAGGCCGAGCTGGCCCTCCAGCTCCGCGACTTCGCCGACTCCGTCGGCGGCCGCGAGCAGCTCGCGGTCGAAGCGTTCGCCGACGCGTTAGAAGTCGTCCCGCGCACGCTCGCCGAGAACGCGGGTCTCGACCCCATCGACTCGCTCGTCGACCTCCGCGCCCGCCACGACGGCGGCGAGTTCGGCGCGGGTCTCGACGCCTACACGGGCGACGTGATCGACATGGAGGCCGAGGGCGTCGTGGAGCCGCTCCGCGTCAAGACCCAAGCCATCGAGTCCGCCACCGAGGCGGCCGTCATGATCCTCCGCATCGACGACGTCATCGCGGCCGGCGACCTCAAGGGCGGCGGCTCCGACGACGACGGCGACGAGGGCGGCCCCGGCGGCGCGCCCGGCGGCATGGGCGGCATGGGCGGCATGGGCGGCATGGGCGGTGCGATGTGAAGTTCGGCGAGAACTCACACGCTCCCTGACTCCGACCGCAGCCGTTCCGCCGAACCGCCTTCCGACCGACCGTCGCGCCCACTGCGGGCTCCGACGACACGCGATTTTTATCGACGACGCGACGAGCGACCACAGAGCCACCGGCTCGTCGGTCGGTGGACGAGCGACCGGTTTCACCCCGACAGCGATAACATCGATGTAACCACCCGACACGGGTGTTCGCGAGCGGTTAAGTGGCGTCCGCGCCTTCGATCGATCCACGAGACGGGCTCGCCGTGAGCGGCGCGGCGCGGTCCGTTCGATTTACCCCTACCATGTCACAGCAAAAAGCCGACTACGTGGACGAGACGGAGATCGACGAGACACTGGACGCGGTCGCCGATGACGAGACGGTCGAGGCCACGGTCGAAAGCCTCGAAGAGCGCGGCTTCGACGTCGTCGTCGTCGACGACGCCGAGGAGGCGCTCGCGGCGGTCACGGAGCAGATCCCCGCGGGCGCGTCGGTGATGAACGGACACTCGACGACGCTCGAAGAGATCGGCTTCGACGAGTTCCTCAGCGAGGGCGACCACGAGTGGGAGAGTCTCCCCGATGAGATCTGGAGCATCGGCGACGACGCGGAGCGACAGACCGCACGGCGCGAGTCACAGACGGCCGACTACTTCCTCGGCGGGATCAACGCGATCGCGGAGACGGGCGAGTTGGTCGCAGCCGACCTCTCCGGCAGCCGGATCGGCGCGTATCCCTTCGCCGCCGGCAACGTGGTGATCGTCAGCGGCACGAACAAGATCGTCCCGACGCTCTCGGACGCGTTCGACCGGCTGGAATCGGTCGCGTACCCGCTGGAGAACGAGCGCGCACAGGAGGCGTACGGCGTCGAGTCGGCGATCGCCAAACAGCTCGTCTACCGTCGCGAGACGGAGGAGGGCCGGACGACGGTCGTCCTCGTGCGCGAGCGGCTCGGGTACTAACGGCGCTGTACCCTCGACACCCTACTGCGGCGCGTTGAAGCTCACGTCGTCGTCGAGCTCGTTCGACATCCGTTCGAGGTACGAGTACACCGCGCCGTGCGGCGCGCCGTCGAGGAGCATTCCGACCGCCCGGCGGACGACCTCGAGTTCCTCCGGCTGGCCGACCGCACCGACGGTAGAGCCGTAAACGACGACGTTCGCGCCGGACAGCTCTTCGAGTAGCTCCCGCGTCCGGCCGTTCTCGCCGATTATCCGCCCCTTCTTCCGCTGGAGGTCGTTGTCGTTGCGGGTGTGCTCGGACAGGTCGATCAGATCGAGCGTTCGGAGGTCGTGGTCGAGGATCGACAGCGCCGTCTCCGGCGTGAAGCCGCGCCCGATCGCTTTGATCACATCGGGTGCCACCATCGCGGCGACGGGGTCGTCTCGCTCTTCGATGGCGACGCTACCCGACTCCGAATCGACGTCGAGTCGCACGTTCGCCCGCTCTTCGATCTCCCGCATCGTCTCGCCACCAGCGCCGATGACGACGCCGATCCGGTCCTGCGGAACCGTCACGTGTTGCATAGAAGTGAATACCCGGCCGAGCCTTTTAAGCGTGTTCCGCTGCGGGCGGCATGCGGCCGTGTGGCGCGCTCTTCGGCGGAGTTCGCGTGGATCGCGGTGTACTCGCTGGCCTACTCGTCGGAGTGAGCCGTCGACTCCGGATCCCGCGATCCGCTCGGATCGGGTTCCGGTTCGGTCACGTACGCGCGGAGATCGTCCGGATCGACGTCGATCCCCTGTCTGGTGAAAAAGGCTGCCACGTTCTCGCAGTCGCGGTCGAGGAACTCGCCGGCGTTCGGGTGATGGACGGTCACCGCCTGACCCATGTCGATGACCACCAGCTCGCCCTCGTGGATGATCATGTTGTACTCGGAGAGGTCGCCGTGGATCAGCCCGGCGCGATAGAGCCGTCGCATGTACTCGCGGACGACCTCGTAGGCGGTCGCAGGGTTCTCGACGTCGACCTCGCTCAGTCGACGCGCGCGGTCGTCGGCGTGACCGACGAGCTCCATCACGAGGACGTTCCGCTGGACCGCGATCGGTTCCGGGACTCGCACACCCGCCGTGCGGGCGCGTTCGAGGTTGGCGAACTCCTTGCGGGTCCACGCCAACACGACCGCCTTCTTGTCGTTCGCGATCCCCTCGAACCGCGGGTCGCCCTCCAGGTACTCGCGCATCTGCCGGAAGTTCGAGGAGTTGATCCGGTACACCTTCACGGCGACCTCTCGCTCCGGGTGGACGCCATCGGGGCCGCCGCCGGCCGCGGCCGACCCCGGTTCCGGTCGCTCGCCGGCCTGCCCGCCGAGCGCCTCGAAGACGCTCGCCTCCTTGCCGGTCGACACCGGGCCGCCGAAGGCGTCGACGTAGCCGTCCTGTACGAGCTTGTAGACGGCCGCGAGCGTCGCGTCGTCGAACACCGACTCCTGCAGTTTGAACTGCTCCGTGTCCTTGATCCGCTTGCGGAACTCGTCGAACTCGCGGTCCTGCCGGCGCGCGATCCGGTCGGCCTCGGTGTCGGAGACGTCGAGCTGTTCCCACTCGTCGCCGGGGTCGTCAGCGGGCTCCAACAGGCCGAAATCGCTCATTCGCGTGGACGTTCGACATCGCGAGGGATAAGCGAGAGGGTCCGGACCGACCCGCTCTCGGTGTCGCGTCGACCGCGCCACAGAGGCGTCACAACACGTCGAGCGCGTCCGCGACCGACATGTGGTCGTCTCTGACGGCCTCCAATATCGCCCGCCGCTCTTCCGTCTCGGGGTCCGTATCGTCCCCGCCGTCGCGTCCGCCGCCGACCTCGTCGAGCGTCACCTTTCGCGTCTCGCCGGCGAACTCGGCGAAGTCCGTCCCGTCCGCGAGCGCCGTCTCCTTTTTGACGCGATACGAGCCCGCGTCCGTGGTATACAGGTCGCCGGGATGGAAAAAATACCAGTCCTCGCGGTCGAATCGGACCGCGATCCGCGCCTTCGCACCGAAGTTTCGGGCGAAAAACAGCAGCGCCTCGACCTCTTCGCCGGTGAGGTAGATCGGGTTTCCCGCGCTCGATTTCGCCTCGATCGCGTAGAACGTCTCGCCGTCGCCGGCGAGCACGTCGGGTAGCTCCCGCTCCGTCGACGAGCCGCTGGCCGGCGCACGCATCACGGCGAACCCGGCGTCGTCCAGCGCGTTCACTAACTCCCGCTCGCGGCGGTCGCCCTTCCGGTTAGCGGCCACGGTCGTCGTCACCCGATTCGGTCATGCCCGCCGTAGGCGCGAGACGCTCAAAAGGGCGGCGGGTCACAGCCCCCCGCGAGGCGGACGCGACTGTCCCGACGGCCGTCATCCCCGCATCCGTTCCGCGTGCTCGACGACGACTCGACCCAGTCGCTCGGTGCGTCGGCGAAGGTCCGCGTCCGCAATCCGCGGGTGGCCGTCCGGATCTCCGCCCGTCGCGACCTTCGAGGAGGCGCGCTCTATCCCCACCTCGTCGGGAACCGTCCACGCGTGGACGTTCCGGAACGTCGACCGGAGGTGTTCGAGCGTCCCGCCGTAGGAGCCGCCACCCGCGGTCGCGAGCAGTCCTACGGTGGTGTCCTCGTACTCGTCGGAGCCGCAGAAGTCGTGGAAGTTCTTGAACGTCGACGAGTAGGAGCCGCGGTAGACGGGAGTGCCAGCGAGCACGCCGTCGGCCTCGCGCACACGCCGCGTGAGCGCCTCGCTGTCGCCCTGTGCGTCCTCGTTCGGGTGATACAAAGGGAGGTCGACCGCGCCGAGATCGATCAGGTCCGTCTCCGCGCCGGCGTCGCCCGCGGCGTCGAGGGCGACGCGGAGCGCCGCGCGCGTCGTGCTCGCCTTCCGGCGGCTCCCGGAGATGGCGACGATTCGGGTCATACGTCAGGTTCGGACCCCGGCGACAAAAGCGAGCGTGTTCGCCGTCCAGACGACACCGGGCCTTATTGTTCCCGCCTACGACGTGACGGGCATGGATCAGATTGCCTTCGGCACGGACGGGTGGCGAGCCACCCTCGACGTCTTCACAGACGAGCGCGTGCGGATCGTCGGACAGGCGGTCGCAGACCACCTGAAAGCGGCGGGCCACGACGAGCCGGTCGCGGTCGGCTACGACGCGCGCGAAACCTCTGAAGGGTTCGCAGAGAGTCTCGCGGAAGTTCTCGCCGGCAACGGCTTCGACGTGCTCCTTCCCGAACGCGACGTCCCCACCCCGGTCATCGCTCACGCCATCGTCGACCGCGGGCTCGCCGGCGCGTGCATGGTCACCGCCTCGCATAACCCGCCCGAGTACAACGGCGTGAAGTTCATCCCACACGACGGCGCGCCCGCGCTCCCCGACGTGACCGAGGACGTGGTCGACCGGCTCGCGGAGCCGGAGCTGCTGCCCGCAGCCGAGCGCGGCGACGTCTCGCGCGTCGACCTCGTGACCAGCCACGCCGAGTCGGCTCGCTCGGTGGTCGGCGTCGTCGCCGGAGATGGTGGCGGAGTCGATCTTTCCGGTATCACGGTCGCGTACGACGCCATGCACGGGAGCGGCCGCGGGGTAACGGACGCGCTCCTCGAATCCGCCGGCGCGGAGGTTGTCCGACTGCGCTGTGACCGCGACGTGACGTTCGGCGGCGACTCCCCCGAGCCCTCCGCGGAACACCTCGGCGAGCTGGCAGACCGCGTCACGGACCCGGAGAGCGACATCGATCTCGGCGTCGCCAACGACGGCGACGCGGACCGTATCGCGGTCGTCACCCCCGACCGCGGCGTGCTCGACGCCAACTTATTTTACGCCGCCTGCTACGACCGGCTGCTCGAAACCGACGCCGGCCCGGCGGTCCGAACCGTCTCGACGACGTTCCTCGTCGACCGGATCGCGGAGGCACACGGCGAGGAGGTGTACGAGACGCCGGTCGGCTTCAAGTGGGTCGCCGAGGCGATGGGCGACCACGACGCGCTATTCGGCGGCGAGGAGTCCGGCGGGTTCACCCTCCGGGGACACGTCCGGGAGAAGGACGGCGTGTTGATGGCGCTTCTCGCCGCGAGCGCACACGCCGCGGAGCCGTTCGACGACCGGGTCGACCGGCTGCTCGACGAACACGGACACATCGCCGCCGGGAAGGTGTCGCTCGATTGTCCCGACGACCGGAAGGAAGCGGTCCTCGCCGAACTCGAAGACCACATCCCCGAGTCGGTGCGCGGCTCCCCGGTCGCGAAGGTCGTCACCCTCGACGGGTTCAAGCTCCTCTTAGAGAACGGGTCGTGGCTGCTCGTCCGCCCCTCGGGAACCGAGCCGAAGCTCCGTGTGTACGCCGAAGCCGACAGCGACGAGGCAGTGGCGGCCCTCCTCGACGAGGGGCGCGAGATCGTTGAGCCGCTGATCTGAGACGGGAGCGGCCTGCCGATTCAGTCGCCGTCGGCGGCCACCTGCCCGCGTGGCTCGTGCGTTCTCGTCCCGCTCCGATCGGGTGCCTTTTTAGGTGATACCGCCCTAGCCGAACGTATATGTTCAAGGCCATCGTGGGCGCGTCGACGTTTCAGGACGCGCTCGACTCGGTGAGCGTGTTGGTCGACGAGTGCAAGATCCGCCTGAACGAGGAGGAACTCTCGATCCGGGCGGTCGATCCCGCCAACGTCGGGATGGTCGACCTCACCCTCGAAGCCGCCGCGTTCGAGTCCTACGAAGCCGACGGCGGCGTTATCGGCGTCAACCTCGCCCGGCTCGAAGACATCGCCGGGATGGCCAACTCCGGCGACCTGATCCACCTCGAACTCGACGAGGAGACCCGCAAACTCCACATCGAGATCGACGGACTGAGTTACACCCTCGCGCTCATCGACCCCGACTCGATCCGTCAGGAGCCGGATATCCCCGACCTCGATCTCGCCGCCGAGATCGTCGTCGAGGGCGCACAGATCGGTCGCGGCATCACGGCCGCCGACATGGTCTCCGACCACATCCGACTCCGCGTCAACGAGGCCGACGAGGCCTTCTTCATCGAGGCGGAAGGCGACACCGACGACGTCGACTTGGAACTCACCCGCGAGGACCTCATCGCGCTCACCGCCGGCCCCGCAGACTCGCTTTTCAGCCTGGACTACCTCAAAGACATGAACAAGGCGATCCCCTCCGACGCCGAGGTGACCATCGAACTCGGCGAGGAGTTCCCCGTCAAGCTCCACTACGGCTTCGCCGAGGGACTCGGTACCGTGACGTTCATGCTCGCACCGCGGATCCAGAGCGACTGAGCCGACCGAACGGCTCTGTCCGCGACCCCGACGGCCGTCCCCCCACGACATCGACGAGACCCATACACTCCCGTGACAGACCACTACGTGTACGTGATCGAGTGTGCCGACGGGACGCTGTACACCGGGTACACCACCGACGTCGAGCGGCGGGTCGCCGAACACGACGCCGGAGCGGGCGCGAAGTACACCCGCGGGCGAACACCCGTGACGCTCCGGCACGTCGAGTCGTTCGACTCGAAGTCGGCGGCGATGTCGAGAGAACACGCGATCAAGTCGCTCACGCGCCCGGAGAAAGACCGACTGATCGAGACGGAATCGCAGCCGGACACCTGATCGAAACGGGACTCAACCAGACGCCCGATCGAAACGGGACCGCGAGCGGACGCGGGCCGGTCCGATCACTCCACCAGGCGTTCTATCTCCGTGACGAGGATGCCGCTCGCGCCGACGTCCTTGAGCTCCGAGATAGTCGCGAACACGTCGCGCTCCTCGACGACGGCGTGGACCGCGACCATCCCGTTGCCGTTCTCGTCTGCCTCCACGTTCATCACGGTCGGGCCGCCCAACCCCGGGATCACGTCTTTCACCTCGTCGAGGCGGTCTTTCGGCGCGTTCATCATCAGGTAACGGCGCCCGTCGGCGGCGAGGACGGACTCGAAGGCCGTCCGCACCTGCTCGACTTTGGGGTCGTCCGCGACGTCGGCGCGGGCGAACAGCCGCACGGACGAGGCGAGCACCTCGTCGATCACGGCGAGGCGGTTCACCTGCAGCGTCGTTCCCGTCGAGGTGATGTCGACGATGGCGTCCGCCATGTCGACGTGCGGGGTCAGTTCGGTCGCGCCCGTGACCGTGACCACGTCGGCGTCCACTCCCTTTCGGTCGAGGTACTCCCGGGTGACCGTCGGAAACTCGGTTGCGATCGTCGCGCCCGCCAGATCCTCGACAGTCGCGACGTCGCCGTCTTCCGGCGCGGCGAGCACCAAGCGACAGGAGCCGTAGCCGAGATCGAGGAGGTCGACCAGATCGTCGTCGCCGGCCGTCGTGCGGTCGTCGGCGACCCCGCCGGACTCCGCGGCCTGATCGAGGCCGGTGACGCCGAGGTCGGCCGCGCCGTCGCGGACGTATTCGGGGATGTCGGCCGCGCGTGCGTAAAGCACCGTCACCTCGGGATCGACCGTGTCCGCGTACAGCTGGCGGTCCGCGGTCTCCTCGACGTGGAGGCCGGCGCGTTCTAAAAGCGAGAGCGTCGGATCGTGTAAGCGGCCCTTGTTGGGGACGGCGATGCGCATACTCGACGACTCGCAGGGCGCGCGGGAAACGTTTTCGTCCGGGCGAGCGCGGTCGGCGGAGTGATGCCCTCTCATCGACGGCCTCGCGGCTCGCGAACTGCTCGCCGCGAAAAGTACGGGCCGGGAGGGATTCGAACCACGTCCAGACGTGCTCGCTCACTTCGTTCGCTGTGCGCGACTGGCCTCTTCGAATCCCTCTGGCGTTTTCACTGCTCCCGTTGGTCGCAGGAAAACGGGCCGGGAGGGATTCGAACCCCCGACCGTCCGGTTAAAAGCCGGACGCTCTCCCTAACTGAGCTACCGGCCCAGACGGACGCGACTACGAGCACACCACGGATAAACGTTTAGAAACGCGCTACGGCGACCGGGGCGCGCCGCCCTCGTCGCCGAAGTAGTCGTCGAGCGCGGTCGCGACGATGTCGCCGGGGTCGCGGCCCTCGTTCGAGGCCCGCCGCCGGAGTTCGACGTACGTGTCGAGGGGGAGGTCGACGCCGACGTGCCCGAGCTGCACGCCCGTCTCGCGGACCGCGCTTTCGACGTCGCGGCCGTCGTTGACCGCCGAGGCGATGGAGCGGACCTCGCGGACCGTCAGGTCGCCGTCGATGGTCGCCCACGCGAGCAGGTACCGGTCGGTGCCGCCGAGCCGCGCGATGTGTTTGGCCGCACTCGGCGCTATCTGCCCGCTCGCGACCTGCCGGCGGATCGCCTGCGGGAGGTCGTGGACGCGCGCCCACTTGCGGATGAACGCCACGCTCACGTCGTCGCCGGCGCGTTCGGCCGCCGTCTTGTACGACCCGACGCCGCGGACGAGCGCCGCGCACGCGGCCGCACCCCGAAGCATCAACACATGGTCGTCGTCGCCGACGTCGCCGGCCGCGAAGCGCGCCACCGTCTCGGCCGCCTCGGCGACGCTTTCGGGATCGTCGGGGTCGAAGCCGACCGCCTCGGCGGCGCGCTCGCCCGTGACGGACGGATCCGATCGGACGACCGGCTCGCCGACGGGCGAGCGCCGGTCCGCGCGTGAATCCTCGGTCATGTCGTATTCCTTCGCGGCCGTCTACATAAGCGACCGGCACTCTGGCAGGTTTCGCTCCCGACTGGGACGCGGGAACCGTGACGTCCGTGCCGCCCGGACCACGGCTCAGTCGGCCAGTTCGAAGGCGATCTCGACTTCGGCCTGATACTCCCTGTCGGCCGCGTCCCGGAGCTCGACGCCGAACTCCTGTACCTCCGCCCAATAGACGTTTTCGAGCGTATCCTCGGCGCGGTCTATCGCGTCGTCGGCCGCGGCCTCGAAGCTCTCCTCGCTCGTGCCGATCATCGTGATCTTCTTAAATACCATGTCATGTGCTGGTTCGGCACACGGGGGCTTGAATGTATCCCCGACCGCGATCGAGGGGATCCGGACGGGCGGTGGAAAAGGGTGCTCGGCCGTAGTCCGGCGAGAACTGGTAGAGCGCAGTCCGGCGAGAACTGGTAGAGCACAGTCCGGCGAGAACTGGCGGGTCGCGTCGGACTACGGACTGCCCGGCGCGCCTTCCATCACGGCGAAGTCCGCGCCGTCGTCCTCGATGCCGATGACCGCCCAGTCGTACGGCGGCTTCTTCGAGACGAGTCGGTCCCGGAGATCGCCGGCGTTCTCGCGCCATGTGACGAAACATCGCAGCCGAGGGGTGTCGCCGCCGTCCGCGAGATACGGGTCGAGGTCGTCGTCGTCGAGACACAACACCGTCACGAGGACGCGTCGCCACTTCCGCTCTGCGACGAACTCGCGTCCGTCTTCGCTGACGGTGTATCCGAGTTCACGAAAGACGTCTCTGGCCTCCGTCGTCGGGGGGATGCTCGCAGGGGCCATCTACTTCGACGTTGGCCACCATCCGTGATAAAGTTTCTCACGATTCTGGCGGGCCGCGAGTACGCGTCGTTCGTGGGAGAGGAGTGGGAGATGACGCCGGATGTCCAGCGGGTCACTCGTGGGCCGCGTCCCACTCGTCGGGCTTTTTGATGTTCCCGCAGTCGGTACACTGGATCCGGCCCATCGTGTCCATCGCGGTGCCGAAGGAGTCGCAGTTGCCACACCGGAACCCCCAGCGCGACGATCCGTCGGCGTCTTCGAACACGACGTAGAAAGGGCCGTCCGCGCCGCGTTCGGCCAGCGTCCGGTCTGTGTACACTCGCTCACCGTCGGTGGTCGTCGAGGCGTCGAGACTCATACGACCCGGTACCGTCCGGACGGGCTTAAAAACGCGACTCGGAGACGGACGCGACACGTCGAGGTATGGAGCGACTGCGAGCGCCGGGCGCGGAACCGCTGACAGTCACGTCCGGAACGACTCACCGCAGCCGCACTCGGAGACGACGTTCGGGTTCTCGACCTCGAAGCCGGCGGCCTGGAGACCGTGTTCGTAATCGAGCGTGCTCCCGCCGATGTAGTTCTGGCTCGCGGGGTCGACGAACACGCGGAGCCCGTGGTGTTCGACGACGAGATCGTCGGCTTCCGGTTCCGTGTCGAACCGCATCCCGTAGGAGAGACCCGCACAGCCGCCCTGCTGGACGAACAACCGCAGTCCGGCTTCGTCGGTGTCGAGGCCTTCGCCCTCCAGAAGAGAGAGCGCCTCCGACGCGGCGTCGGGGGTCACCTCGATCGCCGGCTCGCTCCCGCCGCCGTCTGTATCGGCCGTCTCGGTACTCATGCTCGCCTGTTCCGTCCGCGTGGCCAAAACCCTGCCGGCGAGTGCGCGGTCGGCGTGACCCTGAGTGGTTACGTCGACGCGATGCTCCGAGCGTGACGCGACGGTGACGCACCGATGACGCGACGGTGACGCGACGCTCGATTGACCTCGGCGCGGGAGCGACCGCGGCCGCCAGACCTACCTCGTTCGACGACGACCGGCAAGGCGTGACCGATCCACACGCCGACACCGCGGACGCCGCAGACGGAGAGTCCGGAGACAGCGACGCGACCATCCGCGACGCCGCAGACGCGCCGTCAGAGGCCGAATCGCCCCCGGAATCCGACGCCGTGGCCGCCGGCGGCGTCGGCGACGGCGACGCGATCGATCCGGAGATCGTGATGTCGCGGCTCATCGAGGTCGACGCGCTAATCGAAGACGGAGAGACGCTCGCGCTCACGGCGTCGTTCCGCGAGGCGCTCGACGCACGGATCGGGTCGCTCCGTGAGGAGTCCGATACGACCCTCGCCGAGCGGGCGGCCGCGATCGCCGGGGAGGGCGTCACTGGATACGCTCATGAGGGGCGGATCATGCTCGCCGGAACGCCCGGCGTGTGGCTCCCCCGGGCGATAGCGCTCGCCGAGGTCGCGGCCGCGTCGGAACTTCGCGAGCGAGGCGTCGGCGACGCGCTCTCCCGTGAAGCGGCCCGTCCCATCCGGATGCTTCTCGACGCCTGTCCTGTCTGTGACGGGGCGATAGCGGAGACGACGCTCGGGCAGTGCCTCGACGATCCGAACGGCGACCCGGACCTGTCCGTCCGCGCCTGTACCGACTGCGACGCGATCGTCTTCGGCGACCAACGCTGACGGGCCGGCGCCCGCCGCGGCACCGAAATCGGGATGATCTCGATTCCCCAGCGCCACAACAGCAAGCTGGCGCTCCCGACGAGTGGCGGGCGGAGCGAGCCGGCGTCGAAAGCCGAGCGCGGCGCGTGACGCCTGCAGTGTGGCTACTCGAACCGCTTGCGGACGCTCTCGGCGTGCGCCTCCAACCCCTCCGCGTCCGCGAGCGTCGTGATCGTCTCGGAGAGGCCCGAGAGCGCGTCGCGGTCGAGCCGCTGGACCGTCGACGACCGGAGGAACGTGTCGACGGAGAGGCCGCCGTAGCGCTTCGCACCCCCGTTCGTCGGGAGCACGTGGTTCGTCCCGGTCGCGTAGTCGCCGGCGGCGACGGGCGAGTACGGACCGAGGAAGACGGAGCCGGCGTTCGAGATCCGGGCGAGCAGCGCCTCGTCGTCGTCGGCCACGATCGAGAGGTGCTCGGCGGCGTACTCCTCGGCGAACAGCACGGCTTCGGGCATCGAGCGCGCGTGGAGGACGCCGGAAGCCTCGTTGTCGAGGGCGGCTCGGATCGTCTCTTCGCGCTCGCGGCCCGCTACCTGCTCTTCGACCGCGTCCGCGACCGCGTCGGCGACGGCGGCGTCGTCGGTGACGGCCACGACGGAGGCGTTCGGGTCGTGTTCGGCCTGCGCCACGAGGTCTGCCGCCACGAGGTCGGGATCCGCGGTGCCGTCGGCGAGCACGAGCACCTCGCTCGGGCCGGCGAGGAAGTCGATCTCGACGTCGCCCTGCACGACCGACTTCGCGGCGGTGACCCACTTGTTACCGGGCCCCACGATCTTCTGCGTGTTCGTCACCGTCTCCGTCCCGTACGCGAGCGCGGCGATCGCCTGTGCGCCGCCGACCTGATACACCGCGTCCGCGCCGGCCTCGTGTATCGCCGCGAGCGTGACGGGGTTGAGGTCGTCGGCGGGCGGGGTGGCGACCGCGACGTGGTCGACGCCGGCCACGGTCGCGGGGATCACGCCCATCAGCGCGCTGGAGGGGTACGCCGCCGCGCCGCCGGGGACGTACACGCCGGCGCGGTCGATCGGGCGGAACCGACGGCCGAGTTCGCGGTCGCCGAACTCCTCGCGCCAGTCTTCGGGCCGCTGTCGCTCGTGGAACTCGCGGATGTTTGCGGCGGCGTCGCGGACCGCATCCAAGACGGGGTCGGTCGCGTCGTCGAGTTCCGTGTGCGCGCGCTCCGCGTCGTCGGTGACATCGATGTTGCCGACGGCCACGCCGTCGAACTCCTCCGAGAACTCGCGCAGCGCGGCGTCGCCCTCCTCGCGCACCCGGCCGACGATGTCGCTCACGTCGTCGCGCACCGCCTCGACGCCGGCGTCGCGCTCGAAGAAGGCGCGGCGCTCGGCCGGCGAGAGGTCGGCGACGGTTCGTACGTTCATACGGCCGTCTCCGGGCCGCGGCGGGAAGGAGATTCCGACTCGGGAACCCCAGGGGCTGGGAACAGCACCGTCACTCAAGCGGACGAACGCCCGTCACGTCGAGCGCCGCGCGGACCGAAAGCCCCGCGAGGAGCGCGACGGCGGCGAACAGGACGGGGGCGGACACCGCAACGGCGAGGTCATACGAGCCGAGCGTCCGAGCCAGACCGCGGAGGATGAACGCCGCGAATCCGAGGCCGAACGCGAGCAGCGTGAGAGAGACGAATCGGGATCGGTCCATCGGTTCAGTCGGTCTGGGCGACGCTCGGGCCGTGCGGTCCGTGCTCGCGGTGGTCGCGGGAGGCGTCGAAGCCGCCACACATCTCGTAGAAGACCGCCTCCGGGTCGCGCGTCCACTGCCACTTCCAGCGAGTCCGGACGAGAAGCGAGAGCTTCCGAGACAAAGCGAGTTCCGGCGTCGTCGAGACGGTGTCGTACCCGAGGTTCCGGATGAGCCGATGGTGGTCGGCGTACAGGACCGACGCGAGAAGCACCGCGAACTGGCAGTCCTCGGGGAGGTACTTGATCCCCGCGACGCCCTCCTCGTAGAGCCGCTCGGTGCGGGCGAGCTCCGAGCGGATCGCGGCCGCGACGCGGTCGTCGAACTCCAACTCGAGGATCTGGCGTTCGCTCACGCCGTGCGCTTCGAGGGTTTCGAGCGGGAGGTAGATCCGGTCGCGCTCGACGACGTCCTCGCGGACGTCGCGGATGAAGTTCGTCATCTGGAACGCCTCGCCGAGCTTCGTCGCGTGCGGAAGCGCCCGCGCTTCCGTCTCCGGATCCAAGTCCATGATCGCCGTCATCATCCGACCGACCGCCGCCGCCGACCCGTTCATGTACGTCTCCAGTTCCTCGTAGGTCTCGTATCGGTCGGTGTCGATATCGCTCTCCATCGCGTCGACGAACGCGTGGACGTCGGCGTCGTCGATGCCGCGTTCCGCACAGACGGTCGCGAACGCGTCCAACACCGGGTCGTCGGTCTGTTCCTCGCCGAGGGCGGCTCGACGGAGCCGTTCGAGTTCCGCGCGCTGTTCGTCCGGAGGCCCGGTGTCGGGGGCGTCGACGATCTCGTCTGCGATCCGGAAGAAGCCGTACAGCACGTACGTCGGACGGCGGATCCGTTTCGGGAGCACCCGCGTCGCGACGTGGAAGGTCGTGCCGGTGCGGCGTTGGATCCGCTTGCTCCGGGCGACCTGTGTCTTCTCTACCATGCTGCCCTCTGCGGGCCGGCAGGGCGGATCGATAGCGGGTCGCCAGTCATGCAAAATGACTGGGACTCCACGAACATAACAGTTCGCCCGGTGTCGATTTCGGAGGGAGCACCGGCGTCGACAGCGGCCGACGCGACTGCAAACCGCGTCCTGCAGACTGACTCATCGGCGGTGCGACGGTCGCGTTTGGACGTGGTTTTTTTACGGCCGCCAGATGTGGAGGGAAACAGATGGCCCACCGACACGTAAAAACCGATGATCCGGAGGGGGCGCTCCCGTGAGCTACGTGTTGTGGGCACTGCTGGCGATGGGCTGTTATTCGTTCGCGTTCCTGTTCATGAAAATTGCGCTTCAGGACCTGCCGACGTTCACCGTCATGCCGATCGCCGTCGGCACCCTGGCCGCGGGAGCGGTGGCCGTGGCGGCCGTGTTCGGCGAGTGGTCGGTCCCGTCGGTGACGAGCCGACCGATCGGGTTTGCACTCGCAGCAGGGCTCTGTCTCACCGGGGCCGTCGTGGGGTATTTCCGCGCCCTCTCGACCGGTCCGGTCAGTGTCGTCGTGCCGATCTTCGGGATGTTCCTCGTCGGTGGTGCGCTCCTCGGAATCGTCGTATTGGGTGAGGCGCTTACGGTCAAGAAGGCCGTCGGCATCGCGTTCGGGGCCGTTGCAGTCGTCCTCATCGCCACGTGATACGGCGGTCTGTACACGCGGATTCATCCGTTTCACGATCGGTTTGGATGCGTTTCCTCTGGGTCGGGCGCTTCCGATGTTGCCTAATAGAACGTGTCGCTACAGTCGTAGACGACGCCGTGGGCCGGGCAGACGTACTTGCAGTGTCGGTGGTACATCGGCGTCTCACAGATCGGACACGGCCGCCCGCCGGACTCCGCTGAGTCGTCCATGCGATCAGGTGTCACCGGAAGGGCCATAGTCGTCTCGCTCGCCGGCCGCGCTCGTCCACGCGCCGATCAACTCGCGCACCCGCCTCACCGCTCTGATCACTCGCTCGCCAGCGACTCGTAGACCTCGACTGCGACCGGTTTCTGGCCGAATGGGAGCGTCAGGACGCCGCTCCACTCGTCGTCCGTGAGCGCCGTGACGCGGGGCTCGTCCAGTTCGACGCGTCGCACTTCGGTCCCGTCGAGGGTCATAGAGACGACGAACCGGTTCGGCTCGTCGGTCGCGCCCGCCTCGGCGAGCCGGTCCTGTACCGCCCCGATACCGGCCTCGGAGAGAGCCACGTACACGAGGTGTTCGCTCTCCTCTGAGATCACGCCCTGCACGCGGGACAGGTCGGCCGCGTCGAACAGCGTGCCGGCGTCGTCGCCGTCGGCGAGCAGCGCGGCCTCGAACGGCGCGGACCGGTCGGCGGCGACGGAGTCGGCCTCGCCGTCACCCGCGGCCCCGTCGCCGTCGGGGCCGAGGCCGGGAGCGCTCCCCGCGTTGGTCGAGGCGCTTCCCTCGTCGGTCACGGTGGTCGCCCCGGCGAAGCCGATCGCGCCGATCGCGAACGCGGACGCGACCCCGCCGAGTACGCCGCGTCGACTGAGTTCCATGTCCGAAGGTCTGACTCGGGGGTGAAAAGCGTTTCACGCCGATTCACGCGGCTGATAACCACCGGGAAGACGACGAACGGGGATGGACCGACCTCACTCGGCGAACGACACGGCGTCTCGCGTCGTCGTCTCGCCGAACAGCCAGTCCGCGTGGTCGACGGCGTAGTCGCGGTGCTCCGCGGTGATGTACCCGAGCGCGTCCTCGACGACGACGGGGCGGTAATCGCGCAGTCCGGCGCTGCCGGCGGTGTGGAGCACGCAGACGTTCGCGAGCGTTCCGCAGATCAGGAGGTCTGCGATGCCGTGGGCGTCGAGGTAGCCGTCGAGATCCGTCCGGTAGAAGGCGTCGTAGGTGTGCTTCTCGACGACGTGGTCCCCGTCGCGGACGTCGAGGTCGCCGACGAGTTCGGCGTCCCACGACCCCTCGACGACGTGTTCGCCCCACCGGTCGAACTCGTCGTAGTAGTGCGTTTCGTCGAACTGCTCTGGCGGGTGGACATCGCGGGTGTACACCACGCTCGCGCCGGCGTCTCGCGCGCGCTCGACGAGCGACGAGACGGGCGCGACCGCCGCCTCGCTCGGCTCCGCGTAGAGGCTCCCGTCGGGATGACAGAAACCGTTCTGCATGTCGACGACGATCACTGCGGTCTCGGTCGGATCGTACGGCATGGACGGGTGTTACGCGGCGCGACTCAAAAAACCGGACCGGCAAACTACTTACCCGGTCGGCTGCAATCGGCCATATGCGACGGGTTCACACCCTCTCGTTCGTTCTCGCCGCGATCGCCCTCCTCGCGGTCGGCGGCGTCGCCGGGGGCGCTGTCGGCGACGTCGCAGACGCTTCCTCGCCGACGCTCGCGTCCGAGCCGCCGACGCCGACCGCGGCGTCCGTGTCGGGTCCGGAGGCCGTGGCGAGCGCGACGCCGGCGACGTGCGACACCGACGATAACACGGCGGTGGTCGGCTGCTGGAACGGGACCCACTACGAGGACGAGCTGTCGTTCGATCAGGACGACGGACTCACCGAGGCGGAGCTGGAGGCGCTGACGCACCTGACGATGGCGCGGGTCGAACACATCCGCCAGCGGCCCTTCCGCGAGGGCGTGCCGGTCGAGACGGTCACGCGCGCGGAGTTCACGAACGGGTCGATGGGGGGCGATGGAGCCGACGAGACGAACGGATCGGTCGCGGCGTCGCAGCGGTGGAACGACCAGGTGTGGGAAGCGCTGTTCGTCGTCGGCGAGGACACGACGGCGGCGGAGGAGATAGACACCGTCTTCGGCGGCGCAGTCTCGGGGTTTTACTCGCCGACACAAGACAGTATCGTCCTCGTGGTATCCGAGGGCGAGGCGGTCCAAATCGACCCGTCGACGCTCGCACACGAGCTCGTCCACGGGATGCAAGACCAGTATCACGACCTCACGCGGGCCCGATACGTCGGTGCGACGCAGGACCGTGACCTCGCGGTCGACGGAATCGTCGAGGGCGAGGCCGTCCACATCGAAGAGCGATACGCCGCGCGCTGTGCCGACAACTGGACCTGTATCGACGGCCCGTCTAGCGGCGGTGGGGGCGGCGGGTCGGCCAGCGAGTACAACTTCGGCATCCTCCAGACCGTCCTCCAGCCGTACGCCGAGGGAGCGTTCTACGTCGAGTCGCTCGTCGAGGCGGAGGGCTGGTCGGCCGTCAACGAGACGATGACGACCCCGCCGGAGTCGACCGCCGAGGTCATCCACGAACGACCGGGGTACGAAACTCGCGCGGTCGAGTTCGAGGACACGGCGACCGACGGGTGGGAAACGTACCCGGATCAGGGAGTCGACGGCGCGGAGACCGCCGGGGAGGCCTCGATGTTCGTCATGTTCTGGTACCAGAGCTTCGAGTACGGGTACCCGGTCCTCGAACCGACGGGGAGCCGGGCGTCGAACGTCCGGATCCACACGCGGCCCGAGGCGAGCCTCCGGACACGCGTCAACTACAATTACGCGCACGAGGCGACGGCCGGCTGGGCCGGCGACGAGCTGTACCCGTATCGGAACGACGACGGCGGCGAGACGCGCGACGGCTACATCTGGGTGACCGAGTGGCAGACGCGGGCGGACGCGACCGCGTTCTACGAGACGTACCGCACGATGCTCGAGGCCCACGGCGACGACCCCTACGTGACGGGCGACGTGTACGCGATCGACGACGGCGATTTCCCCGGTGCCTACGGCGTGAGCCGCGAGAACACCACGGTGACCATCGTGCACGCGCCGGAGCCCGGCGGCGTGCTCGAACTCCGGCCCGGTATCGGGCTCGATCTCCCCGGGAGCACCGACGGACCTGTCGGCGAACCGGATGACGACGAGACCGACGGCGGCGTCGGCAGCGGAAACGACGGGGGGAGCGGCTTCGACGGAGCCGACCGCGGCGACGGAAGCGGTCCCGACTCCGAGACCGGCGGAGGAGCCGGCGAGGGAGAGTCGAACGACGCTGGAGAGTCGAGCACCGCCGAGGAGACGCCCGGATTCGGCGTCGCAGCCGCCCTGGCCGCGGTGGTCGCGACGGTCGCCGTCTTGGCTCGTCGCCGACGCTGAGGGGGCCGGCGGTGGACTCGATCGACTCGGATGGCTTTTCCTCCCCGGCGGACCTACGCCCGGTATGACCGAGTTCGACATCGTCGACGCGGACGCGATCCGCGATGGGCGGGCGACGGACGCGTACTTCGATCGGACTGAGACGGCCCTGCGGCGAGCGGACCGAAACCCCCGAGTCGTCGCCGAGGTGACGGCAGACCAGTTCCCCGACGGGGAGTTCGAGGCGGTCGCCGGCCTGAAAGACGCCGTCGCGCTGCTCGCCGGTCGCGACGTCGACGTCGACGCGATCCCTGAGGGACGCCTGTTCGACGGCGGGCCGGTGATGCGGATCGAGGGACCGTACCTCGCGTTCGCCCGACTCGAAACGTCGCTTCTGGGGTTCCTCTCGCACGCGTCCGGAATCGCGACCGCCGCGCTCGACTGTCGGATGGCTGCGCCCGATGCGCAGGTGCTCTCGTTCGGCGCGCGACACGTTCACCCCTCGATGGCCGCAGTCGTCGAACGCGCCGCGCTCGTGGGGGGGCTCGACGGGTTCTCGCACGTCGCCGCGGGCGAGCTGATCGGCCGAGAGGCGTCGGGGACGATGCCGCACGCACTCGCGATCTGCTTCGGCCGCGGCGAGCAGGAGGCGGCGTGGCGCGCCTTCGACGAGGCCGTTGACGAATCCGTCCCGCGGATCGCGCTCTGTGACACCTACTCCGACGAGGTCGACGAGGTCCTCCGCGCGGTCGAGACGCTCGGCGATCGGCTCGACGGCGTGCGGCTCGACACCACCGGGTCGCGGCGTGGGGACTTCAGACACATCGTCAGGGAAGTGCAGTGGGAACTCGACGCACGCGGGCACACGGACGTCGACGTGTACGTCTCCGGCGGGCTGGGTCCCGCAGACCTCCGGGAACTCCGCGACGTGGTCGACGGGTTCGGCGTCGGCGGCTACGTCTCGAACGCGGAACCGGTGGACTTCGCGCTCGATCTGGTCAGCGTCGACGGCGAGCCAGCCGCGAAGCGCGGGAAACTCTCGGGCGCGAAAGACGCGTATCGGACCGCCGACGGCGCGCACGCGGTCGGGCTCGCCGACCGACCGGGACCCGCCGACGCCGAGTCGCTCATGGTGCCGGTGATCCGCGACGGCGACGTCGTCGACGACGATCCGTTCGACCTCGACGCCGCGGCGGAGCGCGCGCTCGCAGACGCGGAGGCGGTGGGATACGCGGAGCGACGCGCCGAATAGGCAGCGTCAGTCCGCCGTTGCTGTCTCTCGGCCGTGGAGGGCCTCGGGGTAGTCGTCTCGGAGGGCCGCCGCCGCGTGCTCGCCGCTGATGAGACACATCGGCATTCCGATACCGGGAGCGGTGAACGAGCCGACGTAATAGAGCCCGTCGACTCCGGCTCGGTGACCGGGGCGAAGCGGTCCCGTCTGAAAGAGCGTGTGCGCGAGCCCGAGCGCCGTCCCCTCCGGGTCGCCGTAGCGCTCCGCGAAGTCGCTGACGCAGGCGGTCGTCTCGGAGACGATCCGTCCCCGAAGGTCCACCCCGGTGTGCTCGGCGAGGTCGGCCAACACCGTCTCGCGGTACCGCTCGCGCACGTCCGATCCGTCGTCGAGTCCGGGGGCGATCGGGACCAGCGCGACGACGGCGCTGTGGCCGTCCGGCGCGACCGAATCGTCCGTCTTGGAGGCGACGGAGAGATAGTACGCGGGGTCATCGGGCCAGCGCGGGTCCTCGAAGATGGCCTCGAAGTGGTCGGACCAGTCGGTCGGGAGGACGAGCGAGTGGTGCGCGAGCGGGTCGACGTCTCCCTCGACCCCGAGATACAGCATATACGCGGAGGGAGCGTACGTTCGCTCGTTCCAGTAGCTCGGATCGTGGTCGCGGTCGCTCGGGTCGAGCAGTTCCCGCTCGACGTACGCCGGGTTGGCGTTGCTAACCACGAGGTCGGTTCGTCGCGTCTCCGCCTCGGTTCCGAGTTCGAACTCGCCAGCGCTGCCGTCGATCGACTGCACCTCGACTCCGGTCTCGATCGTGGCCCCCCGTTCGCGGGCGAGATCCGCCAGCGCGTCGACGACGCCGGCGATACCGCCCTCGGGATAGAAGACGTTCATGTTCAAGTCGACGTGACTCATGATGCTGTACAGCGCCGGGGTGTTGTACGGCGACCCGCCGAGAAACACGAGCGTGTACTCCAAGAGCTGTTTGAGCTTCGGATGAGCGACGTACCGGCTCACGTAGTCGTCCATCGTCCCGAACAGGCGATACCGCGGGACGAGCGGGAGCAAGTCCGCGTCCAGATAGTCGCGCACTCGGTCGCGCCCCTCGTAGACGACCCGGTCCATCGCCAGCTCGTAGTTGCGCTCGGCGCGGTCGAGGTACGTCGCGAGCGCGTCTCCGGCACCGGGCTCATACGAGTCGAACACGTCGTGGACGTTCTCGCGATTCGGCCGGACGGTGACGCGGTCGCCGTCCTTCCAGAACACGCGGTACTGCGGGTCGAGCCGCTCCAGCTCGTAGTAGTCCTCGGGGACGCGGTCGAAGTGCCCGAAAAAGCGCTCGAACACGTCCGGCATTAGGTACCACGACGGCCCCGCGTCGAACCGGAACCCATCCCGCTCTATGACCCCCGCGTGGCCGCCGACCCGGTCATGCCGTTCGAGCAGTTCCACGTCACCCCCGGCGTCGGCGAGGTACGCGGCCGCCGCGAGCCCGCCGAACCCGCCGCCGACGACGGTGATCGTCGGGTCGTCACGCAGCTGGTCTGGCATACGCGATCGTACGGACGCCCGAATCATGACAACTGGTACCGTTCCCGTGTCGTGGGATACCCCCCAAATCGGTTTTTTTACGGAATCCGTACGTGTAACGGGATGTCACTGACCGTTCAAAAACGCGTGTGGCGGTCGGTCGGCGGGGCGGACACCCATCCGTCGATCGGGCTCTCGCGGGCGGCGCTCGGAGCGCTCATCGGCGGGTTCGGTGCGCTCGCGCTCGCCGGGATCGCCGTCCCGATCGAAGCGCAAATGGTGATCTACCTCGTGGGAATGATCGCGTTGAACCTCCCGCACGGGGGGTACGAGCACTTCGAGAACCTTCGGCGGCGGCGGCCGTCGTTCCGCTGGCGATACGTCGTCGCCTACCTGACCGCGATCGCCGGGTTCGTCGGACTGTTCCTGATCGCGCCGGTCGCCGGACTCGCGCTCGCGCTGGTCGTCGCGATGGCGAAAGGCGGAATCGGTGGCCTCCGCGTTCTTGAGTCGACCGTCGGAAGCGATCACCTGCGGACGCGACCGCAGCGGGCGCTCGCCGCCGCGGTGCGCGGCGGGGCCGTCATGCTCGTGCCCATGGCGTTTCACACCGATACGTTCTACGCGTTCAGTACGCTCATGGTCGGTATCGTGGAACCGGGGGCGCTCGGGAGTGCGGCCGGACGCGTCGACGCGGTCCGGACGACGATCGTCGTCGGCTACGGTGCCGCGCTCGTCGCGCACGTCGCGCTGGGGTACGTCCGGGGCGGCGGACGGTCGTGGCTCGTCGACGCGAGCGAGACCGTCCTCCTCGCCGCGTACTTCGCCGTCGTCCCGGTGCTCGTCGCCGTCGGGCTCTACTTCCCCTTCTGGTACTCCGCCAGACAGGTCGCCCGGACGGCGACCGTCGAAGCAGAACCCGCCGGCGACGACAAGTGGGACCTCATCGGCGGTGACTCCGTCTCGGCTGCCGCACTGCGGGCGTGGACGCTGATGGCGGTCGGTGCGCTCGCGACCTTCACCGTCATCGCCGCGTTCTACTGGGCGTTTCCGAATCCGTTCGCGGGGTCGGGACTGCTCCCCGGCGCGGTGGCGTTCTGGAGCGTCGCGATCAGTATCATCGCACTCCCGCACGTCGTCGTCGGCGACCTACTCGACACCGAACGAGGGATCTGGTACGTGCCGTGACGTGAGTGCACCCCCGTCTGGGGCGTCGTCTGCGGGTGCGCGAGCGGACACCGCCTGCGCGAGCCGCGTTCGCCGCCGCGTCATCGAACGAAAAGACCCGAGTCTGGTGGGAGAGGCGACCGCTACAGCTCCTCGACTGCGCCGCCGTCGGCGCGCTCTCGGAACACCTGTCCCTCGATGAGCGTCACCATCGTCTCCTCGTCTTCCCACGCGTTCGGCGCGAGCTTGGCCTTCCGGCAGGCGCGCGAGAGGAACTCGGCACCCGACCAGTCGTTCTCTACGGGCACCGTCGGATAGAGCCAGCCGTGGGCGTTGCCGCCGTCGACGGCGATACCGTGGGTGCCGATATCGAGATCCGCGAGGGGATCGTTGGTGAGCACCGTGTTCGAGACGACGAACACGGAGACGGTGAGGTTGTCGAGCTCTTTGGGCTCGACCTCGGACCCGCAGGAGTCGCCGGAGGCGGCCTTGATCGCGGCCTCGACTATCGCGTGGCCGAGCTGGTCGGACGTCTTCCACGCACCGGCACAGCCACGGAGCCGGCCTCGACCGCGCGTGGATTCCAGCCTGACGAACGCGCCAGTTCGGGCGTAAAATGCTTCGCGCATGCTGCCCGGTTGTTCTCGTTGTCCGTGTCGGACGAACGACTCGACCGCCTCCCGCGCGAGTTCGACCGCTCGTGCACCGTCGTCGTACGACAGCTGAACGGTCTGAGCCTCGGACATGAGAGTCCATTACGTTCCTGACGACTTGAACGCTTCCCTTGCCAGCCGGTGTCTCACTTCCGCTCACACGGGCTGTGCGACCGGACCGTCGTCGACGAGCGGATGACAGTAACGAGCGGATGACAGTTATCGGCGAGGGGACGCCGAGTGTCGACGACCGAACCGCTTATTCGCGGCCGACGAAAACGGAGGGACGGACAGAGGGAGCCCGACTCCCGTGCCTCTGGCATGAGGAAAGTCCCCCCACCGGCCGGACAGGCGACCGGGCACACGCCCGGAGTCGGAGACGGCTGGCTCTGGAACAGCAACGACACCCCCCGCCCCGACCGATGATCCGCGTTCGGTCGCTTCGGCGACCGGCGGCGTTCGCGGGGCTACCCGCGAACGAGCGAACCGACCCGCAAGGGAAGGGAGTTAACCCGGTGAGGGCAGACGGGTGGGAACGGATGGAACGGCGAATCCTCGCCGGTGCAAGTCCGCGCCACAAGGTAGTCCGGCCACGGCGCGGACGCTCAGCCGAATGTCGGGACGAACCGAAGGGGGCTTACTCCCCTCAGTCCGCTCGCACGCCGAGCGGCGCGACCGGGGAGACGCACCCGACATCCAACCGAGGTTCGGACGCGCGTTCACACCACGTCGTCGGGGTCGTGTTCGGCAGCCATCCGCGACGCCTCCGCGGCGAACCGCTCGCGCTCGTCGGCCGGCGTCTCGCCGAGGGCGCTCTCGTCGACGTCGCGCCCGGCCGTGATCCCGTCGCCCGTGACGAGCCGCTGTTCGGCCAGTTCCTTCGTGTGCATGCGCTCGCCGTCCTCAGTGGCGTAGGTGAGCCGGACGAGTCCCTTCGAGTCGAACTGGCGGTCGACGAGCCAGACGGTGGTCATACGCGCCCGTGGGTCCCACCGATGGTTAAACGGGACGGTCGGATAGCGGGTCGTCGGGGACGGCCCGTCTCCGTCGAGTCGTCACTCTCTGTCGCTCGGCGTCACTCTCTGTCGCTCGGCGTCACTCTCTGTCGCTCGTCGCCATCGCTTTGTACCGCCTCGCCGAAGCGGTGGACATGTACGTGGAGTTCGACCGCGACACCTGCGTCGGGATGTACCAGTGCGTGGCCGAGTGGGACGCCTTCGAGAAGGACATGACCGACGGGAAAGCCGACCTGCGAGGGAGCGAGGAGCGAGACGAGGACCTGTTCGTCCTCGACGTGCCGGACGGCGAGGAACTCGACGCGAAGTTCGCGGCGCGGACCTGCCCCGTCGACGCGATCGAAGTGTACGACGACGACGGCGAACAGGTCGTCTGATAGGGGGCGAGGCGGCGGCGCGGGCGGCGAGGGCGGCGGGGCAGCGGGGCAGCGGGGCGGCGCGGGCGGCGATGGAGGCGCGGGCGGGAAGGTCCGATCGGCTGGGCTGTCGGCGATCGCCGACCTCACGCCTCCCCAGCCTCGCCGCGGCGGCGCTCACGAACGCCGCCGCGGGCTCCCTCGCGGACGGTCTCGCGGTCGCCGGTGGCGACCGCTCGCCGGCGCGCCGGGGCGGACAGCCCGGCTCCGGTGTTCCGGGTCGTCGTCGGTGCCCGCGCTACGTCGTCGGTATCCGTGCTACAGCCGCTCGGCCAAGTCCTCGGCGAAGTACGTCACGATGAGGTCCGCGCCGGCGCGCTTGATCGACAGCAGCGACTCGTGGGCGGTCTCGGTCAGGTCGAGCCAACCCTTCTCCGCGGCCGCGTGGATCATCGCGTACTCGCCGGAGACGTTGTACGCGGCGATCGGGTGGTCGAACTCCCGGCGGAGGTCGGCGACGATATCGAGGGAGGGGAGCCCGGGTTTTACCATCAGCACGTCCGCGCCCTCCTCGGCGTCGATCCGAGCCTCCCGGAGCGCCTCGCGGCGGTTCGCGGGATCCATCTGGTAGTGCCGGCGGTCGCCGAACGCGGGCGCGCCGTCGGCGGCGTCGCGGAACGGCCCGTAGAAGGCCGACTCGTACTTGACCGCGTAGCTCATGAGCGCCACGTCCTCGTGACCGGCCGCGTCGAGCGCCTCGCGGATCGCCCGGACCTGTCCGTCAGTCATCGCGGAGGGGGCGACCATGTCCGCGCCCGCGTCCGCCTGCGACACCGCGGTACGGGCGAGCAACTCCAGCGTCTCGTCGTTTTTGACGGTGAGCGTCGGGTCCGTCTCCGCCGACGCCTCTATCACGCCGCAGTGGCCGTGATCGGTGTACTCACAGAGGCAGACGTCGCCGATCACGTAGGCGTCGGTCTCAGCGTCGATCCGACGGATCGCGCGCTGGACGACGCCGTCGTCGGCGTGCGCGCGGCTCCCCTCGGCGTCTTTCGACTCGGGGATTCCGAAGACGATGACCGCTTCGACTCCCGTCTCCAGAATCTCTTCGACGCGGGCGGCCGCCTCGTCGACGGGGACGCGCTCGTGGCCGGGCATGGTCTCGATCGGAACGCGCTCGTCGGTCGTCGCGTCGACGAACACGGGCGCGACGAGGTCGGCGGCCGAAAGCGAAGTCTCGCTGACGAGCGGGCGGACGCCGTCGGTCCGGAGCCGCCGCGGCCGGTCGGTCGGGTGCATGGCCGGGGATTGGCCCCGGGCGTCCTTTTATGCTCCGTCCCCGGCGAGCGCGCCAAAAGGAGCGGTCGGACGGTGGATAGAGGGTAGGAGATGGCGTGCGGGAGCAGCGGGCGGGTCCGGCGACGGCGTGAGACGGGAACTACTCCTGTGATTCGATGTCGATCCGGTCGCGGAGCGAGGCGAGTTCGTCGGACTCCGCGAGTTCTTCGACGCGGGCTTTGAAGTGCTCCTCACAGAGTCCGACGACCACGCCGCTCTGTTCGGCCTCGTACGTGGCCTCTCGTTCACAGTAGTGACACCGCATGTCGTCACCTCTATCGGCGTCGGGCTTAACCTTGTTCGTCGATCCGGAGGGTTCGGAACTCGGAGGGAGCGACGAGGCACGGATAGCAGCCGAGTGCGTCGGTTACCGCGGCTCTGGGAAGCGGTCCCGCACCGGCGCGAACGCCTCGGCGGTCAGTCCCGCCTCGCCGAGCGTTCGGGCGTGGGCGTCGCTCCCGCCGGTCAAGAGGAGGGAAGATTCCGCAGCGACCCGCTCAACGCGAGTGTCGTCGACGGGGCGGCCGTACGGATAGAACCGCTCGACTGCGTCCAAGTCGCGGGCGATATCGAGCGCCGCGTCGACGTCGTCGTAGCGGAAGGGATGTGCAAGTCCGACGACCGCGGCCGCCTCGGACAGGAGGTCGACGCCGCGGTCGAGGTCCGTCACCTCGCGGGCGACGTAGCAGGGGCCGTCGTCGCCGATCAGTTCGTCGAAGGCCGCGGCGTAGTCGTACGGAGCGGCCGACTCGTCGATGGCGCGAGCGATGTGCGGGCGGCCGAGCCCGGGACGCGGGTCGAGCCCGAGGTCGATCCCCAACTGCGCCTCGACCGCGTCGCAGATCGCGGCTCCGCGTCGCTTCCGGTCGGTCTGGAGTCGCTCGATCTCCGCGTCGAGCGCCGGCGTGTGTTCGACGCCGTAGCCGAGGAGGTCGACCCGCTCGTCGCCGGCGTCGACGCGCAGTTCGATACCCCGAACGACGTGGACGCCGTCGCGCTCGACCACCGGGGCACCGAGGGCCGGATGGATCCGGTCGTGGTCGGTGACCGCTACCCAGTCCAGCGCCGACTCCCGCGCCGTCGCTACGAGTTCCGCGACGGTCATCGTGCCGTCGGAGACCGTCGTGTGCGCGTGGAGATCCGCGACGATCCGGTCCGTGACCATGGACCGAGTTCGCCGGCGGCGTACTAATCGACGGCGATTGGATCACGGTAACGCGAACCAATATAAGGAACTATAATCGGATTCCCCGAACTAAGGTTATACATGGACAATCATTAAGAACCATCGGCGATTTGGAGTAGTTGATGCGCTTGAACGGCGTCGACGACCGACTCGAACGGCACCAATATCCGACGACCTCGGAAGAACTGATCGCGGCCCACGGGAACGCGACCGTAGAGCTCGCCGACGGCTCCGAGCGTCTCGGAGACGTGCTGGAGCGGTTCGGTGAGCAGACCTTCGACGACGCGGAGGACGTGTTCACGACGCTCCGCGCCGGTGTCTGTCACCGCGGGATCGGTCGGCGGTTCTACTCGGACCGCGACCCGACGACCGACGCCGAAGACGGACCCGCTCCGGTCTCGTTTTGAACAGATAGACAGCCGCTCGTTCCGTTTTTTGCCGATTCCGTCGATACGCTAAGCGACTGCTAGGACAGCCAGTCGATCGCCGGGGAGAGATCTATCGGCAGCGACCCCTTTCGGTATCCCTCCACATGGCCGTCGGGACGCGCGCGGAGCACGACGGCGGGTTTGTGCCGGACGTCCGGTCGCGCCTCGCGGATCCGCGTCCAATCGGACGCGGGAAACGACGAACAGTCGACGAGGAGCGTGACCCCGCCGCCGTGGGCCTCCAGCTGTCCGCTCGTCTTCGTTTCCGCGGTGTCGCGGACCGCTGCGACCGGGTCGCTCGCTGCCCGGGACGACACCGGTTGCGGACGCGTCACCTCGACGAGCGAAGCGCGGCCGGTGTCCGGCTCCGTCGCCCGGAAGTCGAGCGAGTGGCCCGTAGTCACCTCGATCTCGGGCGTGACCTCGTACCCGGAGTCAGAAAGGAGCCACGCGGCGGTGAACTCGGCGATGGCGGCGCTCATCCGGACGACATCGGGCGAGACGGAGGTCCCGAGCTTTCCGGCCATCGTTTCGCGATACGGGTCGAGCGTGCCGGGCCGGAGCGTCCGTTCGACGAAGCCGGTCCCCTCCTCGCGGGTCGCGTCGGGGAATCCGGCGGCGTGGTCGCGGAAGAACGCGCGGGTCGTCTCCGCACCGTCCTTTGAACAGAACACCGGGAGAAAGTACCACGAGACGTGAGGATACGCGGCGAGCCACGGCTCGTCGTCGTGAAGCGCAGCGAGCAGCTCGCGTTGGGTCCACCGCGAGACGGGGTACGGAACCGCGTCGAAACCGTACTTGTCCGTCCGCCAGAGTTCGCTCGGCGTCTCGGTGTTGCCGATCCAGTACCCCGCCGGTCCGCCGGAGACGCCGGGCGGCGGATCACCGTCGTCGTCGGTCCAACAGAACAGCGCGAACGAGCCGTCGTCCATGTCGAACCGGCGGGCGTCGTACCCCGGGGGCGAGCCGAACCACGGGCTCCCGGCGGTCGCTCCGAGATTTTCGTCGAGCGGCCGTTCGAGCGTCGAGCGAACGCGGTCGGCGTCCCAGCGGCCCGGGGCGCGCCTGAATCGGAGCGGTTGTGCCACGGCGAGTATACCGCGGCCCGTGATTAATTCGTTCCGGTGAGGCGAGACGCGTGTGGGTGGAAAAGCGCACTCCGACGGCGTCCACGCCGTCGCGTTCCGTCGAGAGATCGTCACGCGGTCGTTCGTTTCAGCACCGAGGTAGTTCACCGATACATATTTACCAGACAGCTTCCAAGTGAAGTTGTACCATGTCAATGGGTGCCTATGACGAGGCCGAGCACGAGCGTCGCGAGAAGAAGACCAGCGAAGTCGACGCCGATTTCGACGCCGAGCGCCCGGAGTATTCCGGGTCGCTCACGTACGACTCCGGCGATTCCGCGGAGGCACTCCTCGACAAGTTTCAAGAGCTGAACGGCGCGTGACCGGAGCGGACGGAGTCTTTTGCAGTTTGATCGGTGAGACGGCCCCGCGCCGTCCGGCTCGATCGGGTCGCGACTGCCACCTGATCGCCGCACTCGACACTGCGATCGATGCCGTACTCACAGCACACCGGCACCGTACTCACGACAGCACGATCGCCGCCGTACAGACGATCGCGACCGCGAGAACGTGACCGACGACCGCGCCGAGCAGTATCGGTTCGGTGAGCAGAAACGGGACGAGAACGAGCTGCAGCGCGGAGAATCCGATGTTTTCGGCGTCGAGCCGGCGAACCGTCGCGGTCGCGTCGGAATCTAAATCGATGTGGACCGCGCGCCACAGCGCGACGACGGCGCTCCACCACGAAGTGCCGATCCGGTACGTCAGGTCCCACAAGATGAGAAGCGTGAGGTAGACGACCGGAACCGGAGGGTCCGCCCCGAACAGCCGGTCGATGAGAGTTCCGTCCCAGGCGAACAGATACGTCATGAGCGCGATGAACGCCAGCACGCCCAACACGATCTCGATGCTCGACCCGAACAGGAGGCGTTTGTGCGACGGGGGAGTCGGAAGCAGTCGGTTCCGCTCGCCCAGCCGGTGCATCTCGACGCTCCCGGCGGCCGCGACGACCACCGCGACCGTCCCGGCGGCGACCGCGTTCCAGACGCCGTAGTACCACCCGAGCGTCAGGACGCCGATCTGAAACAGGACGAACTGGACCGCGACCGCGAGCGTTCGGGAGAGGCCCAGTCCCGGGATGCCGCCGACGAGACTCTCGTACACCCACGTTTCGCCGTACTCACGCGTCATGACGACAGCGCTCCCTCGTCGGCGTCGCGGTCGCGATCCGACGACGGCTCGCCCGTTCGACACTCGTCGATAGCGCGCGCCACGGCGACGGAAAACGGGGTCAACTCGACCGGAACGATCTCTCGAATTCGATCGTCCTCGACGATCACGGTGTTCCGGAGTCCCTCCACCAGCGAGCGGGCCAAGTAGGGGTTCACGTCGGTGACGAACCGGAGCCACGCCGCGGAAAGATCCGGACTCAACACCGGTGCCCTGAGAATTCGCAGGCGATGTCCGAGCTGTCGGCGTGTCGTCCGGAGTATCTCGGCGTACGTCAGCACGTCCGGCCCGCCGATCTCGAAGGTGTCGTCCGCCGTCTCCGGTGCCGTGAGAGCGCCGAGGAGGTACGCAATCACGTCGTCGATCGCGATCGGTTGGCACAGGGTGTCGACCCACTTCGGCGTGATCATCACCGGAAGCCGCCGCGAGAGGTCGTAGATCACCTCGAAGCTGGCGCTTCCGGCACCGACGATGATGGCCGCCCGGAGGGTCGTGAGCGCCGGTTCGCCGTCGGCGAGAATGCGCTCGACCGCGCGCCGGGACCGGAGGTGGTCGGAGAGTTCCGTGCGGTCCTCGCCGAGGCCGCCGAGGTAGAGAATTCGTTCGACGCCTTCGTTCGACGCCGCGTCGACGAAGTGACGCGCGCACCGCTGGTCTCGTTCGGCGTACCCGGGACCACCGTCCATCGAGTGGACGAGGTAGTAGGCCGCGTCGACGGGGACGCCGTCGTCGGTCCTGAAGGCGGGCGGGAGCGTCTCCGGTTCGAGGAGGTCGCCCTCGACGACGCGGACGCCATCGGGCGGCGCGTACGCGGAAGCGTTCCGGACGAGAGCGGTCACCTCGTGACCCCTGTCGAGCAGCGCCGGAACGAGTCGGCTCCCTACGAAGCCGGTCGCGCCGGTGACGAGCACTCGCATAGATATCCATCGGACCGGCGGACAATAATCCCCCACCCCCGGACGGACGCGATGAGGACCGTACGAGACGGCGAGGTCGACGAGCGAGCGGCCGGGAGGGGAGACCGATTGCTAAAAGAGGTCCCGGAGCGGTGGTGTCGGCATGCACGCTGGAGCGTTCGAACCGGTCCGCGGCGTCGACGACCTGTACGTCCACGACACCGGGATGTTCGACACGGACGAGTACGGGGCGGTGTACGTGTACGACACGGAGCGACCGATCGTCGTCGATACCGGAACCGGCGGGAACCGAGAGGCGCTGTTCGAGACCATAGCGGAGATCGGGATCGGTCGGGACGACCTCGCCTGGATACTGGCGACCCACGCGCACCTCGACCACGCGGGCGGTGCGGGCCACCTCGCCGAACGCTATCCCGACGCGGAGGTTCTCGTCCCGGAGAAAGGCGTCAGACACCTCGTCGACCCGGCGGCGCTCGTTGAGGGGACGAAGTCCGCGGTCGGAGACCAGTGGAGGTACTACGACGACCCCGCGCCGGTCCCGGAAGATCGGATCTCGGGACTCGCCGAGGGAGACCGGATCGATCTCGGTGAGCGAGAACTGGTCGTCTACGAAGCGCCCGGACACGCACCACACCACGCGGTGTACCACGACCCGGACGCAGACGTCGTCTTCGCGGCCGACGGTGCCGGGATATACGTCCCCGAAGTCGACGAGATCGTCGCGACGAGTCCGCCGCCGCAGTTCGACCTCGATCAGTGTCTCGACGACATCCAGACGATCGACGACCTCGATCCCGAGTACGTCTGTTTCGGCCACTTCGGTCCCCGTGAGTACGATCCGGTGCTGGCCGGCGAGGCCAAGCGCGCGTACGTGGAGTGGGTCGAAGCCGTCCGGGCGAAACGCGAGGAACTGAGCGACGACGACGCGGTCGTCGAACACTTCGAGACCGCGAGCCGAGACGCCGACTACTGGAATCCGGAACGTGCGCGCGCGAACGCCAGTCTGAACACGCGTGGCGTCCTCGCGTACCTCGATTACGTCGATGACGGAAAGTGATCGAACCGATCCGGTCTCCGTAACACCGACGTGACGAGGTCGCTGATAGGAGCGCCGACGGAAACGTCCTAAACCCTCGGCCACTACACGCCGAAGTAGATGGGCATCTTCGACACGATCCGCGCCGTGTTCGGGACGAGCGCCGAGACGGACGCGACGCGAGAGGCCGACCCCGAGGACCTCTTCGGAATGTCGACCGCGTACATGACGATGGAAGCCGACCTCGGCTACGACCACTGCGGTGAGGCAGCGCTGTGTTTCTCCGGCGTCGATAGTACCCGCTTCGACGACGCCGTCGAGACGGTTGAGGCGATCCTCGAAGCGGGAGAGATCGACACCGGGACCGGATTCCACCGCCACGAGGACGACCACGGCTACGAGTGGTTCGTGCTCGAAGACGACGACCCGGAGGACCTCGTGACGAGCATCCACTTCGCCGCCGACCAGTTCATCGAGGAGGGGTTCGGTTCGCGGCTGCTCGCTGCGATCTTCGGCTTCGAGAGCGGCGACGGCCCAGCCTACTGGATCTACTCGTTCCGCCGCGGCGCGTACTACCCGTTCGCCCCGCGGGGGACGAACGACCGGAACCAGCGGATCGAGTTCAAGCTCCAGTCGGTCCTCGACGGCGAACTCGGCCTCGAAGACGACGAGTCGTACTGGTACCCACTGTGGCCGGACGAACCGGGGGACCACCCGTGGGAGTGAGTCGACATGTGGCTGCGAACCGACCCATGGGTGCGGACCGATGAGCGACGAAACGGACTCACCGACCGTGAGACGCGATACCCGACGAAAGCGAATTCTCCGAGGTGTCGCCGTCCAGACCGCGGTCGCCGCCGCGGCGATCCACCTGCTGTGGGCGTGGCCGCGGCTCGCGGCGCCGCCCGACGCGCGCCCGTACCTCTTCGTCGCCGGGAGCGCGCTGGCCGTGGCGGTCGCCGCCGCGACCCTCCGGGGCGGGGAGTACCGCCGGCTGTACGCGCTCGGCGCGGGGACGCTCGGGACCTTCCTCGTCGGCTACCTCGCGTGGCACGGCGCAGACGCCCTCGCGACGCTCTCTGCGGACGCCATCGCTATCGCCGCGGCGGTCGTCGAACTCGGCGGGCTCGGAGCTTACCTCGCGCTGTATCGGCTCGCGCCGCCGACGAGCGTCGCGGTCGAGCGGCGACGAGGCGGAGACGAGACCGACCGTGGAGACGAATCCGAGCACGACGGCCGCGAGGAGGCCGTCCCGTGACAGAGGCGTATCGAACGGTCGCCGAACGCGCGACCGCGCGGTTCGACGTTCAGGGCTCGGAGTTCTTCGGGCACGTCGCGCCGGTCGACGCGGTCGACGAGGCGGAGGCGTTCATCGAGGCGGTCGCCCACGAGTACGACGACGCGACTCATAACGTGCCGGCCTATCGGGTGCCCGCCAGCGAGCCCTCCGGGCGCGTTTCCGAGGCCGAGGTGATGCTCAGAGAGTACTCGTCGGACGACGGCGAGCCGACCGGCTCGGCCGGAAAGCCGGCGCTGAACGTGCTCCAGCAGCGGGAGATCCGAAACGTCGTTGCGGTGGTAACGCGGTACCACGGTGGACCGAACCTCGGCGTCGGCGGTCTCGCACGCGCCTACTCGCGCGCGGTGAAGGACGGCGTCGACGCGGCCGGAGTGATCGAGGAGCGGCCGCACCGCACTCTCGGCGTCGGGACCGAGTACGACGACTCGGGGACGGTCCGAGGCGTGATCGAGTCGACGGGAGTGGAGTTCGACGCCGACTACGGCGAGCGGGTGCGATTCGAGCTTCGGGTGCCGGTCGATGAAGTGACCGAACTGGTCGAGCGGCTCAACGACGCGACGAGCGGTCGGGTGGAGATCGATCGATAGCCGACGGGATCGTCAGTGTGGCGAACAGGCGACGCCAGCGGAGTCTCCGCGGTGGTGCGTCGCACTCCCGCTCAGTGCACCGCAGACGGCTGTCAACTCACGGGGACGGTGGCCGCGGTATCCAAGTTGAACTGTCGGATCCGACGGAGGTGAATTCGAAGGAAACAGACGGCTTACGTGAACTTCCGGACCGTCATATCGAGGGTGTCGAGATCGAGAATGGGAGCGTACCCGGCGTCGGGGTCGATGTTGACGGACTTCTGGAAGTCAGTTTGAGCCTGCCAGCAGCCGGAGTTGACCGCGAGGACGTTGTGGTATTTTCCCCAGCCGAGCTTGTGAACGTGACCGGTGTGGAACACATCCGGAACGTCATCGATGACGAGGTAGTCCCGTTCTTCGGGTGCAACGCGGGTATGCCCGCCGAACTGTGGGGCGACGTGTCGTTTTTTAAGCAGTTGATACATCGCCTTGTGCGGCTCGTCGTAACTCGCCTTCTCCTCGGGCAACTCCGCTATCACCTCGTCGAGCGAGACGCCGTGGTACATCAGCACGTCGACCCCCTCGACGGTGACGGTAGCCGGGTTCGAGACGATCCGCGCGTCGTGGACGTCCATGATCGAGCGAAGTTCGTCGTTGAACCCCGGCTGCGGCTCCGCGAGCCGGACGGCGTCGTGGTTGCCCGGGATCATCACGATCTCCGTGTCTCCGGGCACTTCCTTGAGGTACTCTGCGAATGCTTCGTACTGTTCGTAGATGTCGACGATCTCCAGTTCCTCGTCCTGATTCGGGTAGACGCCGACGCCCTCGACCATATCGCCGGCGAGGAGCAGGTACTCGACCGGCTCCGCTTCGGGAGTGTGAAGCCAGTCGGTAAAGCGGCTCCAGGCGTCGGCCATGAACTCCTCGCTGCCGACGTGGATATCGGAGATGAGCGCGGCCTGGACGTGGCGGTCGGCCGCACCGGTCTGATGGGTCCGCGGAACGTCTGGGAAGTGAAGCGAGTCTGCGAACAAGATGCCGGAATCGTCGGCGAGTGTCCCCTCGACCGCGAGACATTCGTCCATGAGAATCTCGTCGACGACGTCGGCAAGCCCCTTGTCTTTCATGATCAGCGCCGGGAAGGTCCCGGTCGTGTCCTCCAGTTCGACGAGCCAGTGCCCGGACTTCGTCGACCGGACGTCGTTGACTAATCCGATCATCGCGGCGTCGCTCCCGCCCGGCATGCCCGCGATGGCTTCGGCGGGTCGGTGATTGACGCGTCCGCGGAGGAGTTTCGAGAGCCGCTCGTAGCGGTCTCTGAAGGTTCGGACGAAGTCCGCGTACTCGCCTGTCCCAGTGCTGTGTCCCGTCATGTCGTTTCCGACCGAGATCTCACGCTGGGCGGCGTCCCCGTTCCGGTTCGGTCCCGTGGTAGACCCCTCCGTTTCGACTGGAGATTGATGGGACGGAGCGGCAGCGTCAGTAGAGGTTTTAACCCTCTGCGTGGAGGGTTTCTCACTTGTGTCGGCCGAATCGGAATGTGCAGCGGACGAACCGGGAGACCGATCGCCGGCAGTTTCCCGGACGTGATCCGCGGTGATTCGGAGGGCGTCGTCGGGAGCCGTGTCGACGGCGGCATCGATGGCGGCCGCCGGGTCGGGTTCGTTTGCCAACAGTGTGACTGCTTCACGTTCGGCGTTGTATCCCCGGTTGGCTAGCTCCTTGACGATACGAGCGTTGGACTCCAGCGGCACAGAGACCGAAAGGGGAGTACCGCTCAAAACGGTTCCGGGACCGATCGGAGCGGACCCGGAAGCTTATGACCGAAACCCCGCAACCTGACTGCAATGGACGAAGGGGATCGGACGAGGTCGGACGAAGAACACTCCGACGGAGCCGATCTGGGGGAGGACGAATCGGTGGAGGACGGCGAGCTGCTGGAGGATGATGAACCAGTGGGGGACATCGGAGTGAGAGAGCGGGACGGCGCGATGAGGAGAGATAGAGCCTCGAATTCGTCCGGCTGGACGGATCGCCGGGAGGCGACGCAGCCCGATGGGAACGGAGTAGATTCGGATCGAGAACTGTGGGATCGGTTCCGACACGACAGGGAGGGCGCGCTGATGTGGATTCGAGAGATACTCTCAAGCGTCGCGATCGTGCTCGCGGTCGGGTTGCTTCTCTTCGGTGTCAGTGGCGTGTGGCCGCCGATGGTCGCCGTCGAATCCGGAAGCATGGAGCCGAACATGGAAGTCGGCGATCTGGTGTTCGTCACGGAGCCGGGGCGGCTCGCACCCGACGCCGCGGCTAACGAGATCGGTGTCGTGACGTACGACGTCGGCGAACGGGTCGACTATCGGACGTTCGGCTCCTACGGATCGGTGGTGATCTATCAGCCGCCGGGGCGGACGGCCTCGCCGATCATCCACCGAGCGATGTTTCACGTGGACGGGGGCGAGAACTGGTACGATAGGGCCGACAGCGCGTATCACAGCGCCGAGAGCTGCAGTGACCTCCGCAACTGTCCAGCCCCGCACGACGGCTACATCACGCTCGGGGACAACAACGGTGTCTACGACCAAGCGAGGGGGATCGCCGAGCCGGTCAAACGCGAGTGGGTGACTGGTGTGGCTCGGGTCCGCGTCCCGTACCTCGGATACGTTCGGTTGGTTGCCACGGGGAAAGCGGAGCCGAGAGATGCGATCGACGCGGTCGCCGGGTGATATGTGAGAGAAAGCGTGAGAGGGTCCGCGCGGGCAGCGCCGTTTTGTTAGTTGTCGAACCGAGCCTGTACGAAGGGCTGAGCGTTTTCGATATCGCCGAGTCGCGAGTCCGAAAGGAGGACCGCTTCCGTCTCTTCGACCGGAACCGAGAGCCCCATCTCTTTGGTCCGGCCGTAGCGACCCTTCGAGACGACGACGGCGTTGACGATGCCGAGCATGTCGAGTTCACTGATGAGGTCGGTGACGCGGCGTTGGGTGAGGACGTCGGCGTCTATCTCTTCGCACAACCGCTTGTAGATGTTGAACACCTCTCCGGTGTTGATGTTGTGAACGCCGTTCTTTTCGAGGAGAATAACCGCGAACAAGACGATCTTGCTCTGTGTAGGAAGCGTCCGGACGACTTCGACGACGCGATCGAGTTCGATCTTGTCCTGTGCCTGCCGCACATGCGTTTCGGCGACGACTTCGGCCTGTGAACGTTCTGCGAGTTCGCCGGCGGTACGGAGAAGGTCGAGTGCGCGCCGGGCGTCACCGTGTTCCTGGGCGGCGAAGGCCGCACACAGCGGAATCACGTCGTCGGTGAGCGCGTCCTGTTTGAACGAGATGTCAGCGCGGTGCTGGAGGATATCTCTGAGCTGGTTCGCGTCGTACGGCGGGAAGACTATCTCTTCTTCACCGAGGCTCGATTTGACTCGTGGGTCGAGGAAGTCGGTGAACTTCAGGTCGTTAGAGATACCCATGATGGAGATGCGCGAGCGGTCGAGTTCGGAGTTCATCCGGGAGAGATTATACAGCGTGTCGTCACCGCTCTTTTCGACGAGTTTGTCGATCTCATCGAGCATGATCACGACCACGCGCTCGTGGTAGTCGACGGCCTCGAAGAACGTGGAGTAGACGCGGTCTGTCGGCCAGCCAGTCATGGGAACTTCCTCCATCTCGTCGGCGTCGGTCTCAAGCTCCGCGATGCGGGCGTCGAGCTCGTCGACGGTCGAAAACTCCGTCCCGGTGAGCGTGTTGGGGTCGTCGTCGGCCGCAGTACGGAGGTCTCGTAGACGGTCCAGTCGGTCGGAGATAACCTGCTGGTTCTTTTCAATAAAGGTGTTCGCGAGCTGGGCCAGCACGCGGTACTGGGTGTCGGTTACCTCGCAGTTGATATACTCGACTTCACACGGAACGTCGTACTTCTGTGACGTCGACTCGAGTTCCTGTGAGACGAACTTCGCGGACGCCGTTTTTCCGGTGCCCGTCTTGCCGTAAATGAGGATGTTAGACGGGGTTTCACCGCGGAGAGCAGAGACGAGGATCGTCGCCATCCGGTTGATTTGATCGTTCCGGTGAGGCAGTTCGTGCGGGGTGTACGAGGGGCGAAGTACCTCCTTGTTCTCGAAGATGGGCTCACCCGAGAGGAGGTCGTCGAACAGCCCTTGATTGTCCTCTTCGTCGTCGAGGACGACACCGTCGAAGTCGACGTCTGGCGACGACCTGTCTCTGCCGCCACTGCCGACGTCGATATCGCCGCCCGTCGTGCTCGTGATGCCAGAAGAGACACCATCGGGAACGTCCGAGTCGGGGGTCACCGAAGCAGATTCGTTCGAGGTGGGGTCGACAGGAGCGTCGAGATCACGGTCAGACGCGGGGGGAGTTGGTGGCGTGGACGTCTCATCCGTGGACGGAGAATGTGCCGGCGACGACGACGATTTGTTAGCGCCGGTGTCGGGCTCGTCTGACGTCTCGGACGATCCCTCGGTGGACTGGTCGACGTCTCCCGATTCGTCCGCCTGCGGTGTGTGTTCGTTTTCGTCCATGTAACCCCTCTGTTTCAGGTGGAAGATCCGCACGCGCGGATGAAGTGTGCTGTGTACTGCGTTGAAACCTCGACATTCAACGATTGCGTTCGTTCAATGTGTCCAGTTGATGCAGTCGAACCAGACGAATAGGTGGCACAAAAGTGTTGCTCTCCAGATCCGATACGATGGAAGCAGCCAGACGAATACACTATTGTATTGAATACAGAGTTGCCGCTCGAACTGAAGTTTGAACTCGCGGTTGAACCACTTACAGCGTCCGCTATCACACCCATCCACAGCGGACGCCGTCACAATGGAGCGACGTCCGCGTTTGGGGCGGAGGTATCGATGGGTTGGAATCGGATACACACCGCATGGTGGCAACCGGAATCCGACGACCAGCGTGGGGATGTCGGAGAAGTGGCCTCCCGTGGCTTTTCGATTTGGGTCGGCCCCACATGCCATCGGTAGTTGTCGGTTACCCTGTACCCCCACACCCCTTTGTTTCGGGTGGAACTCGAATGTGGAGGGGGGTGGGGGTAAGACCCGGATTTTGTATGAGATGGTTTTATATACTAATGTGTGTAACAGTACCCTCGGCGCAGTAAATCGCTATATTGTAAGAACTTCTGTTTTTATTTAACTTTCTGCAACCAGATAAGAACAGTCGGTTTGCGGTGTCACCCCCACCTCGCCACGTTTCCAGTCGAAACGAAGGGGTGGGGGAGGACGATACAGCCGGAGCGGATATTACGAGTTGAGGTAGCACGGGACTCACAAGTCGAGGTACACAGAAGGCGCGGGTCGAGGTAACACGGAACGCGCGGGTCGAGGTAACACGGAACACGCGAGTTGCGTGGTCGTTGTACTCCTGGTTCGTCTTACTACCACTCATGCACGCTGACCGAACGGCTCTCGTATGGTCGCGGTGACGACGCCAAGAGCCGGTCGTTCATCGGCCCCCTCGGTGTGTCTGACGCAGTTGTTAAGTGAGAGGGGCGTCGATTCTACGACAATTCCCCGAACTGCCGGCAGGTACGCAGTACCGAGCAATACCACGCGGCACGAAGCGTTTGGGAGAGAACACAGAATCTGGAGGTCAGGATGGGACTGCTAACGAATCTCAAAGACAGCATATCACGGGTCACGGACGGGTTGTTCGCGGCCGAAGAGCCCAAACGAATCGGGATCTACGGACCGCCGAACGCCGGAAAAACGACCCTCGCAAACCGGATCGCGCGTGATTGGACTGGAGACGCGGTCGGTCCAGAGAGTCATATTCCACACGAAACGCGACGCGCTCGCCGCAAGGAGAACGTCGAAATCGAACGGAACGGTCGGAAAGTCACGATCGACATCGTCGACACCCCGGGCGTGACGACAAAAGTGGATTACAAGGAGTTTCTCGACCACGACATGGACAAAGACGACGCAGTTCGTCGCTCTCGCGAGGCCACGGAGGGTGTCGCCGAGGCGATGCACTGGCTGCGTGAAGACGTCGACGGTGTCATCTACGTCCTCGACTCCACGACCGATCCCTTCACGCAGGTAAACACGATGCTCATCGGGATCATCGAGTCACAGGACTTGCCAGCGCTGATCCTCGCCAACAAGACGGACCTTCCCGACTCAGACGTCAAACAGATCGCGAACGCCTTCCCGCAACACGAGACGATCCCGCTGTCGGCGCTCGAAGGCGAAAACATGGACGAAGTGTATACGAAGATCGCGGAGTACTTCGGCTGATGCCTGGACCCACCCCCAACGTCGACGATGGTGACGCTCCTTCCGACGATCCCGTGTCCGACAGGGAGTCGTCAGACAGCGGCGTCCGAATCGACATGATAAGCGGGGCTCGAATGCAGGGGCTCACAAGCATGGAGAAGATCCGGCTCATCCTCGACGGCGTCCGCGACGGTAACATCGTCATCTTGGAGGAGGGGCTCTCCCCGGACGAGGAATCGAAGCTGATCGAAGTGACGATGACCGAGATCAGCCCTGACGACTTCACTGGAATCGAGATCGAAACCTACCCAAAAGCCGAGGCGAACGACCAGAGCTTCCTCGATAAACTGATGGGTCGTGAATCGGCACAGAAGCTCACCGTCATCGGGCCGGCCAACCGGATCGAGACGCTGCACAAAGACGAGAACCTGATCAGCACGTTGGTCTCTCGGAAGTGATAGCACACCTCACGAAGTAGCGTAACGCCACCCGGTCAACCAACTATCCGCGCCACTCGGCCAACCAACCACCGACGCCACCCGGTCAACCAACCACCGACGCCACCCGGTCAACCAACCACCGACGCCCGCTCGAAATCAATTCCCACGCGCTCGAAATCAACTCAGCCGACATCCACCAACACAAATGCCACACCAATGTACCACCTGCGGCCGGACGTTCCCCGACGGATCCAAAGAGATGCTCTCCGGCTGCCCGGACTGCGGTGGCAACAAATTCCAGTTCAAACCCGAGAGCGCCTCGTCTTCCGACAATTCCACACCTGATCGAGAACGACCGACAGGATCAGACAAGCCGACAGGATCAGACAAGCCAACTGGATCGAGCGAGGCGACTAGGTCGGGAGAGGTGACCAGGTCGGGCGAGGCGATAGATGCCGATCAGTCGACTTCTGAGTCGTCTTCGCCGCCTGCTTCGAACCCATCGTCTGCTTCTGGTCCCTCGTCGTCGCGGTCCGGGAGCGATTCCGAGCAGGTTCGCGGACGCAGCGAAGAGGACACCGCTCAGGCGAGTGCTCGCTCCGACGTCGTCTCGCCTGACGAACTGGACCGAGCAAGCCGTGACGTCGCCGATTCTTCAGGATCCGACGGGCCGTCTCCGAACGAGTATGCTTCCGACGTGCCCGCGGAGTCCCGTCCGGATATCGACAACCTTCGGGAAGAGCTCAACGAACAGTTCGAAAGCATTCGGATCGTGAGTCCGGGGCAGTACGAACTCAATTTGATGGAGTTGTACGACCGTCAAGAATACATCATTTCTCTCCAAGAGGACGGTCGATACGTCATCGAGATGCCCGACGCGTGGGGAATCGACGACGAATAATTCGGGCTTTCGTTTTCACCGACTTTTCTGCCAGCAACCTAGATATACTCGGCTCTCACTGGGATATTTTGCCCATATGTAGCTTTATCTCCCACGATTCGGGGTTCTACTACGCATATTTGTCATTTCTCCGTCCAATGTCGAAGAAGACACAGTTATGCGGCTTCCCCTGATAGGGGTGCGCATGTTTACCGATCACGTTTCGGACAGCGGTTTCCGCCCGTGTTCACTATTGGTACGGCGACGGCTCGGCGCCCGAGCGTCTTCCGTGAAACCTGACGCCCGTCGCGATCATGTCTCTCGCAACTGCCAGAAGGTGATCGCATGCGCGTAGTCGCTAAGTTCGGGGGAACGAGCCTCGGAAGCGGCGATCGGATCGAACGAGCGGCCGACTCGGTCGCGAACGCGGTCGAGACCGGTCACGAGATCGCCGTCGTCGCGAGCGCGATGGGGTCGACGACCGACGACCTCCTCGACGACATCACCTTCGAGACGGACGACGCCGACCGCGCGGAGATCGTTTCGATGGGCGAGCGGACGAGCGTCCGGATGCTGAAAGCGGCGCTCTCGGTCCGCGGGATCGATGCGGTGTTCTTGGAGCCCGGTCATCCGGACTGGCCCGTCATCACGAACGAGGTTGGGGAGGTGGACATCGAGGAGACGAAAAAGCGTGCGAAGGAGATCGCCTCCCGGATGGACGGTGTCGTCCCGATAATCACCGGCTTTCTCGCCGAGGATCACGACGGTAACGTCACCACGCTGGGGCGCGGCGGGTCCGACACCACCGCCGTCATGCTCGGTAACTACATGGACGCGGACGAGGTCGTGATCGTCACCGACGTCGAGGGCGTGATGACCGGCGATCCCCGCGTCGTGGAGGGAGCGAGAAACGTCGGCCAGATCACCGTCGACGAACTGCGAAACCTCTCGTTCCGTGGCGCGGAGGTCGTCGCCCCGTCGGCGCTCTCGTATAAGGACGAGGACCTCGACGTTCGAGTCGTCCACTACCAGCACGGAGACCTGCTGCGTGGCGGCACGCGCATCGAGGGACAGTTTGAGAGCCTCATCGACATGCGCGAGGAACCCCTTGCGTGTCTCACCATCGCGGGGCGAGCCATCCGAAATCGGTCCGGGATCCTCTCGCAGCTCGCGAGCGCGCTCCGCCAAGAGGAGATCAATATCGACGCGGTCGCCTCCGGCATGGACTCGGTTACGTTCTACGTCGACGTCGACAAAGCCGAGACGGCTGAGGCGCTGCTTCACGAGGCTGTCGTCACCGACGAGGCGCTCTCGTCCGTAACCGTCGCCGATCCGATCGCGGTCATCCGCGTGACCGGTGGCGAACTCCCGAATCGTCCCGGCGTCATTCAGGACATCATCGCCCCGATCGCGGAGGCCAATATCAACATCATCGATCTCATCACGAGCGCCACGTCCGTCGCGGTGTTCGTCGACTGGGACGACAGAGAAGACGCACTCGAAATAGTTCAGCAACGGTTCGACTGAGCGATCGCCGATCGGAGCGTTCCAGCTGTCGCGTTCCGGCTGTCGCGTTCCGGCTGTCGCGTTCCGACACGCCTCCGCTTCGTGTCCGCTATTTCGTGTCGATGTCGACGTCGTCGGCCTCGATTCGGTATCGGGTCGTCTCTTTCCCGCGGAACCGCGGGCCGGACCCGATGGCCTCGAACCCCATCTCGGATAACGCCTGTCGGTCGTGGTCGTTCGGGACGACGACTTCGAGAGCCATCTTTTCTCGGGCCGCGAACCGGCGAGGGAACTCGAGCAACCGACGAACCACCCCATCGTCCCCGTCGAAGTCACTCACATGAACCGTGTTCCCGCGCGCGTCGAACGCGACGAACCCGATCACTCGGTCGCCGCCACCGCCGTTTTCGACCTCCTTCGGGCTGTCGTGTTGCCCCCGTCGGTCGTCGTTTGATTCCGATGACTCGCCGTCCGATTCCGATGACTCTCCGTCCGATTTCAACTGTTCACCCTTCGGCTCCGCGACCGCGACCCGAACCGAGCGGTCGTGGATCGTGTCGATCACGACGCTCCGCGGTCGACCAGTCGCCGCGGCTATCGCTTCGCTATCGGCCTCCACTGCGTCGCGAATCCGCATGCCGTGACTTCATCGAGTGTTCGTATAAAACCCAGCCTGCGACTGACCGATCATCTAACTGCGCGATGACACGCTATCCGTGGAAACTGACGGCACGGCAGTCCATGGAAACTGACGGCACGGCAGTCCGTGGAAACTGACATCATCCCCACACGACGCAGTCGACACGAACCGAGTGAGATGGATTTAAGCGATGGGATGCCCGACGGGAATCATGAACAAACCAACTCAGATCGTGCTCGGTACGATCAGCGTTTCGGCCGTCGTGTCCGTCTTCATCGTCCTCTCGTACATCCTCGGTTGATGTTCTCGTCCCGTCCGCTCGACGACGATCTCGACGCGGTCCGGGATCAGTACGCACCCGACTCGCCGGTCTTAGACGTCGATGCCGACTTCGAGACGCTCCCGCCCGCCGCGGCGGAAGATCTCGGGCTGTTCGTCGACGGACTCGACCCGGCGTCGTTTCCGTCGGAGTGGCTTCCATCCGAGGTCCCAGAGCTACTTCGAAGGTACGCGGGCACCGACTTCACCGTCGGGCTCCCCGGCAGCGGCACCGTCGTCAGAACCACTCAGACGGATCCACAGGCGGTGCTCGTCAAGGCTCGCGCGGAGGGGACCCCAGACGACTTCCTCGCGTTCCTGATCGCCGATCGGCTGGTCCAGATCGGTGTCGATCCCGCGCCGGGGGCGCTCCCTGACGCGACGCCATCGACTCGCCTCCCGGAGAGCTTTCTTCCGTTCTTCGGCGACCGCTACCCCGATCTCGATGCCGCGATACGCCGCCCGGACCCGGAGACGGGAGCGTCGACGACCGGACAGACTCCGACCGACGTCTTCCAGATAGCGACTGCGCTGTTCGACGCGTGGGTCGGGCTGCACACGCGAGACGTCTTCGCCGCGTGGAACGATCGTCCGGACGCCGAGCCGGCCGCCTCACATCTCCAAGGCTCCGCTGTCTCTCGATTGTTCGAGGCGTGGGTGGACGCCGGCGACCGCCTCGACGGACGTCTCGGCGATCTCCCCGCGGAAGTCGCCCGCGGCCACACCGACTTCGCGAGCGCGACCGAGTACGCGTGCTCGGCGGTCCGCCACGGACTCGATCTCCCCGCACCGTTCGCCGCGCTCGACACCTCGGCGTACCGTGATCGCGGCGCCTCGTACGCGGTGACGTGGGCAGAGAAGACGTTCGATTCGATGATCGACGGGGTCACCGGTTGATCGGCGAGGTCACCGACTGATCGCCTCTACACTCAGATGTCGACTTCGACGTCTCCGTCCCCGTCCAGTTCGATGATCCCTTCGAACAGCTCACGGAATCGGTCGAGCGTCGCGACCTCGTGGACCTCCTCGGAGAGGTGGAATATCCCGACCGCGTCGTGCTCGTCAAGGAGATCGAGGATGTCGGCTGCGGCCTCGTAGACCGCCTCGTCGTCGGCGTAGTACGCCATCTCCGTGAGCGAGTCGACGGAGACGCGCCGTTTCCCCTCGTTTTCGGTCAGGAACCGCTCGACGCGGTCGACGACGCCGTCGAGGTCATCGGGTGCGGAGACGTAGTACACGTTCTCTGCCGACCGACGGGAGTATCCTCGTTCGACGGAGAGCGTGTCGAGAATGGTCGCTTTCGTCTCGTCGACGTCGTAGTACTCCAGTTTCTGCTCGACCTCGCGGGCGGTCGTTCGCGTGGAGACGACGAGGAACGCGTCCGTGTCCGTCTTCAAAAAGTCCGTGTCGATCCGGTCCGTCTCGCCGATGCTCGGATGGATGAGCAAGAGTCCTGTCCCACCGGGGATCGTTTCCGGTCCGTTCTCGATGGCGAGCGAGTAGTCCATACGAACGGAAGTCGGCGGACCGACTTAATCGTGCGGGACGCGACGGGAAGCCGTCTGCGACGGCACCGATCCGCGACGGCTACGCCCGGTCACGTCGTCGATCCGTCGGATGCGGCCGTGGCCGCTCTGCCAGACCCGTCCTCACGTCGAACTGCCGGACTCAACAGAGAGACGAGTCGGAAGCCAACGACTGAACTCGCGGGGCCACTGACTCGGTCGGTTTTTTCATCGTCCCCTACGAGGGTCTATTCGATGCCCGGCCACGCGACCGCTCGCGACGTCTACCGACAGGCGCTCCCCGTGATACTCGTCAGCCTCGTCGCGGGGCTGTTCGCGGGGACGATCCTCGGAACCGAGACGATGCGATCGTTTATCGCCGACGTTCCGGGGCTCCTCCTGTTGTTGCCCGCGTTTCTCGCGACCCGCGGCGGCGTGTACGGCTCTCTCGGAGCGCGCCTCTCGACCGGGCTCCATCAAGGGCTCATCGAGCCGCGCTTCCAGCTGGACAGGCGGCTCACGAACGCCATCGTCGCCTCGTTCATCAACGGGATGAGCGTCTCCGTCTTCATCGCGGTCGTTACGTATCTTTGGCTCGGTCTCCTCGGTTCGGACGGGAGCCTCCTCCAACTCGTCGGGATCATGGTCGTCGCCGGACTCCTCTCGGCGGTGCTCATGATATCGGTCCTCATCACGGTCATCTTCGTCGGCTACCGCCGGGGACTTGACCCCGACAACGTGATCGGTCCTGTTGTGACGACGCTCGGGGACGTCTTCGGCGTCTTCTTCCTCCTCGTCGGCGTCGTCGTCGTGGGGGGCGTGGTATGAGTGCTCCACCAGACGCCTCTGAGCCTCCCGATCGCCCGCTGCCCGACGAGTGGTCGATCCCTCGAATCGTTCGCACGATGGTCCCACTCCTCGCCGTTCTCTCCGTGCTACAGCTCATCTCCGGGACCGTCCTCCAGACGTACGAGGCCACGCTGGTCCAATACCCGGCCCTTTTGGTGTTGGTTCCGGTCCAGATCGGTACGGCGGGGAATCTCGCATCGATCACCTGTTCGCGGCTTACCACCCAACTCCACCTCGGGACCTACGAGTTGAGTCTCTCCAATCCTGAACTCCGCGCGAACGCCGGTGCTGTCTTCGCGCTCGCGGGAACCGTCTTCGGGGTCGTCGGGATCGCCGCGTGGGCCATCGGTCTCGCGCTGGGTGGTGCGCTCGGCCTCGGACGGGTGCTTCTGGTCTCGCTGTCGTCGGGGATGCTTCTCGCGGGGCTCGTCGTGGTTACCAGCGTCGCCGCGGTGGAGGCGTCCTATCGAGTCGGCCTCAATCCCGACGACACGACTATCCCCGTCGTCACCAACGTCTGTGACATCGCCGGCGTGTTGATCCTCTTTGCCGTCGTCACACTCGTGGTGTGACGCGGCGACCGCATCACGATCGGCCGATCTCAGAACACGCTGTCGGCGGTCGCCGCGCCGACGACGCTGAAGACGGCCCCGACCGAGACGGCCTTGAACGTCGTCGCCCACAACTCGACGCCGGTGACCCCCGCCTTGACGAGGAAGGTGTCGGGCGCGTCGAAAAGCACCGCGAGCACCAGAACCGATCCGAACGCGACGATCATGAGCGAGACGAACCGCATCGGTATCCCGACGATGTCCCGCTCGTCCTCCGGATCGCGGTCCGTGTCCGCCCGATAGAGGGCTGCGTAGCCGATGAGCGCAGCGATCGCGGCGGTCAACACTCCTTGAACCCAGTTCATTCCCGCGGCGAGTACCCACACCTCCTCGGTGACGACGAACGGACCCGCGAGGAGGAACCCACCGACCGCCTGCTGTGCGGAGTCGGCGACGCGGAACTTCGGTCGGCGGAGGGTCTTCGGCCGCTTCATGCGCTCTGAAGCGAGACGAACCGATAAAACACCGGCGCTCCGCCGCGACGACATCGTTATGATTTAGCGTCTCCCCCGATGGCCTCTCGCCGGGTTCCGTGTTCACTTCGGATCCGCGTCCTCTCTTCGCTCTCCGAACGCGTTCGTCTCTCGGCTTCTCCGAACGCGGCCTCTCCGAACCCGTTTTCACTCGCCCGCGCGTGCGGGCATGCATGAGTGTTCGAGAGGAATTCGACGACTGGGCCGCCTCGGGGCGTGACCGTGGCATGGAAGACAGACACTGGCACACTGCAAAACACGTTCTCGCGCGGATGCCGGTCGAACCGGGAGACGCCGTGTTGGACCTCGGTACCGGGTCCGGCTACGCCCTCCGCGCGCTGCGCGAGCGCGGGATCGGCCGCGGATATGGGCTCGACGGCGCACCCGAAATGGTCCGGAACGCACGCGGGTACACGGACGACGACGCTATCGGATTCCTGGTCGGCGACTTCGACGACCTCCCCTTCGCTGACGACTCCCTCGACCACGTCTTCTCGATGGAGGCGTTTTACTACGCGAGCGACCCGGTTCACACCCTCGAAGAGGTTCGGCGCGTGCTGAAACCCGGCGGCACGTTTTATTGTGCGGTGAACTTCTTCGAGGAGAGCGAGACGACGCACGCGTGGCAAGAGAAGATATCAATCGAGATGACGCGCTGGTCGCGCGCCGAGTACCGCGAGGCGTTCAGGGAGGCCGGTCTGTACGTCGCCGAACAGGATGCCGTCTCGGATCGCGAGATCGACATACCGCCCGAGTCGGCGTTCCCGACCGACGACTGGGACTCCCGCGAGGAGATGGTGGACCGCTACCGAACGTGGGGGACGCTGTTGACCGTCGGCGTCGCGCCCTGATCCGATCGGTCTCCACATAACCGAGGCCGTTAAGAGGGAACCACCGGAACGTGCGTGTGAAATGCCCAGTGGTGAGTACGACCCCGACGCCGTCGAGCCGCGCTGGCAGCGGCGATGGGTCGACGAGGAGACGTATGCGTACCCCGACGACCCGGTCGATCCGAACACCGTCTTCTCTATCGACACCCCGCCGCCGACGGTGTCGGGGAGCCTCCACATGGGCCACCTCTACGGGTTCACCCTGCAAGACTTCGTCGCGCGCTTCGAGCGCATGAACGGGGACACGACCTTCTTTCCGTTCGGCTACGACGACAACGGGATCGCTTCCGAGCGCCTGACCGAGGACGAACTCGACATCCGCCACCAGGACTTCGAGCGGCGCGAGTTCCAGGCGAAGTGCCGGGAGGTCTGTGCCGACTACGAGGAACAGTTCACGCAGAACGTCCAGGCGCTCGGCGTCTCCGTCGACTGGGACCATACCTATCAGACCATCGAGCCGCGCGTCCAGCGCGTCTCCCAGCTGTCGTTCGTCGACCTGTACGATCAGGGCCGCGAGTACCGCGAGAAGGCCCCAGCGATCTGGTGTCCCGAGTGCGAGACCGCCATCTCGCAGGTCGAGACCGAAGACGACGAACAGGACAGCCACTTCCACGACATCACCTTCCCCGTCGTGCGCGACGACGCGAACGACGCGGACGGAGCGGACCGCGGCGACGGCGCATCCGAGCTCGACGAGGCCGCCGAGACGTTCACAATCTCGACGACGCGCCCGGAGCTTCTCCCCGCGTGTGTCGCCGTCTTCGTCCACCCCGACGACGATGAGAACCAGCATCTCGTCGGCGAGTCCGCCGAAGTCCCGCTGTTCGGCCACGAGGTCCCGATCATCGCCGACGAGCGCGTCGACATGGAGACCGGCTCCGGGATCGTGATGTGTTGTACCTTCGGTGACCAGAACGACATCGAGTGGTACCAGGTCCACGATCTGGACCTCCGCGTCGCCATCGACGAGTCCGGCCACATGACCGCGGTCGCCGAGGAGTACGAAGGGCTACATTCGGGGGAGGCCCGGGAGGCCATCGTCGCCGACCTCGACGACGCCGGCGCGCTCGAAGAGCGCCGCGCGATCACCCACACCGTCAACGTGCACGAGCGGTGCGGGACGAGCGTCGAGTTCCTCGTCACCGAACAGTGGTACATTCAGATGCTCGATAAGACCGACGAGTACCTCGACATCGGTCGGGAGATGAAGTGGTCTCCCGAGAAGATGTTCACCAGATACGAACACTGGGTCGAAGGGCTTCAGTGGGACTGGCTCATCTCGCGACAGCGTTCCTCGGGCATTCCGTTCCCCGTCTGGTACTGTGCCGAGTGCGACGAGGAGATCGTCGCCGAGAAGGCGGACCTGCCGGTCGATCCGCTCTCCGACGACCCGCCAGTCGACGCCTGTCCGGCCTGCGGACACGACGAGTTCGAGCCCGAGGACGACGTGCTCGATACGTGGGCCACCTCCAGTCTCACACCGCTTATCAACGCCGGCTGGGACTGGGACGAGGAGGCCGGGGAGTTCACGATGGAACATCCCGAACTGTACCGGTTCGACCTCCGTCCGCAGGGCCACGACATCATCAGCTTCTGGCTGTTCCACACCCTCGTCAAGTGTTACGAGCACACCGACGAGGTCCCCTTCGAGGAGACGATGATCAACGGCCACGTCCTCGACGAGAACCGCGAGAAGATGTCCAAATCCGTCGGCAACGTCGTCGAACCCGAGGCGGTGCTCGAAGAGTTCCCCGTCGACGCCACGCGCTACTGGGCCGCCGGCACCGCGGTCGGCGACGACTTCCCGTTCAAAGAGAAGGACCTCCGCGCGGGCGAGAAGCTGATCCGCAAGCTGTGGAACGCCTCGAAGCTCGTCGAGTCGCTGGCTCCAGAGCCGTTCCCCGCGGAGCCGGACGACGACGACCTCCGAGAGCTCGACCGATGGCTCCTCGCCGAACTCGACTCGGAGATCGGCCGGCTCACCGAACTGCTCGAAAACCGGGAGTTCTCGAAGGCCCGAGACGGCCTCCGCAGTTTCTTCTGGAACACGTTCTGTGACGATTACCTCGAAATCGCCAAACAGCGCGACGACGCCGCCGCGGCGTACACGCTTCGAACCGCTCACCGTCGGTTTCTGAAACTGTTCGCGCCGCTTCTGGCTCACGTCACCGAGGAGCTGTGGCACGACATGTACGCGGACGCGATCGAGGCAGACGCCGCCGGTGCCAGCGACTCGGTCCACCTCGCCGACTGGCCCGAACCGCTCGGCGTCGACGCCGACCGCGACGCGGGCGCGGCCGCGACCGCCGTCGTCGGCGTCATCCGGAAGTACAAAAGCGAGAACCAACTCCCCCTGAACGCCGAACTCGACGCAGTCGAGGTGTACGCCGACGTTCGCGGCTTCGAGGCGGACATCACGGGCGTGATGCACGTCGCCGACCTCACCGTCCACCCCGACGCCGACGCTCCCGTCGAAACGGTGATCACGGGTATCGACCTCGATTACGCCACAGTCGGCCCGAAGTACGGCGAACAGGTCGGTGATATCGAGGCGGCGCTGGCACAGGACGACTACGAGATCGACGGCGACGAACTCCACGTCGCGGGCGTCACCCTCCTCGACGACGAGTTCTCGGTCGAGAAAACGCGGCAGTACCGCGGTGACGGCGAACTGCTCGAAGCCGACGACGTGGTCGTCATCGTGAACAACGACGCGTAACAGCCCCTTCGTTTCGTCTGCAGTTTCGGGCGTCTCTTCTCGCACTACAGGTCTGCGCCAACCGCCTGCTCGACAGTCTCGAACCCGTCTCGTTCCAGCAGCTTGAGGACGCCCTCGTTGATGTCGCGTGCGACCGTCGGCCCCTCGTACACGAGCCCGGTGTACAGTTGAACGATCGACGCCCCCGCGCGTATCTTCTCGTAGGCGCTTTCGGCGTCCGCAATTCCGCCCACGCCGATCACCGGCACGTCCGTTCGCTCGGCTACGAACCGAACGCGTTCGGTTGCGAGGTCTCTGATCGGCCGTCCGGACAATCCCCCGCGCTCCGCGCGGTTCGGACTCTGCAGCGAATCGGGACGCGACGTGGTCGTGTTCGTCGCGATGACGCCGTCCAAATCGCACTCGTCGACGACGGCGAGCGCCTCCTCGACGGCCGGTTCCGGCAGATCAGGCGAGAGCTTCACGAGGAGCGGCTCGGCCCCGGCGTCGGCGAGCGTTCCGAGAATCTCTTCTAACGCCTCGCGGTTCTGGAGGTCGCGGAGACCGGGCGTGTTCGGGCTGGAGACGTTGATGACGAAGTAGTCGCCCGCATCAGCCACGCGCTCGTAGGTGTATCGGTAGTCGGCGGCGGCGTCGGAGAGCGGAGTCGTCTTCGACTTTCCGATGTTCACTCCGACCGGAACGTCAGGAAGCGGCTCCCGGTCGAGCCGCTTTCCGACGACGTCAGCGCCCTCGTTGTTGAATCCCATCCGGTTTATCAACGCCTCGTCTTCCGTGAGACGGAACAGCCGCGGGCGCGGATTCCCCGGCTGACGCTCGGCCGTGACACCGCCGATCTCGACGTGTCCGAAACCGAGGGACGCGAGCGCACGCGGGATCTCCGCGTTCTTGTCGAACCCAGCGGCGACTCCGACCGGATTCGAGAATTCGAGCCCGAACGCGTTCACGCTCAACCGGGAACTATCGACCGCGTACCGAGGTCGGAGTGACGCCGTGACCGGCGTCCCCTGTGTGACTTTCAAGAGTTTATGTGTCAGCCCGTGTGCGGTCTCCGGTGGCAGCCTGAACAACACCGGCTTCAACAGATCGTACGCGTTCATCGTTTCCGACTCAGTACGAGCAGGTATCAATCCGCCGACCGACGCGGCGCTGCTCCGATGAGCCAGCGTGTTGGCGGCGCGAACCGCTGATCCGGTCGCGTCCGTGATAGGAAACCGCGATCGGTCGGTACTTAGAAATCGTGTTCGAGGTCTTCGGGGCTCGAATCCGCTTTTTGAATGATTATCTTCCCGTCTCGGACCCGGACGAACACCTCGTCGCCGATCTCCATTCCGGCGACAGCGAGCTCGTCTTCGTGGAGGTTCACATGGACGTTGTGGTACTTCCCGTCATCGTCCTTCGCGCCACTCGGGCTGAGCTTCTTTTTACGGACCATCGCGGTTGTACTGGTCGCACTTCGCCATAGCAGACACATAAGTGTTGTTTACATACCCCGTCGGACCGCTCGGCGCTCGGCTGGACCTACCTAGAATCGCTAGGCGGAGTGGAGTTAATATATAAATGTTTTGCACATCAGCTTTCATTTCCCCGATATATTTATTATCGACTGTGTGCTGGGTTCCCATGGAGGATAAACCATGGTACGTGAAGACGGTAAGCGAAACTTTGCCCTTCGAGAGGAAGACGGATCGGAAACGAGCGAATTTTCCGGAAACATGCCTCGGCAGGCTGCGCTCAAAGCAGCGCGAACTCTCGATCCTGCTCCGTCAGAAGACGAGGCCGAACGGGTCACGCTCCGCCTTCGAGAGAAGGGGACGAAGAAGGTTCACGAGTACGAGGGGTGGGCGTGGAAGGACAGCGCTCCCGAAGTCGACGATGCAGACGACGACTTCTGGCTCAACGACCTTAACGACATCACCAAAGCCAACGTCTCGAAACAGGGGATCGAGTACATCGACGAAGCGTAGCTCTCTCACACGATTTTTCTCGTGACCACCCGGCATTGAGTGGTAACGCCGCGAGCCTCACGCCGTTCTTTCAACCACCCTCCGAGCGCCGTTCGCGGTGCACCCCCCTCGGCATGAAACCGCATGACGTGGCGTCGATAGTTCGACGGGGTTAAATACAACCCGGCCATCGTGACTAATGCGAAGAACGCATCCGCGAACTCGGGCCGTTCAACTCGGCCCGGTTTCGCTGGACCCGAAAACGCTTCGACGGGTTTATATCCCCTCGAAGGGTACAATCAGGTCCGCGAAGATGAGGATTTCGCCCCCTGCGCTCCGGCGTAAGAGGAAATCTGATGTGAGCCGTGGTCGTTCGGTGTCATCCAGGTCGCTGGGTGCACTGGACACCATATAGACCATGCAATGGTGTGTTGACATCGTGTCAACACCCGCCAACACCCCCTCTGT